>CAYTYO010000044.1:0-1714 GCA_964441445.1 uncultured Gammaproteobacteria bacterium | reverse complement strand
TCGACCGGATTTTTATCCGCCGCGATTATCTTTTGGATACCGAGATCACGACTATCCATCGCAAACGCAACTACTATTATTACTTTCTGGGCCGTGTTCGCTCGTATCTTGAAGCCAGACTTTTAGGTATTCACGAGTATCTGGCCCGTAAAGTTTGGAACTACTCCGACGAAATTATTTCCCTGCGTTTACAGCTCCTTCGCTCCTGGCGTTCGTGGGGGTATTTCGCTGGTTTATTCGATAACATTATTTCATATTCATTTGATGCTATCTTTGCTTTCCAGGCGATTATCGGCCATATTACCATTGGAACTGCCCAGGCCTACATCCGCGCGGTGTCCAGTTTTAAATCGTCTGTGACTGATTTAACCGCTAACTTTATGGAGCTGTACGAAAGCTATTTCTACCTTTCTGATCTGCACTGGTTCTTAAACTTAGCCACTCCTGATACTTCAACTGCGGGCCAAATTCTGCCCCCAGGCCATGACTTAACAATTGAGTTTTCGGACGTTTGGTTTAAATATCCGGATACCGAAAAATGGGTTCTTGAAGGTGTATCACTGATTATTAATCCGGGCGAAAATATTGCCTTGGTAGGCAAAAACGGAGTAGGGAAAACCACTTTCGTAAAACTCATCTGCGGCTTTTACTTACCCACTAAAGGTAAAATTACGGTTAACGGTATTCCGTTAACAGACATAAATATCGCCGATTTTAGGTCTAAACTTTCGGTTTTATTCCAGGAGTCGGATGCATTTGGCTTAACAGTTAAGGAAATCCTTGCCGCCGGAAATTTATCCCTATTGAATAACCTTCCCAAAATTAAACAGGTTGCTGCCGCCACTCAAATCTCTGACTGGATCGAATCTTTACCGCTGAAGTATGAAAACCCGGTTGGTCGCGATTTCGATAAAGGTGTTACCCCGTCATCCGGCCAGTGGCAAAAAATTGTCATCGCCAGAACTTTGCTCAAAGATGCACCGGTAATGATTTTGGATGAGCCGACAAGTAACGTTGATCCTCAGGCGGAAGAAGATATTTTCAATCAGATCATCTCTTTGGGCTCCCAAAAAACAATTTTGTTTATTTCCCACCGGTTCAGTACAGTCCGCAGGGCAGACCGGATTATTGTCTTTGAAAACGGCCGGGTAGCTGAGCAGGGGACCCATGAAGAATTGTTAAAACACAATCGCGGCTACTCTAAGCTGTTCAAACTTCAAGCAAAAAGTTACCGTTAATTGGGTTTAGATAGTAAAATACATTCATTCATATATGGCCGACACTACTCTGACTGCTGATGTTTTAACCGACGAACTCGTTCGGCGTCTTAACGCCGATCATGAACAGCAGGTTCAGGATGAAAATGTCCTGGAAGGCGAGGTTGTCGATACTTCGCCGATTAGCTTTTCTCCCCCGGCCACTTCTGCTTCCGCCTCAGAAACCGCCGAACAGGAATTACGTTCCCGTATCCAATCCGGCGAATGGGATAATCTGGATGATTTGGATGCATTTAAAGCCAGAACCCCGGAAGGACAGCTTATGGCCAGAACCGAAGCGCTGGATTTTAGAATTCGCCAGCTTGAACAACGTCTCCCCATGCTTTTAAACCAGCATGTTCATGATGCATATATTCAGGTGTTAAAAAAAATTCATGCCTTGCGCAAAACCAAAGGCGCGCTTTTTTACTTCTTTTATAAAGACCAGGGTCAGCGCG
>CAYTYO010000043.1:0-1928 GCA_964441445.1 uncultured Gammaproteobacteria bacterium | reverse complement strand
ACATCGGTAATTAACGGAGGCTTCTACGGAACAGATTACAAACCCTTGGGGTGGGTGGAGATTTCCGGAAAAGAAATTTCAAGACAAAAGACAAGCACTTTATTCAACGGATTTGTTCATATTACAGATGACAGCGCAACTATTTCTGCCAGTAAGCCCGAAGCTGCTGTGCTATACGGTTTACAAACAGGTCCAGTGTTAGTTGTAGACAAAAAGGGGGTTTTGCTTACACCGGGAGGAAAAAACGCCAGACGAATGGTAATGGCAATAAATGCACAAGGGAATTTAGAATTTTTTGCATTTTTTGTGGCCGGGATGTGGACCCAATCCGGCCCGAGTTTGGATGAACTACCTGAAGTGCTATTGAAATCTGCAGAACTGGAAAATATTTCTATTAACTCCGCGGTAAATTTGGACGGAGGAAGTGCATCGGTTTTTAAAAGTCAGGGGATGTCATTGCCGGAAGTATCCCCAGTGGGAAGCTGGTGGTGTATCAAATAGCCGAACTGTAACAAATCGGTACGGTTATCTACACTTAAGTTGGGTCAGGCAGACGTTACGGGACTGGTCATCAGTGATACCTGCGCAGGCGTCACAGGCTTCGGAGTCGCCTGACGGAAGCGTAGTGGGAAAAATCTGGCTGGACAGATCGATAAATTTCATTTTCTCCGGAGTTTTCAGATATGCCGCATCAACTGTCCAGGGTTCACAGATATAGTTAATACCCGTGTCGGGATTAACAGTCCCTTCCTGGGGATTGGTAGTTTGGGATTGGGCGTCAAAAGCAATTTTAACGCCTTGTGCCTGACCATCCATCCAAATATACGCAACCGATTTATCCACGAACATATGGGATGAAGTGGTTTCGTTTGCAGCTTTAACTGAGAAATCAGCCCGCATCTTGCCGTTATCCAAGTAGACGGTTCCGGAAGTATTTGCTTGATCAGCAGAAGAAGAGAAAGTACATTTCTGCGGAAAAGTGAAAGAAAGAAAAGACTTAAAGGTACCAGACTGAGGAGAAGTGTTTACGGTTCCAGTGGCTGGTGTGGGTGAGATAGCGGTAGTTGAGATATCGCCAACTTTGGATGTTGATTGGGGCTTAAGCAGAAAATAACCGACGGCTACTAGTGTAAGCAGAAGTATTACTATTACGGGAATGATAAATTTTTTAGACATTGCAAAAGTGGGGCGACAGGGACTCGAACCCTGGACCGTCTCCTTAAAAGGGAGTTGCTCTACCAACTGAGCTATCGCCCCGAACGATAGTGATGATTATATCCTCAAGAAGTAAAAAATAGTAGTTATTTTCTCGGTTCAAGTCTGGCTGACAATTTAGCTTTAAAGTCCTCAATGTCTTCAGGAGTAAGTTTTTTAAAGAGAGGTAAAGGTTTTTTGATTTTTAATATTGAGTTAAGATTTTTGCTAATCTGATTAACCTCTTTACCTAATTCAGGCCAAAGAGACGATGTTTTAATGTCTAATAGTGAAAATATGGAGTTTGCAGCTTGCGGCATAACGGGCAAAACCAGATAGGATAAAGTAATGATTAAGGAAATCATCTGATTAAGATGAAAGAGAAATTTTTCGGGATCAGTTTTTTTGAGTTGGTAAACCTGATACTTATCTACGTATTTGTTGCCAATGTTAGATAGGGTAATGATTTCGTTTAAATAGTTTTTGAATTCACATTTTGTTAAATATTGTCTCGAGTTTATAAAAGCGGCAGTGATAGCCGATTGAATCTCTGTGTCAATATCTCGATTTTTAAGATCTTTCAAGTCCGATCCGTTTGCCATCGAAAGAGTCCGATTAATAAAATTCCCGAAACTGGCTATTAGGACGTCGTTATTTACGGAAATAAAATCTGACCAGCTAAAACTGCTATCTTTAGTTTCCGGCATGATCCAGGTGGTATAAAAACGAATGGC
>CAYTYO010000042.1:1843-2143 GCA_964441445.1 uncultured Gammaproteobacteria bacterium | reverse complement strand
GCAGATATTGGATGATGGAGAGAACAAAAGCCATGAGGTGTAGTTTAGCAGAAAAGAGGAGCTGATTACCAGAGTTTGACCTTGCGGGAATAGTGCGTTAAAAATGCGGTAATTCCGTTGGCTGAGTGGGGGAAGGAATTTGGTGAGGCTTTCTTATTAAATAATGCCGTTTTCTCTGGCAAGAGCAAGTATTTCGGCCACATCAGGGTCGGAAAAAGACGCGACTAGAGAGTTCCATAATTGGAGATTTGTTTTGGCATAGTCCAGGTATTTTTCTTTAGCCAGTTTGGTGTTAAAAAA
>CAYTYO010000042.1:1440-1833 GCA_964441445.1 uncultured Gammaproteobacteria bacterium | reverse complement strand
ATACCCTTTTCCATTAAGGGGTTTTGTTCGGAAGTAATCTTTTGGGCCAGCTTGTAAATGTCGACATGGTTCTGGGCGAGGTATTTCCCGGAAAACATGATCGGATTGATGGGAAGAATTTTGTAGACGTTATCCGCGTCAGCTAAAGCCATACCTTCGGGAGAAATTTTTTCAGTACGGTAGGCAGTATGGGCTTCCATGATAATACTTTCGATCCGGTTAATTTCCGCTTGGGTATATCCGGTCTGAGAGAGGATTTCTGATCTAAGCTTGGCGGCAGTTTCAGGCGGGGAATTGGGCTCAACTAGATAATTAAGATCGTGAGTGAGCGCGGCAGCTTTGACCAGTTTGGTGTCGGCGCCACTGAACCTTGAGATTCAAACATATAAAAAT
>CAYTYO010000042.1:429-1415 GCA_964441445.1 uncultured Gammaproteobacteria bacterium | reverse complement strand
AGGATTTTTTCAAGACAAAGTTTATATGGTGCCAGCCGTGGTAAATCAATTCTTGGTGATGATCCTGGTAGAGGGTTTTAATCCGGGCCAGCAACTGGTGGAAATTTGCAGCCATGGTTTCCCGTATTGTAGCATTTTTATAATCTTTTGAAGATTGACATTAACGACCGGAAGATCATAAATAAGCACATGGCAGCGAGAGCAGAACTGGGGAAAGGCGGAGGATTAACAGACATCATAAATGTACAAGGAGTAGAGGGGTGTCCGGCGGGGTGTGTGCTTAAAGGGAAAGGAAACGGCAGATTTCGGTGTCAGCGGTATAACGGCGGGGCTGAGGTAACCGTCATAGGGGGCATTACCAGATATACACTGGCGGAGTTTACCGAGGCGGCGCCGTGTATAAATAAAGAAAACTGACTATATGACATACTTGGAATTCACCTCGTTGGTTCCGCAGCAGGTTTTGACGGAGCTGAAAACGGCGGAGCAGGGGTTGACTAAAGAGGAAGCGGAAAAGAGGCTGCAGGAGTTCGGGAAAAACCAGACTAAACAGAAATACGTATCCCGGTGGCAAATTCTGATACGGCAGCTGAAATCGCCGTTTCAATATTTGCTGATGGGCGCATTTAGTTTGTCATTTATTTTAGGTGAGCGGGCGGATGGGGTGATGATCCTGTTGTTTGTAGGGCTAAATACCTTTTTAGGATTTTTCCAGGAGTATAGGTCGGAGCAAACGGTGAAACTGCTGAACAAACATCTGGCAAGCAGATCAAAAGTAAGCAGAGCCGGTGAGGAGGTAATGGTGGAGACGGAGGATTTAGTGCCCGGGGATATGGTGTTACTGGAGCCGGGAGATATTGTGCCGGCTGATTTACGATTGATATGGGTATCTAATTTAGTGACAGATGAGTCGGTGTTGACCGGGGAAAGTGCAGCAACTTTGAAAACTAGTGAAGCTATTCAGTCTCGCCAGCTGGAGATGTTTG
>CAYTYO010000042.1:0-419 GCA_964441445.1 uncultured Gammaproteobacteria bacterium | reverse complement strand
AATTGTCTTCCGAGACGAGAAAAGGCGGATCTTCGGAGAAAGAAATAGGTAAGTTCAGTAGATTCGTGCTTATTTTAGTGGCTACGACATTGGCTTTGGTATTGGGAGTAAACATGCTGTTTCAACAATCAGCCAGTGCGCTGGAGCTGATTGTATTTGCGATTGCTTTGGCCGTGTCGGTAATTCCTGAAGCATTGCCGGTAGTAACGACTTTTTCGTTGTCTATCGGAGCGGCCAGGTTGGCAAAGAGGAAAGTGGTGGTAAAACGGCTCTCGGCGATTGAGGACTTGGGAGCGATTGAAGTTTTGTGCAGCGATAAAACGGGGACGCTTACCGAGAATAATCTGACAGTGGACGAGACCTTAAACAGATCGAAAAAGGAAGTCTTAGTTTATGCAGCTTTAGGAACGATTGGGAAG
>CAYTYO010000041.1:0-2560 GCA_964441445.1 uncultured Gammaproteobacteria bacterium | reverse complement strand
TATTCAACATGCTTCAGCCCATAATGTGGCGGGAAGAAGTGCCGAAGAATTGGCTGATAAACAGAAAGTTGATTTGAGTGGAATAAATGTTTTGATAGCCAGCGTGTTTTGGTATTTTGGCGAAGAAAGCAAAAAATTAGATCCCCGATTAGATTTTTTACGAGTTGGCCGTGGTCATCGTTGCTTCGGGCTAAAGGAAATTTTACAGTTTGAAAAAGTTAGCGGTTTGAGCGGGTTGGAACCTGGAGTATATGGAAAGCCACAAATTTTTGACCAACAAATAAAAAAGCTTGAGTATCTACATTTAGCGACTGTGGCGACGACTTAAGAGCCGTTAAGTTTTTTAATAATCTCCTCTAAACGTTTACTTAGCTGTGTGTCATTATCAAACCAGACGTTTTCCTGATCCGTTAGCCATTGATTGGCCCGCATCCGCGAAACAATAGCTTCTAACCGGTTAATTCTCTCTTTGATGATATTTACAATCTCTTCGATAGCTTCGCGATTTCCATCGTACAAGTTGGGATAGTCTTTAGCCTTTTCCCAGCCGGGCAAGATATCTTTAAGTTGTGATAAAGCGTTCGCCCAACTGTCGATGACGTCTTTTTTATAATTTGGCGGTTTATATCCCGCCAAATGCTGAACGACTATTTGCACGGGACAGCCGTTTATCTCCCCTATTCGGGCTGAGATACCTGTATCCTGAAAGTCTTTATTTAGCAAAAAATCACGTGAGCCGCGGAAGGAAAAATAATTTTCTATCAATTCGTCAGCAGTGTAGTAACCGCTGGCCGGGGCTTCCCCCCAAGTGATATTTGAATAGCCGGCTTCGGCCAAACTTTTTTCCATAGTGTAGCCACTGCGCGTAGCATCAAAGGACAGATCATTGTATTTGATCATGTTTGCAGCTCTTTTTTGTGCGGAGACATCTAACTTAGGTTGATGTTTTAAAGCTGGAAGCCCAGCTTCGCGACGCTTTTGGTTCAGTAATCGTAAATATTCGTCTATGTCCAATACGGGGTGATTGGCCAATAAATAATCCTGATCTGCATCCCGCCAAAGCTGGTGGTACTGAGTTTGATCCTTATACTGTAAAACATGGTCGATGTCAGTTATGGCAACCAGGCCAATTTCGTTTCGTGAGTCTTCAGAAGCTTTTCGATTATCTCCCAACACTAAAATAAATCCGTCTGGAATCTCAATTTTTTGGCAATCGGGAAGAAACTTTCCACCGAAAGTTGAGCGCGGTACGGCTGTAAAAGCTTCGACTAAGCGTTGACCGTTTATCCATACAAAACCGTCGCGGATTTCGACTATTTCTCCCGGTAAACCGATCACCCGTTTTACAAATCCGGAAGTTTTGCCGGTATCGTTTAGGGCGATTTCTTTGGTTTTTTCATTTTCAAAGCTGACAATGTCGTTCCGGTTAAGTTGATGAGCAAAAAATCGGGTGCTTCCGATAAGAAGGCCGCCTGGAAATCTCTTCATCTCGGGTCTGGCAACAACCTGACGGGAGAGTGAAGCGGACTCAGTGCCAACGCCTTTTGGAAAAGTGGGATACATCGAACCTGTGCCAGCGATGGGAATTTTTTCCGGCAAGATACCCATTCTAATGGCAAAAAGATAGCAGAGAAGTGCAAGTAAGCCAGTAAATATTAGAGAAGAACTTACCTTAAAGAAAACTTTTAAAAGCCGCATAACCTTTAACGCAAATAATAGACGTTCTTGTTTTCCCGTGTATCGACTAATTCCGCCTGACCTTTAATAATCTCTTCTAGCGGAAGACATTCGCGGCAACCTTGTAAATTAGGACAACTAAAATGATTTAATTTCCTGGCCAAAGAGATTTTTTTGGCAATCGGGATAAGGGTTGCGGTAGTTTTATCCGGATCAGACAATGCGGCAGAAGTTGGTTCGTCATCGCGGTCCAAATACCAATAACTAACCCCGAGTACCGGTTTGGACTGACACTTTAGTGCGAGCAGGTGATAAATCTGAAGTTGAAGTGACTCCGGATCTTCATCGTATTTACCGGTTTTGAAATCAATAATGCTGACACCATCTTTGTCGGGAAGATATTCTAACCAGTCAATTTTTCCGCACAAAATAACATTTTCTTCATCCATGAGCCAAAAATACGGCAGCTCCTGGCGAATTTTTATGGCTGGCCGACCAATCGGACCTGGGTGAGCGATTATCCTCTCCAGCATTTTTATGCCCCGATTTTGAAATTTTTCTTCTTCGTCTGAGCTACTAAATCCACCCTTTTTGCCAGAAAGCTTTGTCCAGTTTGTGGCAAATTCCTTGAGTAAGTCAACGGACAATCTATCTGATACTGGCAATTGGGAAAGCGACTCGACTACACCGTGGACAACCTGGCCTAAAGTAAGCCACGGACTGGCTATGGCAATTTTGCGATTTGTACCCGGTACTTTGTACACATTTTTAAGGTAGTACGCGCGTGGACACTTGAGGTAATCGCCGATAGTTGAATGCGATAACCAAACCGCGGAAAATTTGTCTTTTAACATAAATTAATTGAGCCGGGGGCGGGATTTGA
>CAYTYO010000040.1:0-3621 GCA_964441445.1 uncultured Gammaproteobacteria bacterium | reverse complement strand
TGCGGATAGCTGACGAAATAGTTGTGGTAGTAACCCGACAAACTGAACACAAGTAAAAACACGAGCCAAAATAGCCAGTGCCATATACGTTTTAACCATCCAGATACTGACAGCACACCCAGCGCTGAGGTCAACATTACCGCGGGTATCATGGCAGTAGACCGGATAACGGCGTAGGAATCGCGGGTCAGCGCGGCCGGAACCGGGGAAAGGAGCAACCAGGCCAGGAGAAGATATTGCCGGCGTCTGAAAAGAAGGATGACGCCGAGATAAAAGAACGGCAGCAGAGCCGGGTTTAACAGCCCGAAACCCGGGACACTGAATTGGTACTGAGTGCCGCCGGATAAAAAGAGAAACCGGGGAGAAAAATAGCCGAGATAGTTTTGGGTAAATTTGGAAACAAAATAGACGGGCCGGTTAAAAATTAAGCGGGAAAGAACGGGTGGAAGCCGGGACAAGTTACGACTTTCTTCCAGATAAGCCACAGCACCGGAGTCGATAATACTGACCCAGGAACCGCGGGCACGTACTTCGGGACTTAATAGAAGTATGACAGATAAACAAAAGGTGATGATACCGGCAATCAGGACTGAGCGGTTTCTTCTGAAGGAATAAATGAAAAAAGGCAGAATGAGAGGAACAAAAATCCGGGTGTTGTGATAAGCAAAAAGACTTATGGCCAGAAAAAAGAGCGCTAATAATTTATGGCGAGAATAATACAGACCTAAACTAAGAGTGAGAAGTAAGACCGTCCAGTTTGACTGAAAAACGGCCCGGGAAGGGAAGAACGTCCAGGGTGAAACGGCATAAAGAAAAGCAGCGAACAACGACAGACATTTATTTCGTGACCAAAGGTAAGCGGTGATAAAGATAACCAGACAGCTTAAGACACCAATGAAGGCGTGAGGAAATCGAGCCGCAAAATCGGTAGGCCCAAATAAAAATACCGCCGGGACAGTGAGATAGACGTTTAGGACTGTCGGGTAATCACCGTAGGCGCGGAAGTTGGGGAAGGGAAAGGCTGTCCCCCATTGATCACGACCCGTTTGTAAGAGCGAATAGGCGTTATATGCGTGGCTAACTTCGTCCCAATTAAATCCGGGCGGATTTTCGGTTAAGCCGAAAAACCGCATTGCAGAAGCCAGGACGAGAACTGAAATCAGAACTAACCAATGCGTTTTTTTAGAAACCATAGCGGTGTAGACAGCAGGGCTGCCAAACTAATTAAATTACCGGTTTTGCGGGGTGAGGTGTCAGTAAATTTCAAGTTGATCTGATGTTCACCTGCCGGTAAGTCGGCTGTAACTAAGCCTAAATCTCCGTCAGGGAAAACCGGCAACGATTCCCCGCCCAGGTAACCTTCCCAACCGGGGAAGTAAGCTACAGGAAAACTTATTTTGGCCGTAGGGGAAAGAATATTTAAGTTATATGTAAAAGAGGACGAATTTTTAACAGTAGCAATAACTGATCCGGTGCCGGTAATAAACTCAGGTGAAAGTGAGGCAAAAGTGTCCGGCGGGCGCAGGGCTGTTTTAGGCCAAAAATCGGTAAGAGAGGAACTGCGGCCTTCATCCCAAAGCGGACCGGAAACGATATCAGCATCGGTAATATCTCTCCAGATGTCAGGACGGTAAAACATGTAATTTGTCAGAATAACCAGAATTAGAGAAATGGGAATTAAAATTCGGGCTCGGTGAGAGGTAAACTTCACCAGGGCGCCGGCTGACAGAGACAGGAAAAAGACCGCGACGGTTGGGTACCGCCAAGGGAATTGAATGTATTTCATGAAAGAAATATTGTTCCAAATTACTGAAGACTTACCATGAGTAAGGAAAAGCGCAATAAAGCCTAATAAAACAAAGAGCAAAAAGGGCAACGGACTTACCCGACGGCGAATTTTGGGAAAGATTAATAAAGTAGATAAACCAACCGGAAGCAGCCACTGCACCTGGCCTACGGAAATGCTTAAGAATTTTTGGGCCCAGAGTGAGGCACCGTAGCCCCAATAGCGGGAAATAAACAATTCCCTAAGGGTGGCGAAGTGAATGTGATAGTCATAATAGCCGGTAACGGTTTCGGTTAAAGTGACCAAATTACTTTCAAGTAAGACCGGCAGCAAATAATAAGCTGAAAGAAGGAGCGTAAATATGCCGGCAGGAATTAAACCGGAGAGGTTTTTCCAGTCGCGGGAAAGAATGGTCCGGTAAGCCCAAAAAACAAACAGGAAGGGCGCAAACATGATAAAGGACAAATTATGTGTGGTAATGAGAAGGGCCAAAGCGATTGAGAAAAGGACTAAAGGAAGAGTTTTTTTAGTGGAAAGATAGATGTCCAGAAATAAAAGTATGAGCGGATAAAAAACAAAAGCCAAGGCTTCCGGTAGGGCTCCCCTAACCCAGACATCAACTGCCCGGTACGGGGCAAAAACATAAAAAACAGCACTGACCAAACCGCCAAGCCGGCCCCAAAAACGAGCGGCTAAATAATACATTGCCACTGATGAGGTAATGAGCGAGAAAATGAAGGCTAATTTAAGGGAGTCGATCAATGAGGCACCTGAAAGCCTAAAACTTTGGGTCAGCCAATACGGGAATTGAGCATAAAAATTAAACAATGGTTCACCGTAACCTTTGCCGGAGTCCGGGGCCCACCGGCAGGGAAAATTACCGGCACGAAAACAGCTATCAAATTGTTGGACCCGGAAAAGGTGTGGATCGTGCATGGTATATATTCCGGGGCGAAGCATCAAACCGAATGCGGGAAGAGTAAAAATTATCGCCAAAAGCCAATACTTTGCAGAATTCATCCTATGTGATGATTATAGCCGAAAACTAAGGGTATCCAAACCGGTCTTTGCAGCCATGACTATGGCCGGGACGCCGTTCGGGTAATAGGTGAGAACTTCAAAATCGGTACCCACCGGGAAATCAGTGGGGCGGCCAAGATATAAAACGGGGAAATTTACCGGGCGGTCAAAGTTTATGTCACCGAAGCGGTAATTTTTCAGCCAGTAACCATCCATCTGATCGAGAAAACGGTAGCCATGAGTTTCAAATACCCGCCAATCAGCGGCAGCCTGCTGATACACGACCGGGTCAAAACCGGAATAAAAGGCCAGGAAAATGTGCGGTTCGGTCATGCTGCGGCTAAGTCTGATTTCCGAATAACCGGAGCTTAAGGGCAGCAGCCGCGATATGGCCCCTTCCCAGCCGTAACCCATAGCTAAAGCAGTGGCACTGGGAGTGTCTTTGTGATATTGGTAAAAGTAGGAAACGGAAAGCAGAATTGTGATCAGGATCACAAACCCGACAAGCAGTCGGGAGCGAAACGAGCGCCAAATAAATTCCAGGCCTGCAGCAGTTAGCAGAGTTAACGGCAAAATGAGCGGAGCCGTGCGATTAGCGGCAAACCCCACGCCTTTGGTGAGAGCTGCCGGAACCGGAGAGAGCAGAGCCAATAAAAGCAACGGAAGGATGTTTTTGGATTTGGAGCGAAGAAAATAATAAATTCCCAAAGGAAAAAGTAAAATGTCAGTGAAGTAGGTTACTCCCCTGCCAGGCAACATTCCGTATGAAGCTTCACCCGGACCGGTTTGAAAAAGAAATTTGGGCGAAAAATACG
>CAYTYO010000039.1:987-4876 GCA_964441445.1 uncultured Gammaproteobacteria bacterium | reverse complement strand
TTTTTTGGATTTCGGATGGTAGTCTACCGGTAAGTTTTGCTCGCAAAACACTTATTCATCTACAATTCCCTTTCAAAAATGTGGGTGGGAAGAAACCGCAAAACTTACTTAAATCACGCTTTTATTCCTTTGTCGTTAACTCTAAATTTACCAAGTCGTTTGTTGATACAGAATTTTCCGTTAACAGTCATGTCATATATCCGCCGGTTGATACGCGCTCTTTTTCTCCCGGTAAAAAAGAGAAAATGATACTTTGTTCCGGGCGTTTTTCTCTGCTTACTCAGGCCAAAGGTCAGTTAACTTTAATCTCCGCATTCCGGAATATTTACCGCCGCATTCCGGGTTGGAAATTGGTGCTGGCCGGCGGAGTAAACGTCGGTGTAGCAGATGAGCTTATTTCCGAGCTTAAGCTGCAAGCTCGGGGCTTACCCATATCAATTATCTTTAATCCCTCATTTGATCAATTAAAGTCATTAAACGCTCGGGCTAGTATTTTCTGGTCTGCAAGCGGCTACGGCTTTGACGAAAAAGTTGATCCGACCCGGGTGGAGCACTTTGGTATCACAGTTGTGGAAGCCATGGCAGCCGGGGCAGTACCGATCGTTACCAATCTCGGCGGACATAAGGAAATTATTGACTCGGGAGTAAACGGTTTTCTGTGGTCCGACGTTACAGAGCTTGAACACCAAACACAAAAATTAATTTCCGGTTCAAATCTTTCGGACTTCTCCCAAAAAACTCATCAAAAGAGTAAAATTTTTGATACAGCTGAATTTAATAATGCTTTCAAAAACTTAATTAATCTAAAATGAAAAAATTTCTCCCCTGGATTATTATTGCCGTTTTGCTTCGTTTAGTCCTTATTCCCTTGACACTTCATCCCGACTTTCGGGCGGTCAATTTAGCCGGATTCTTGGTAGCTCAGAAAGGCGAGATCTTTAGTTTTTACGATTATCTCAGTCGTCAGCCACGCACTGATCCGTTGGTTCTTTTGTATGGGGACAACCTCTTTATTTACCCACCCTTAGCCTATTTAACCCACGCATTTTTTAACGGCCTGTTATTCCATATCTATCCCCAATCGGCTTTCTTCACTCTCATTAACGACATTGGCAGGCTTAGGTTGGATCCTGGTTTTCCCTGGCTAATGTATTT
The DNA here is from genome assembly GCA_964441445.1 of uncultured Gammaproteobacteria bacterium. GTDB lineage: Bacteria > Patescibacteriota > Microgenomatia > CAZETR01 > Amesbacteraceae > XYB1-FULL-44-23. Next base: position 3,721 of record CAYTYO010000039.1, on the reverse strand, counting down.
GCTTAAACTTCCGTACCTGCTTGCCGATATTTTCGGCTTCATTCTTCTGAATAAAATGTTAACGGAAAAAACCAAAACAGCTGGACTGCTTTTCTGGCTTTTTAATCCGGTAACTATTTACACTTCATATCTCATGGGTCAGTTTGATATTTTTGTGGCTCTTTTTGTACTTTTATCCGTCTACTTCCTACCCAAAAAATCCTGGCTTTCGTCAGCTATGCTCGGTTTTGGGGCCGGATTTAAACCCTTTATTCTTGTACTTGCGCCATTTCTCCCCGGAAATATTTGGAAGAATACTCTGACGGCAATAGGTTTCTATGTGCTGACATTAATTCCTTATCTGGGCTCACCGGCTTTTCGCCAATATGCACTTTTGGCTTCTCAATCGGACAAACTTTTATTTGCCAAGATAATGATCTCGGGTTCCCAATTCCTGCCCGTGTTTATTCTTGGTTTGGTTTTAAGCCTGTGGTGGCGCTATCTCCGGCCTCGCGCCATGTCTGATGTCTCTTGGCTTTGTGTTCCATTATTACTTTTTTACGCTTTCACCCATTTTCATCCCCAGTGGTTTGTTTGGGTTATGCCGTTATTCGCAATTCTCTATGCCACGACTAAATCGGCACGTTTACCCATTTGGATTTTAATTGGCACATTCGTATATATAGTTTTGTCTTTTGAAACTTCACTTAATTTCGGTTTATTTGGATTTGATTTTTCCTTCCCGCAGTTTATTAATCGTTTTTACTCTGCCGAATTATTGATTTCGTTAGTTCGGGGAATTTTTGCTTCAACCGCTTTTTATCTGTTGGCCGTCTTTAGCGAAAAAAATAAGGAAAGCCAATGACCACTTCGGTTCTCATCCCTGCTTATAACGGCTGGGACTATCTGGTTGCCAATCTTCCGGTAGTGTTAGCTTTGGGTGCTGATGAAGTAGTCGTTGTAGACGATGCTTCAACGGATGGAACAGCCGCGAATATTTCCGCCCAGTTTCCTTCCGTAAAATTAATTACTCACACTCAAAATTGTCGCTTCCCCATTTCCGTCAATGAAGGTTTTAAAGCCTGTAGGGGAGATATAGTTTTTCTGATAAACCAGGATGTTACTCCGGATAAGCATTTAATAAAAAATACTTTATCTTTCTTTAAAAGCCCTGAGGTCTTTGCCGTTACTTTTAACGAAGAACAAAACTCGTATGCCAAAGCAGAACTCGACAATGGGTTCCTTCATTACTCAAACGGACCGTTATCCGCTTCGCCTCATCAATCCTTTTGGGCTTCAGGCGGGAGTGCTGCATTCCGAAAGACGGCTTGGGATAAGTTGGGTGGTTTTGATCCCATCTTCACCCCGGGTTATTACGAAGATTTGGATTTGGGTTGGCGTGCCAGAAAGCGAGGATACATAGCGATTTGGTCACCAAAAGCCAAAGTTAACCATATTCGCGAAACTGCATTTAAAAAAGCTTTTACTCCCCAGGAACTGACGCGCATTAAGGATCGGAACTATCTTTACTGTCACTGGAAAAATCTTAATACCGGTAATTTGGCATTTCATTTCAGGTCATTGTTTATCCGCTGTTTGAAACAGCCCGGATTCGCCCGCCCCTTAATTATGGCATTGCCTAAATTACCTCAAATAATTAAATTCCGGCGCAGCGAAAAACCCTTAATTACGAAATCTGATTATGAAGTCTTCTCTGCCTAAAATATCCGTTGTCATCGTCAGCTACAATGTTGCGCAATCTCTTCACCGCTGTCTCGAGACAGTTCTCGCCACCCAATATCCGGATTTAGAAATTATCGTCATCGACAATAATTCCTCCGACACCTCAGTTGCTGTTGCTAACTCATTTAAATCAAAATCCGTTCGCATTATTTCCAACCCTGCAAATATCGGTTTTCCTAAAGCAGTTAACCAGGGGCTAGCCGTTACGACGGGTAGCTATGTTCTTTTATTAAATCCCGATACCCGCATCCCGAAAGATTTTTTTCATCAAGGTCACGCTTTTTTTGCCGATTTTCCGGATGCTGCCATCATGGGTCCGAAACTAGCCGATCCGGACGGCAAGCCACAGGGTTCTGTTTTTTCTGAACCATCACTAACGAGCTGTGTGCAGGAGTTTTGGTTTGGCAAAAAAGGCATAACTTCTAAATTTACTCCCGCGACCGACCGTCCGGTTTCGGTAAATGCCATTTCCGGAGCGTGTATGTTTTTTCCCCGCCGTACTTTGAATAAAATTGGTCTGTTTACCGAAAAAGTCTTCATGTATTACGAGGATTTGGATTATTGTCGGCGTATTCGTGCGGCCGGCCTGCGCATATATTTCAACCCCACGCTTACTGTTATCCACGAACATGGTCAAAGTTCCTCACAAACAGGCGAGCTTGCCGGAAAATATCTGACTGCCTCCAGTATTTGGTACAACGGCCCGGTTAAGCATTACCTCATGTGGTTTATTGCCCGCACCGGCCAATTACTTTCCAAGTCTGGATAAACCGCATGACCAAATCTACGGAGAAAAAACTCCACCAACTCTTTAACGTTATAGCCGTAGTTGAATTATCTTTTCTCCTGATGGGGTTTATATTCTGGGTGGTGGTTGCGTTTATTACACCCGCGTCCTTTAATCGTAATCTGTTCCAATGGATTAGAAGAGCATCATTTTTATCATGCGAAGGTAGAGGAACACCCAGCTTTTGGTGCCACAGTCGTATTAGGGAATTATTGCCAGACCTTT
>CAYTYO010000039.1:0-977 GCA_964441445.1 uncultured Gammaproteobacteria bacterium | reverse complement strand
GCACGGGCCACTTTCTTTCCAAGTTGGGATAAACCGCAAGACAAAATCCACAATAGTATTAGACAATTCTTACCAGACCTTTTTTAAAGCCTCTTTATAATACTTAGAATATTCAGGTTTAAGAATTATCCTTAATGCACACCCTAGCGTTACGAACATGGCCATAACAAACCTCTGCCACCCCGGGTAATATTTCGCGAAGAAATACTTCCAGCTGACAATTTCCCCGATCAGAGCCGGCGCCTTGTTGGGTGAACTGGCCCCGCCAATATGCACTGCCGTAGTTTGAGGGATATACATAACCCGTAAATCCTTATCTTTCGCTCTTTTCATCCACTCCACCTCTTCACCGTACATAAAGTATTTTTCGTCAAACCCACCGGTTTTTTCAAATACCCTGCGTTTTATCAACATCAGTGCTCCCATTACCCAGTCAACGTTGGTTGCCGCCTGATATCTTGATGGTTCCCGCACATGGATGGAAGGAAAGAACTTATTAACTATCGGGAAATTGTCTACAAACAGCATTAACCCGGCGATTCTCACCAAATTGGGAAAGTAACCGTATGACGGCTGCAGACTACCGTCCGAATTTAATAATTTGCACCCCAGGACATCAACATTTTTAATGGCCTCAATGGCCGTTACCAGGGTTGAAACTGTATCTTTGTTTACAAAACAATCGCTGTTTAATAATAGAAAGTACTCCCCTTTAGCCAGTTTCATCGCCTGATTATTTGCTCTTCCGAAGCCGACATTTTCGGAATTGCTGATCACCTTAACTTCTTGAAACCTTTTTTTAATCTCCGCCACTGAGTTGTCGGTCGACCCGTTATCAACCACGAACACTTCCAACTCCTGCCCCTGCGTTTGATACAACTGCGTCAGGCATTTAATCGTCAGATCTACGGTGTTATACGAGATGATTATGACCGAAACCACTTTTATCATTATAATGTATTGGCTATGGGTTTGAT
>CAYTYO010000038.1:0-5049 GCA_964441445.1 uncultured Gammaproteobacteria bacterium | reverse complement strand
CGGCAATTGATGAGACAATTCCAAGTGCCGGATCTGCAATGAAGGTGGCGGCAATGATTAAGCCATCGATAAAGTTGTGGACCGAGTCGCCAATTAAATTCATGACTCCGAAGCTATGAGTATCGCAGTGGCCGTTATGACAGTGACGCCAATGAAAGATTTTTTCCATGAGGAAAAAGAAAACAAAGGAAATTAGTACAGTGGAGAAAAGGGCCTGAGGCGGTAAATTAGCGGCGGCTTCCGGTAAAAGGTGAAGGAAGGCCCCACCCATCAAGGTGCCGGCGGAGAGGGAAACCAAAAATAAAAGCAGGCTTTTTAGTTTGTTTTCATTGATGGATAACGTAAATACTCCGATTAATGAACCGCAACTGATGAGTAGAGTAGCAATTAAAGCCGGAATGAAAGTGGGGTCGGTCATAACTGACAATCGGCACACAGGCCAAAGAATTCTAAGCGGTGAAACTGGATACGGAATTTCTGAGTAGCTGCGGCTGATCCGGCCGTATTTTCAATGTTTTCGGGAATGGAAATTTCGGAGACGCGACGGCAACGGGTACAGACTAAGTGGTGATGATGATCGCGACTGGTGGATTCATAACGGGTGGTGCGGTCGGAAAAGAGGACCGGAGTGGCCAGACCCTGCTTAACCAGCGAACCTAATTGACGGTAAACAGTAGTTTTATTTACGGGTAACTGTTTAAGAATGTCTTCGGCGGAAACGGGGAGGGAGGTGGATTGAAGGATTTTTAGAAGCTGGGATCGGGTAGGGGTAAGGCGGTATTTTTTCATTTAGTTAATTAATATTAATGCAACTAAGTTGCAATAGTCAAGGCGACTTGACTTAATTTGTGTATAATACGAGCAAATGTTGGAAAAGCCAACCGCTTTTGATCTGCTTGTAGCGCAAAATATTGCGATGGGTATGAATGCGGAAGTGGCCAGGATTATGGCTGAAAATGCATTGAACGGACTAACAACTATTGTGAATCAGGGAAGATGGCCAGACGGACGAGACGTGATAAGCATTGAGACGAAAAAGGGTGGGATAAACCTGGATGAGGAAAAATAATTGGTAATGGGATCCGATTGTGAGTTAAAATCTATGCCAATATGAAGAAAAGAATATTGACCGGTGATAGGCCGACAGGGAGGTTACACCTCGGGCATTTGGTGGGCAGTTTACAGAACAGGGTGAAACTGCAGGATGAGTATGACCAGTATGTAATGATTGCGGATGTTCAGGCGCTGACTGATAATTTTGAAAATCCGCAAAAAGTCCGGGACAACGTGACGGAACTGATGCTTGATTATTTGGCTGTCGGGATTGACCCCGCTAAGACCACAATCCTGGTCCAGTCGATGATCCCGGAAATAGCCGAATTGACCGTGTTTTATATGAACTTAGTCACTTTGGAAAGAGTATTACGTAATCCGACGGTTAAGGATGAGATAAAACAAAAAGGCTATGGGAAGAATATTCCGGCTGGGTTTGCGATGTATCCGGTATCTCAGGCGGCTGATATCACAGTATTTGAAGCAAATTTAGTACCGGTCGGAGAAGATCAACTGCCGATGATCGAGCAGACCCGGGAAATTGTGAGACGGTTTAATAGTTTATATGGGGAGACTTTGGTTGAGCCGGAAGCGCTACTTGGCAACATTAAAAGATTACCCGGGACAGACGGACAGTCGAAGATGGGAAAAAGTTTGGGCAATTGTATTTATATTTCGGATGATGAGAAGACGGTTACGCAAAAAGTAATGGGCATGTATACAGATCCTGCTAGGGTGCACCCGACTGACCCCGGGAATCCAGAAGGCAACCCGGTATTTATTTACCATGAAGCATTTAATGCAAATGCCGACGAGGTGGAAGAATTTAAACGCAGGTACCGGGAAGGAAAAGTGGGGGACGTAGAGATAAAGAAAAGGTTGGCAGAAGTGATAAACGAAATGCTGACGCCGTTTAGGGAGCGGAGGGCTGAATTCCAAGGGAAACCGGAAGAAGTACAAAGGATAATGAGGGAGGGGACGGAAAAGGCCAGAACTGCTGCGAGAGTGACTATGGAAAAGGTACGAAAAGCGATGAAAATTGATTACTGACAATGAGCTTTTAGCCAAGAGGCTATGAATTTGATATTCGGTTTGGATGCGTCGACGTGAATCATGAAATCGGTGGCTTCGTGGCGGTTTGATTTCAAGTGATAGCCGTTATCCCAAAGAAATTTATGGGTGACAGCCCAAGCAGTGCGCTTGTTGCCGTCGGTGAAGGGGTGATTCAAACATAACGATTGAAGGAGTGACGCTGCCATGAGAAAGATAGAGGGATAGAGGCTTTTTCCTTCGAAGGTGGCTTTTGGTCTCTCTACTGCGGCATGTAGAAGGGAGAAGTCACGAATGGAAGCGGTAGATCCAGCTCGGGCGATTATCCGTTCGTGGATAAGACAGACATCTTCAATGCTAACGATTTGCAAGTTCATCAAGTATTTCCCCGTTTTCGTCTAAAAATGAATTGAACCAGGTGTCAAAGTCGGCCTTAGATTTGCCTTTTTTAGTGAGCGGGACAGCTTTTTTGATTGTGATTGTTTCATCTGAAGCTTTTTCTACGATCACCTTATCACCAGCGGATATTTTCAGATCCTTGAGTATATCTGATGGGATGGAAACTACTTTGCTATTTCCAGCCTGGAAAATGGTTTGAATGTTCATGTAATTACAATGTTATTACATTGTAATCAAGAAGTCAATGATTTGCTAAAATAGCGAGATGATTAGCATCGAGGATTTTGGAAAGACAGAAATTCGGGTGGGCAAAGTGACAGAGGCCACTGACGTGGAAAAGAGTGAGAAGCTAATCAGGTTGGTTGTCAGTTTCGGGGAATTTGAAAGGATTATTTTCACCGGCGTGAGAACTTACGGTTATACGGGTGCAGATTTTCTAGGGAAGAGATTTTTATTTGTAACAAATTTAGAGTACCGAAAAATGATGGGAGAAGAGTCGCAGGGAATGATCTTGGCTGTTGATAATACCCCTGATGAAGGTGGCTTGGCCAAGCCTATTTTCGTCAGTGCGGAAGGGTTGCCGGTGGGAGCTAAAGTAAGATGAAAAGGCGGAAGGTGACCGGACCCTCTGAGGGTGGTACAATTAGGCCCGTCATGAGTGAGAAAGCGAACAATGTAAAAAGCACCAACGGCAATGGGAATGGGAATGGAAAAAAGAAATTGCCCATTCGGGGAGTGATAGTGCAGATGAAATTTGATTTTCAAAAATTGCTGTGGTTTGGGGTAGTAATATTGATGGGTTTGAGCTTGCTGGAGCTGTGGAACAGCGGAGAACGGGCCAGCCGCGAAGTGCAGCTGTCTCAAGCCTTGGAAGATATCAGACAGGGAGAGGTAGAAAAGGTGGAAGTTTATAACGACCGGCTGGCGATCAGTTACCTGGACAAAAAAGGAGAAGTTTTCTTCTCGCGCAAAGAGCCTTCTGACAGTTTTTCCAAATTGCTGGAAACGGCCAAGATTGAACCGAATAAAGTTAGTTATGAAATAAAAGATCAAACTTTAGGGCAACTGGTAGCGGCGGTATTGCCCTCCCTATTGGGGACCGGGGTGGTGCTGCTGGTTATTCTATATATGTTCAGACAGGCGAGGGGAGCACAGGATTCGGTGTTTTCTTTCGGTCAGTCAAAAGCCCGGTTGTTTGATAAGGGTAAACAGGCGGTGACTTTTAAAGATGTAGCCGGGGTAGACGAAGCAAAAAACGAATTGGAAGAAGTAGTCGACTTTTTGAAAAACCCGGGTAAGTACAAAGCCATGGGTGCCCGGACACCTAAAGGGGTGCTGTTGGTGGGAGCTTCCGGAGTGGGGAAAACACTTTTAGCCCGAGCTGTAGCCGGAGAAGCGGGAGTACCGTTTTATTCAATGGCAGGATCTGAGTTTATGGAAATGCTGGTCGGGGTGGGATCTGCGCGGGTGCGGGATTTATTTGCCACCGCAAAGAAATCAGCACCGTCAATTATTTTCATTGACGAAATTGATGCCATCGGGAGACAGAGGGGCTTCGGGATTATGGGCGGACATGACGAACGGGAACAAACCTTAAACCAAATTTTGGTGGAGATGGACGGATTTAATCCCAACGACAATGTGGTGGTGTTGGCGGCTACCAACCGGGGAGACCTGTTAGATCCGGCGTTATTGCGACCAGGGCGGTTTGACAGGCGGGTGGTTGTGGATTTACCGGATATTGAGGGCAGGAAAGCCATATTGCTTATCTATGCGAAAAATAAACCGATTGATCCGGATGTAAATTGGGAGGGTGCGGCAAAAAGAACAGTGGGATTTTCGGGTGCGGATCTGGAAAATATGTTAAATGAGGCAGCAATTGAGGTGGCGAGAAAAGGCAGAAAAGCCATCAATATGAAGGATATTGAAGAAGCGGCGACTAAGGTGAAATTGGGACCGCAAAAGAAACGCATACAAACAGAAGAAGACCGGAAAATGACCGCATATCATGAAGTGGGACATGCAATCGTTAACTGGTCGCAGGAAGGATTGGATCCGGTGCACCGGATTTCCATTGTATCAAGGGGTATGACACTCGGGCACACATTGGTACCGCCGGCTGCCGACCGGGTGCATGAAACCCGGAAAAGACTGATTTCCCAGATTGCCATGTCATTGGGCGGAAGGGCTGCCGAAGAAATGATATTCAAGGAAATGACAACGGGGGCCGCTTCAGATATTGATAGGGCAACAAGGATTGCCCGGGAAATGGTAGTGGAGTACGGGATGAGCAGCTTAGGCCCGATAAATTACGGACCGGAACGGGAAGTGGCGGATTGGGGCCGGCCATACGTAGAACAAACGCCGGTGTCTCAGGATATGCAGGGCAAGATTGACGGTGAAATTAAAAAACTGGTGGACGAGGGTTATATAACTGCAGTCAAAGCATTAAAGAAATTCAGTAAGAAATTAGATGAAGTATCGGCCAGGCTGTTGGAAATTGAAAATATGGACGGGGATGAGTTTGCGGAAATGATGAAGAAATAG
>CAYTYO010000037.1:0-5549 GCA_964441445.1 uncultured Gammaproteobacteria bacterium | reverse complement strand
ATGATTATGACCGAAACCACTTTTATCATTATAATGTATTGGCTATGGGTTTGATTTTGACCGCTCTCTTAACCTTGTCACTTCTAGTTAGGGGATTCTCCGTCTCCTCACTCCCTCTGGAAATGTTTGGCGATGAGATCGATGTTGGTTATCAGGCCTATTCACTCTTTAAAACCGGCCGTGATTTATATGCTCAAGCCTTCCCGGTCTACATCCATTCACTCTCCGAATGGCGCACGCCCCTCCTGATCTACTACACCGTACCTTCAGTTGCTCTCTTTGGCCATACTGAGTGGGGTGTCCGCGCTCCGGAAGTTATTTTAGGCTCAATCGCTCCGCTGATTTTGTTTCTTCTGGTCTACCAGACATCAAAGTCTAAATCCGCAGCCCTGCTTTCCGGTTTGGTTTTATCCCTCATGCCCTGGCATATTCTGTATTCCCGCGCCGCTTTTGAAGCGGTCTTACTACTGAACTTCCTTCTCTTAGGTACATTGCTCTTCCTTCGCCGTCAGTGGGCCCTATCCCTTATTTTCTTCAGCCTTACTCCTTATATCTATAGTACTGCCACACTATTTACCCCGATCTGGCTTTTCTGTCTGTATTTCATTTGCCACCGGCCGAAAATAAAGTTTTTATCTCTCCTTCCGGTTTTATTGCTTATTCCTTTCTTATTTAATCTCTTTTTCGGCAAGGCCAGTGAGAGGTTTGGAAAAGTTGGTCTATTAAATAACGCGGAAATGGTTGATGAAATAATCAATTTACGTTCCGAAACCAACTCTCCCTGGGAAAGAATATTTACCAACAAAGCTACATTCACATTAAAAAAATTCACCTTGAATTATTTATCCGCTTTTTCACCCGAATTTTTATTTCTCAAGGGAGATGTTACCGCCCGTCATAGCTTGCAGTACATTGGCCAACTCTTTTCAGTTTGGGCCCCGCTCCTGGTGTTGGGCCTGATCTATCTAATTACTCGTCGCCAGTACTTGTGGTTGGTTTGGCTGCTTATTTCACCCTTATCATCAGCTTTAACTGTTGACGGTGCCAATCACGCCACCCGGTTATTTGTCATGATTCCTCCCCTGGCTGTAGCCATTGCTTCGGGGTTCTTAGCTCTCAAAGGAATTTTTTCCCGTAGGTTGTTTATCCCGCTATTTATTTTATTCTGGGCAATTGGTGCTTTTCAGTTTGCGGACGCGACTAATTATTATTTTAATCACTATCCTGCCCGTTCCTGGCGCTGGTGGCACGTCGGTTACAAGTCGGCTTTAACCGAACTGGTTAAATTATCGCCTCAGTTTGACCGGGTTTTCATCAACAACACCTACGAACCTTCCTTAATTCGTTTTCTGTTTTATTCCAATTACGACCCGCGCAATTTCCAACGGGATTTCGTCATAGATAAACCCCAGGCTAATGTTCAGCCCGGCTACTATGGTTTTGCCCTGGCCCCGAAGTTCTACTTCGGTAATTTTTCTCCCGAACCAAACAAAACTTTAATTGATGTTATGCAGCCCGGAAGCCTTTACATGATTAGCCAGCGGGACAACCTGCCGGGGGACTGGGATTGGCGGAAAACTCCGCCCGGTGGAGTTAAAGTCCTTTTCACCAGTACCGATCCGACGGGTTTTCCCATCTTTTACCTGGTGACTAAAATATGAAATATTCAGGCCAAATTATCGGATTATTAATCTTAGGCTTAGTCTTAAGATTGGTCTTAAGTATTACCGTCTATTCCGGCGACGTAAACAACCATGTTGAATGGGCCAGAAGCATTCTTAAATCGGGGCCAGTCGGAGCCTATGATCGTCACTATGTTGGTGTCATGCAGCCGACTTATCCACCGCTGGCTCTTTATTCATTTACAACCGGCTATTGGGCTTATGAAAATATCTATCGTTTTTCTTCTGCATTAAACAAAGCTTACCCGGCTTTTCCATCCACATTTATTTGGGCGATGGAAGATCAGGATGTCTTGCCGGCATTTCATAAACTAACCTCAATCTTCGCCGATTTGGGTATTGCGGTGTTAATCTATGCACTGGCCCGCAAAGTCTATTCCGTTTCCCATTCCACCGGACTTTCGGCTGCAGCCGTCTTTCTTTTCAATCCGGCTGTATTTTACAATTCCGCCCTTTGGGGTCAGATGGAATCACCGCCGATTTTCTTGGTCATGCTTTCAATCTGGCTGTTTCTGACCCACCGGCCGATTAAAGGCCATGCTGCATTTGCAGCTGCTCTTCTGTTCAAACAGTCAAGTTTAATCTTCATCCCTTTAATTCTTCTATTATCAGTTTTCAAAGCCGGTTGGAAAAAAACCGGATTGGGATTACTCGTTTCACTTGTCCTATTTTTCCTGGCCTATCTGCCGTTTATTCCCGGTTCTCTTAATTTTTCGGCAACTGTGTCTTACCCTTTTTCGGTTTACATCAATCGCATCGAAGTCGGTTCCGGATCCAACTATATAAGTGATCACGCCTTTAACCTTTGGGCACTATTTACCCATTTAGAGAAAATTCCTGACTCCTTGATTGTCTTTTCGGATTTATCTGCAAATACTGTCGGGAAAATAGTATTTATGGTTCTTTCCGGTTGGTATATCTCTAAATATCTGCTTTCCCGCTCAACCCGGGATTTGCTTTCCCTATTTGGTCTCATATCTTTTTGCGCCTTTATGGTCTTAACCCGTATGCATGAACGCTATCTAGCTCCAGCCCTTCCGTTCCTGGCTCTGGTGTCGGCGTCAAAGCCACAGCTTCGCCCTGTTTTCATCCTTGTCTCCGTCGGGCACTTGGTTCACCTTTACCATGAATGGTGGTTCCCGTATCTGACTAATCTTGTTCCATTAATCGATACTTGGAATACTGTTTTTGGCGTCATTGTATTATTTATTATTTCCTGGATTTCCTGGTCAGCCGTCTACTTCCATGAACGCCGCCAAACCCCAGCTGTCTAAATCACTTTTGCTTTGGGCTCTTGTCTTACGTCTGGTAGTTTCCGCCTTTTTCTTTCACCCCGACATCAAAAGTCAGCATTTTCATGCCCAGTTTTTAAGTCGTGGGGTAATTGATATCTACACTCACATCTCCGTATTTGGTAAAAGTCTTCCCTACAGGGACACTTTCAACTATCCGCCCCTGGCCTATTACTTTCTCGGTACTTGGAATTTAATTTCTCAAAACTTGTTAGGGCCTCAATTACTCACTTGGCTTAATGACTGGGGTCCGGGGAACTACACTCATCCGCATTTATTTGAAATGCTTCTAATTCTTAAGTTCCCCTACCTCATTCTGGATTTTTGGATCGGTTTCTTACTGCTTAAAATTAATTCCTCCCCCACATCAAGTCATGGGCTTTTGGCTTTTTGGTTTTTCAATCCCGTTTCCCTCTACGCAGTTTATATGTTATCTCAATTCGACATCGTCTGCGCATTCTTAACCGTCGCGGCTTTGCTCCAGATAAAAAAACGGCAACTGTTTTCTGCCGCTCTGCTTTTGGGTCTGGGGGCAATGCTTAAATCCTATCCGCTTCTCTTACTCCCGTTTGTTTTGTTCCGTGCAACAAATATTAAACAGCTGCTGGCGGCAAAGTTAGGATTTCTGGTGGGATTTATTGTCCCTGTAATTCCGGTTATTTCTTCCCCGGCTTTTCGCTACACCATGTCCCATTCAAATCTTATGCAGCGCGTTTTTGAAGCTGGCATAGATATTGGCGGCGGTCAAAAACTCCCGTTGTTTATTCTCATCTATGTTTTTTCTCTCTGGCTTTCCTGGAAGCGTCGGAAAAATTCGGACTTACTTCCTGAATTTCTCACAACGACCTTATCGGTGCTTTTAGTTTCCCATTTCCATGCTCAATGGGTAGTCTGGAGTTTGCCGTTTATTTCCCTTTTATTTGCCAGGCTACCCCGACAATTACTACCGTTAACACTTGCGGCTGCACTCGGGTATTTTGTGACCAACATTCTCATTGTCGATCAATACGCATTTTTGGGATTGTTCTCTCCAATTAACCCGGTAGCCCTTGCCTTGCCGCCATTTCCGGAAATAATCTCCTTATTCGTCAATCCGGTACTTTTGCAAAGCCTTGCCCACACTTTACTTACCGGAACAGGTTTATGGGTGATTTACCTGGCTTGGAACACTCGTTCATATGAATAAATTTTTCCTTATTAGTCTGATCTACATTATTTTTCTATTCGGATTTGCCTTTATTTTAAGTCTGGGTGTCAGAAAACTACCCGATTTTAGTCAGCCTGAAGTGAAAAAAGAAGTCTGGATATATTCCGAACACGATGTCTCGCAGTCATTTACACCTGTTCACGATAATCTCAACACGATTTATATCTATCTTCGCAATATTTCTTTACGCAATCGGGAGCCGCTGCTATTTACGGTGTCTGATGCAACCGGCTCGGTCATCCGCACCATCAATCTGACCGGCTACAATGTCGGTGACGGTGATAACGTTAGGCTCCAGTTTGCGCCAATCTCGGACAGTGGCGGGAAAAAATACTCGCTTACCTTATCTTCGCCATCTTCAGTTTGGGCTAATGCCGTCGGTGTGGGCTTTGTTGCCGATAACACCTATTCTGGTGGGGAAGCCTTAGTTGCAAATGAAGCGCCCGGCGACATTGCTTTCTCAGGATATTATTTTCCCGTTAACCACCGCCAGGTTGTGATTTCTACCGTGACGGATTTCATGTTAAAACTTGCCCGGCCGCAATTTTTCGGTTATCTCCTTTTTACTGCCGGCTTAGCGTGGCTTGTAATTTTCGCTTTTTTCAAAAGAGCCAAAATAAGCTAATATCATCTTCATGAAGCGGAGACTGTGGTTAATCTTTCCCCTGATTGGTGTCCTGCTTCGGCTTATAGGTCTTTCTGGTTACCCTGCGGGTTTTACTGCGGACGAAGCCGCATTCGGTTACAACTCTTTTTCCCTCCTGCAAACTGGAAGTGACGAATGGGGCACACCTCTCCAGGAACTGCCGATAATCGGCTTGCGGTCTTTTGGCGACTACAAACTTCCCCTGTACTCGATTTTGGAAATTCCGTTTGTTGCTGTCCTTGGGCTTAATGAAACTGCAGTTCGTCTCCCGAACGCTCTGCTTTCTGTTCTATCGATCCCGGTAATTTATGTTTTATCCCGCCGACTTTTTAAGTCCGCATCCCTGGCCAAATTTGCGGTTATCGTTTTTTCACTTTCCCCCTGGTCTGTGCCGCTTTCCCGGGGCGCTTTCGAAGCTAATTTGGCAGTTTTCTTTTTATCCTTAGGCTTAGCGTTGTTGATTTCTTCCAGACACTTAAGCTCGGCGGTGATTTTTGCTCTGGGCATGTACACTTATCACACGACCAGGCTTGTCACTCCGCCTTTGTTTTTATTTTCTTTGTTTCTGCTGGTACCGGCAAAAAATCGTCTTAAACCCGCGCTACTATTCTTGATCCTTTCTCTGCCCGCGGGTTTGTCTCTCTTAAAATTTAATGCCCGCAGCACCGATGTTTCCTTGTTTAACCCAGACAGCGGTTGGGGAGAAATGGCCATGAAACGTC
>CAYTYO010000036.1:0-5871 GCA_964441445.1 uncultured Gammaproteobacteria bacterium | reverse complement strand
CCGGCTGATAAACCAAGATCAAAAAGTGAAGTGATTTGATATTCGTGATTTATAGGATGAGGCAAGATTTGCGGCAGGAGTTTCTCCAGCCAGTGGCGATTGAAGACATAACAACCGCAGGAGATCGGGCGGCCAGATGATGCGGGAGGAAGAAATCCGGCAAAGGTGCGGTCGGGAGTGACTGCAATCCGACGCAGATCCGGTCGGGGATCAGCGGATGGAGTGACAAGGAATGTTGCCGGATGGCCGGAGTTGAGATGATCGGCGAGCAAATTTTGAATAGTTTCAGGGGTATATAAAAAAGAGTCGTCAGCGTTAAGTACAAGTACGAAGTCTGTCTCAGGATCAATCTGATTTAGTGCAATGATCAGACTGCGGGCATTGCCGATTTGTTTATTATCAACACAGGTGGGAATGTGCAGTTTTTGGCAGAGAGCCAAAATGGCGGGCGAGCGAGGCGGGATGATGACAAGCGGCGGAGTGGGGAGGACGGACGTGGCTAAATCAATAGTGTGGCGGAGGAGAGGTTTGCCGCCAATAGTAAAAAGGATTTTGGGTTTTTTTGATTTCATGCGTGTCCCTTTTCCGGCCGCGAGAATTATGGCCTGAGTTTTCTCAACATTCATGAGCATCATTATATCGGGTATGTATAATCAAAAAGATGAACGGCAAATTAATTTGGGGAGTATCAAATATGCAGGACGGAAACATGTCGGAAAACTGGGGCAGATTTGAAGAAGTAGAAGAAAACCGGATTAAATTTGTAAATAAATTAGGAATTAACTGGAAAGATGTGGTGTTGGGATCCCTGCTGTCCGGAGCAGAGATAAACGAAGTAAAGAAACATGATAAGGGAGTTTACTTTGAGGGTGACGGATTAATAACCCGAGCTGCGGGCTTGGGGTTGTGGATGGTGGTCGGTGATTGTTTTCCGGTAATAATGTATGAACCGGAAATGAAAATATTAGCGCTGGTACATTTGGGGTATAAAGGCATTGATCTGAAACTGGCTGAGAAAATGATTGCTAAAATGGCGGAAGCAGGCGGCAATGTTGATAATATCCAAGTGTGGATCGGGCCGGGGGCACGAAAGGATTCGTATATTTGGGAGCCTGATGAAGTAGTGCAAAGAAGAATGCCTGATTGGCAGGAGTTTTTAGAAACCCGGCAGGGGAGAATGCACGTTGATCTGGCCGGATATTTAAAAAAGCAGCTGGTGATAAGCGGCATAAAAAAGACAAACATAGAGGACAGCGGAATAGACACAATATCCGATAAGCGTTATTTTTCCCACTATCGGAGCAAACGGACCGGCGAACCGGAAGGCCGGTTTGGAGTAGTGGTGATGATGAAAGAATGATAAACGCAGTAATTTTTGATTTCGGTGGGGTAATTGTGGACATCACAGATACAGGTTCAACGGCTGAAATTGCCGC
This sequence comes from uncultured Gammaproteobacteria bacterium, assembly GCA_964441445.1. Taxonomy (GTDB): domain Bacteria; phylum Patescibacteriota; class Microgenomatia; order CAZETR01; family Amesbacteraceae; genus XYB1-FULL-44-23. The sequence goes on along the minus strand of CAYTYO010000036.1, from coordinate 4,435 downwards.
GGCAATGGGGCAGGATAAGGAAACATTTAAGCGACTGCACGGTCCGGTAGTTCAGAAAATGGCGACGGGGCTTATCGATGAAGACGGTTATTGGCGGGAAGTGTCTGAACTGACCGGAAAACCCCGACCCAATAACTGGCTGGAACTGTGGAGTGAGAAGGCGCGGAAAAATTCCCGGTTAATTCCCGGCATGGCAGACTTAGTAGCAGAATTGAAAGCAAAAGGAATACGATGCATTGTGCTGTCAAATGCCATACCACCGCATATGAAAATCGCCCGGGATAACGGGTGGTACGACATGTTTGATAAGTTATATCTGTCTGCAGAAACGGGGTATTACAAACCTGATATCAGGGCTTATACAAATCTACTGGAAGCAGAAAAATTGCGGGCGGAAGAATGTGTATTTGTAGACGACATGGAAGCAAATTTAGAACCGGCTGAGAAGTTGGGAATACAGACAATACTGGCTATTTATCCGGAAGAGACAATCCGGCTAATTCAGCAGTCAGTTGGTTCAGAGATATAATTTTTTCCTAACCCGAACTAATACTAATAAAGCAGATGATATTAAACTGAAGAGGTGCCGGATAGAAGTTGCAGGTGTTGTCGATATTGTTGGCTTTCATCCCGATAGTCTTTGAAGAGGGTGAAGGAGGGCGCGGCAGGGGAAAGCAGCACAATTTGACCTGATACAGTGTGATCCAGTGCCAGTTTTACCGCATCCTGCATACTTTCGGTGTAAAAGTAGGTGATGCCGGATTGGGGGTTAATGGACGTGATTTCCGACCAGATGCGGGGACCGGTGGAAGGAAAAACAATAAGAGTTTTTATGTTGCTATCAAGGATTTTTTTGGCTAATTCGGAGTAATTTTGTTTCCGATCATGGCCACCGGCAATCAGGGTGGTTACACTAGGCTGAAGCGCGGAGATGGCAGCGATAGTGGCTTCGGGAATAGTCGCCAGTGTGTCCTCGTAAAACTCAACTCCATTAATGACGGCTACCTTGTTGAGTCGGGTGTCCAGGGGCGAAAAATCAGCAATAGCCTGGAGACTGATTTCCTCCGGAAGATGAAGATTTTGGGCGATTATCCAGGAGGGAAGAATATTCAACCGATTGTGAATGCCTAATAGCTGAGTATGAATAACTTGCGGGAAGTCTGCCACAGTGAAGGGGATTTTTTTAGCAACTGTAAGTGCCGCCGTTTGCAGACATAAGTCGTTTGCCGAGTTGTAGATAAAAAGATCTTGGTCGGATTGGTAGCGGACCAGATTTTGTTTGGCAGACACATATTCGGCAAAATCAAGATGATAATCAAGGTGATCAGGAAAGATATTTTGCATGACGGCAATGTGAGGACTGACAGATAGTTCCATGAGCTGATATGAAGATAATTCCATGACCACCCAGGTATCGGCAGTAATTTCAGGTAAAAAATCTAAGGCCGGGGTGCCGATGTTGCCCACTAAGACTGCCGGGAGGTGGTGAGCCGACAGCAAGGCATAAATTAACGACGTAGTGGTGCTTTTACCTTTAGTGCCGGAAACTCCGATGGTTTTTTGCGACGGACAAGCTTCTAAAAAAATCTGCATGTGGGAGGTAAATACTACACCGGCTTTTTTGGCGGCTTCGATTTCGGGTTTATGGGGGCTGATGCCCGGAGTTTTTATTACCAGTTGATAGTCCTGAAGACGGGCAAGATAGTTGGGATCATCTTTTTGATCAGCGGTGTCAATTTGGAGGAGTGGAAATTTGGTTTTAAGAAATTTTAAGGTCGACTGACCTTCGCGGGCGAAGCCTAAGATTAAGACTTTGTCCTGTTTAGAGATGAGGTCAAGTATCCGCATAATTCAAATGTTCTCTTAATTGTAGCAGGAGAGTTTGTCTTTGCTGGTCAGTCGGCAATAGTTCGGCCGTATTTTCGAACATGGTTTTAATTGTCTCCCAGGAAGTGGCCTGATCGACGGCGTAGATGTGCAAATGCAGATGGGGTTCAAAACCACCGCTTTTAAGATTAATGGCCCGGTCTCTTCTAAGCTGGGTAAGTAAAGCCAGTTCGACTAAACCTACAGCACGGATGAACTCGGATAATTCTTTTTCCGACAGGTCGGAGAGATTAAGAACATGCTGTTCGGGGAAAACTATGACATGGCCTAGGGAGGTCGGGGGTTTGGCCAGGACACCATGAATACCGGATTTAAAATAAAACTGATCGGTGGGAACCGTTTTTTCAGCTATGCCGCAAAACGCACAAATGTCTTTGCCCATCAACGGGACATTATACTGCGGGTGGTAGCAGGGCCGCGAACCGGTCGGGAAGATTGGGACTGGGGGTGAGATGGGTAAGCAGGGAGTTAAGACTGGCCGGTTGGCCTAACTCTACCGCTTCCCACGCAGCATTGGCTTCGGCCCTTGTCAGCACACATTCAAAAGGTTTGACCGGGTTTTTACCTAACAGGTCGTCGACAATGGATTGATTTTCCGGGAGATTCGGTGGATAAGCGCCCATAATTGCTGTTATGCCGGGTTTACCTACAAAACAAGCTAATAAGAGAGCGGTGGAAACACATTTGGGACAAGTTTTACACCAGAGAGCCCCGGCTTGCGGATGGGCAGCGGGGTCTAATTTAAAATTGGTATTGCAGCTGGTGAAGACGGGGAAATATTGGGAAAGGCGAGAGAAAATTTTGGCGATCTGGAGTTCCGAAAGGGGGCGGAGGAAGGAGAAATATGACAGATCCGGAACGAGGTCGTGAAGATACGTCGACAGATCCAGCTCAAACTCCTGGGATTTGGAATACTGGTGATTTATCTCCTCACCTAAATACAGCGTATTCCCCTCATTACTACTGCTTTCATTGGAGAAGGCGATATATTTTGTTTTGGAAACATATGCTGATAAGACTGAGGCGAAGGCGTAAAAGGCGGAGATTGGCACATGGCCGTTAAGAAAACCGCGTTTGTTTAAGTCTAATAATTGCGGATCTAAGATTCTTTCAACCATAACGCCTGATGGGATTTGGGCGACGGAGAGAAGGGGATTTATAGCCGGAACGGGATTAACAATGAAAGGCAGAATGTCGAAGTGTGGGCGGAGAAGCTCTAAGGTAACAAGGGAATCTTTGCCACCACCGATGGGGACTAAAACCTGTTTGGGCGATAATGAATCTTGTTCGTGGATAGGGGCAATTTCAGCGTCTGCAGAGTTTTTTAAGGTGAGGAAATCGGCCAAGGTGAAATTAATTTGGTTTTTGTAATAGTATTCCCCCATGCCCTTGAGAAATAATTTATGCCAAAAAGCAATTTGGTCGGGGAACAATTTTCCGGCCTGAATATCAACTATGGGGGAGCAGGTAAGTTTCCAGTAGGAAAACATTTCCGATAACCCGAGGTGGAAGACCAAATTATCAAGACCGTCTTGATCGGTAACAGGATGGGGGAAAATGAAGGTAACTTTATGGGTGAAGTTCAGATCGGGGGTGAGCGAGTAGCGGAAAGTAGCGTGAAGCCGGTTTCCCGAGATGGAGCGGGTGAAATTAAGGTAGGTAAAGTTGGGATATCGGCGGCGGAGTTCGTTGTAATCCATGGCTAGGTTAATTATACTCGGGAAGCAAGATAACAGGCTATGAGTGAAATCAAATCGGTACCACTCATCCAAAAGGATACGGTTATCCAAGTGGTGAGCGGGACGTTGGTGTAACAAGAACCGCTAAGAGAGTTAAAAATGCGGAGGGTAAAATTAAGAGTGCTTTTTCCGAGGGTGTGGGTCTTTTTCGAGAGTAACGGACCAGCCGGAAACGAACCTCGAACCTACATACCAGATCAGTGCCAGGCAGATTACAATCAGGAAAACAATCCAGAGCGAGTACCAGGCGACTGAGAACAGCGTCGGAAAAGAAATAATCAGTAACCAGCCGGCAATAATTAATGCCGATTTCGGGTCGGGCAAATACCATTTGCCGGTTGCGGACGGATTACGGGACGGTCTGCCCCGTTTGGGGGAGGGGTTTACCTGTTTCCAGAGAGCCCGACAGAAAACGATAAACAAAATCCAGATAACAGTTTCTTTGAGAAGTGACCATCCGTCCAACATAATATAGAATATATGTCTTTCTTCTGCTGTTTGGCAAACAGGATTGCTTAATCTAATGCTGCAAAAATGTTGCGGGAAAGATGATGGCTATTGCCGGATCCCATGACCAAGATGACAGTGTTTTGAAGTGAACGGGCTTTTAACTCAGAAACAATGGTTTCAAAGTCGGGAATGTAGACAGCTGGGTTAAGTTTCGCCGGCCTACCGGAATTGATGGCTGCGACAATGTCTTTTCCCGAATAATTACCTGGGTCACTTTCGCGGGAGGCAAAAATGGCGGAGACGAGCACCTCGTCCGCTTGGGATAGGGCAGAGGCGAGTTCGTTTTCCAACGACCGCAG
>CAYTYO010000035.1:0-5933 GCA_964441445.1 uncultured Gammaproteobacteria bacterium | reverse complement strand
CTACCGTGGCAAAGAAGCCAAGCAAGCCGTAAATTCGACCGCTAAATTCGGGTGGGGTTTTTTCCTGGATGAAAGTATTTGCCGGAATCATTGAGGCAGCAACCGACCCGCCAACAACAAACGCTGACAGGGCAGCGATAACCAAGCGATAACTTTGCGGCAATAGCCAGGAAAAAGAAATAATTAACAGAGAAATTCCTGCGAAAAGCAACCCGGTTTCGACAACCTGTTTCTTGCGATATTTGTTAAGTAATTGGGGTAGTTTAATACTGGTTAAGAGTGCACCCAGGGCACCTGGAATAATAATCAGGGTGCTGGCGCGGTTAATCTCCATGCCTAAAGCTTCGTAGGTAAAAGAGGGCAAAAGAACGGCAACTACAGTGATATAAGCCTGGAGTAGTACTATTAAACCGAATGAAAATTTCAGGAACGGATGGCTACCGACTAGTTTGTAGCCATTTGCAATGTCTATGATAAATTCCTTAACGCCACTTCCCTTGGTAAGAATACGCGGGGGAGATTTTTTGGGTAAGCCGTAAGCCGCTAGGGCTGCCAAAAAAAGAAAAATTGATGAAAGTATTACTGTGTTGTTTTGCCCAATTAAGGACACGAGCAAGCCACCAAGTCCAAATCCGATTAAAATAGTTGCCTGTTGGGTTAAGAAAAACAGTCCATTGGCAGTAGAAAGAAGTTCTTTTTGTACGAGCCAAGGGACAGACGCTGCCTGAGCTGGAATATAAAGCCTGTCTAGTGATGAATAAAATAAAACCAGGATATACATCAGAATAAGGTTGTCCCCGGTGATTAAAAAGAAAAGAACAGAAATTCCCTGAAGAAAGTTGGTTATTGCCATTGTCCGACGTAAATTAAACCGATCGACCAATCCCCCGGAAAAGGGTCCGAATAAAAATATGGGGATAGAAAATGCAAGCCAAAGAATGGAGACCGCAAATGATGATTTGGTTGTCGAATAGATATGGGTAATAATCGAAAACGTGACCAGATTCACGGTTAATTGGGACAAAATCTGGGAAAGCCAAAGAAAAATAAATTTCCTTTGTTTAATTAGTTGATTAAAGGGATGGTCTTTCATGTTGCCAGGCTGTGGCTCGTTGATAAGCGAGAGCTGCAGAAAGCACTTGGCTTTCTCCAAACTGAGGTCCAATAATTTGCAGGCCAATTGGAAGTTTATCAACAAATCCGCACGGAATACTTATTCCAGTAAGACCGGCTATGCTGGAGGGTTCTACCAAAACGTCTTCCATTTCTCCAAACATAGGTTGATCCTTACTGGCACCAACCTTTAAGGCCGGTCCCGGCGAGGTTGGTCCTAAGATCAAATCAACTTGGGAAAAGGCGCGTTTAAAATCATCGATAATGAGGGTGCGAACTTTTTGAGCCTTAGAGTAATATTGATCGTAATAACCCGATGACAAGGCATATGTTCCAAGCATAATGCGTCTTTTGGCTTCATCACCAAATCTTTCCCGACCGTGTCCGTAGCGAATTCCATCAAACCTGGCTAAGTTAGATGAAACTTCGCTTCTTTGAACAATAGTATAAACACCAATTGAATATTTAGGATCGATAAGCGAAACTTCACTGATTTTTGCCCCTAATTTGGAAAACTGATCAGCAGCCGCGCGAATTAACTGTTTTACGTCCGAGCGCATATTTTCAAGCAGATAATCCTTGGCTATGCCTATACGTAAACCAGATACATCGACAGTAGAGGGATCTATCTCCGTAACTGAACGTGGTGAGCTGGTGGCATCAAAAGGATCCTGACCGGAAATAATTTTGGTCAGAATAGTAGCATCCTCAGCTGCTTTAACTAAGGGGCCTGGGGAATCCGTGGAGGATGCCATTGCGATAACGCCGTATCGGCTAACCCTACCATAGGTTGGTTTAAAACCGGTGACACCGCACCACGCCGCTGGCTGCCGGACACTGCCGGCTGTTTCACTGCCAATTCCGGCAATACACATGTCAGCAGCAACCGCTGCAGCTGAACCACCAGATGAACCACCAGGTAGGTGATCAGTGTTCCAAGGGTTTAAAGTTGGGCCAAAATCCGAAGTTTCCGTTGAAGAACCGTGAGCCCAGGCATCCATGTTGGTTTTGCCAAGCAGAATTGATCCTGCAGCTGAAAGCTTGCTTGTCACAGTTGATTCATAATGAGGAAGGTAACCAGCAAGAACGAATGAAGATGCAGTTGTTGGTAATTCGACTGTTAAGAAATTATCTTTTACGGCAATGGGGATTCCGGTAAGCGGCAGAGCATCTCCCTGGAGCAAACGTTTATCGGCTGCATCAGCTTGCTTTAGAGCTTCCGGGTTAAGTGATAGAAAAGAGTGGATTTTTCGATCGTATTTTTCTATTTGTGTTAAGCAGGCAGTGACTAGTTCCCGACTGGAAAAATCCCGGTTTTTAAGCCCGGTTAATGCTTCTGTAAGTGTGAGACTGTTAAGCGGTTTACTCATCGATAATCCGGGGAACAACTACAAAATCCTTGTAAACTGAATGCGATTGCGACAGGACAAGCTTTTGAGGAATAATTCTGCTTTTATCTATTTTATCCGCGCGAGTAACGTTGGTTAGTCCGGTTACTTGATATGTGGGAGATACCTGGGAAGTATCCAGTTCATCTATTAAGCTAATTGTTTTAAGAGTTTGGGAAAATTGGGAAGCAAATTTATCTTCTTCCTCCGGAGATACAGGAAGATTGGCCAGATTTGCAATATGCTTCACGTCCATACAAATTGACTATAGCATGGGAATTTGATGAATTGAAGCTAGACAGGACGTATTATGAATTTATCTTTTTGAGCGTCAACTTTTACCGTATTCCCAGGGACAATTTTGCCGTCAATTATTTGCAAGGCTAAATCGTCTAATAAATAATCCTGGATAGCTCGTTTTAGTGGCCGGGCGCCGTACGCAGGATCGTACCCAGATTTGACTAATAATTGTTTGGCTGATTTGGTTATATCCAATTTAATATTCTGTTTTGCCAGTCGGGTGGTTACCAAATCAAGCTGAATATCGACAATCTTCTCTAGTTGATCCGGTGTCAGTTGGTCAAAAACTATAATTTGATCTACACGATTTAGGAACTCCGGCTTGAAGGTCGCACGAAGCAGCTCCCATAATTTATCTTTAGTTTTTTCACCACCTGCGACTATTAAGTTTGAACCAAGGTTGCTAGTCATAATGATGATTGAATTTTTAAAATTCACAACTCTCCCCTTCCCGTCAGTAAGCCGACCGTCGTCCAAAACTTGTAGGAAGAGGTTAAATACGTCGGGATGAGCTTTCTCTAACTCATCAAACAGAATTACCGAGTAGGGTCGACGACGTACCGCTTCGGTTAATTGTCCACCTTCATCAAAACCGACATAACCAGGAGGTGCGCCAATGAGCCTGGCAACCGAATGTTTTTCCTGATATTCAGATAGGTCTATTCTGATCAGCGCGTTTTCATCATTGAATAACACGTCAGCTAAACTTCTGGCTAACTCGGTCTTGCCAACACCCGTTGGCCCTAAGAATATAAATGATGCAATCGGTCGATTTTCTTCGGATATTCCAGCTCGAGAACGCCGAATGGCATTGGCGACCTCTTTAACTGCTTCCTCCTGACCGACTATTCGCTTGGCAATTTCGCCTTCCAGGTGGGTAAGTTTATGTTTTTCAGAACTGACTAAACGGCTGACAGGAATTCCAGTCCAGCGCGAAACGACTTTAGCCACATCTTCCTCAGTCACTTCTTCGCGAAGCAAACGATCCTCATTAGCAACTTTTCGCCACTCAGCTTCAGCGGTTGATAATTTTTTTTCGATTTCCGGCAGGAAACCATATTTAATTTCGGCGGCTTTTTCTAATTGGATATCGCGCTCGGCCTTTTCCAGCTCGGTACGTCTTTCATCACGCTGGGCTCTAAGTTTTTGAATTTGACTTATTAGTTGCTTTTGGTTAGTCCACTTAAGCTGCCATGCGGATGAAGTCTCCTTAAGTTCGGCAAGTTGTTTTTGCAAATCTTCGCGCCTTTGATTGATAGAGGTTCCCTTTTCACGCTTTAATGCCGCGAGCTCAATTTCTATTTGAGTTGCACGTCTTTTCATGGCGTCGAGATCGGACGGTTCTGAGTCAATATCCATCCGGAGCCCGCTTGTCGCTTCATCAATTAGATCAATAGCCTTATCGGGTAGAAACCGGTCGGGAATATACCGCTGAGAAAGGTTGACTGCAGCCACAATAGCATCGTCAGTTATGCGAACGCCGTGGTGTAATTCATAGCGCTCCTTTAGTCCGCGAAGTATAGCCACGCTGTCCTCCGTGCCTGGCTGGTCAACAATGACGGGTTGGAAGCGCCGTTCCAAAGCAGCATCCTTTTCTATGTGAAGGCGATATTCTTTAAGTGTGGTGGCTCCTATGGCATGAAGTAGTCCCCTGGCTAAGGCTGGTTTGAGAATATTAGCCGCGTCCACTGCACCTTCAGCTGCGCCTGCACCCACCAATGTGTGTAATTCGTCAATAAATAGAATGTATTTGCCGGTTCCCTCTTCAATTTCTTTGAGAATAGCTTTTAGCCTATCCTCAAATTCACCCCGAAATTTCGCTCCTGCCAGAACACTGGCCAGGTCGAGGGAGAGAAGTTGTTTGTTTTTAAGGGTCTCCGGAACATCTCCGGCGATCATTCTCTGGGCTAGGCCCTCAACTATTGCCGTCTTCCCAACTCCAGGGTCTCCGATTAACACAGGATTGTTCTTGGTGCGACGGGAAAGGATCTGCATGACGCGTCTTATTTCTTCATCTCGACCTATTACCGGGTCCAATTTCCCGGCGGAAGCGAGCTTAGTAAGATTTTGGGTAAATTTTTGCAGCACGTTGTATTTAGTTTCAGCGTTTTCGTCCATAGCTTTTTGAGAACCTCTTAAAGAAATGATAATTGGTTTGATTTTTTCATACGTCAAACCAGATTTTTTGAGAATAACCGAACTTTGGCAATCTGTCAAGAGGAGTGCTAATATGATGTGCTCGCTACTTAAGTAAGTATCACCTAGATTTTTTGCTTCCTGTTGACCCGTGTTCAGAACTTCCTGAAGTTTTTGGCTTAGTTGTACTTTATTGCCCTCAGAAATGACCGGGAGTCGGGAAATTTCAGAATTCAAAATGTTTAGTAGACTTGACAGGTCCGGCTGTATCCGACTGAAGGCCTGAAAACCAATACTGTCAGTGTTTTCGAGCAACGATTGCAGTACGTGTAGGTCTGTAACTTCCGGATTGTGGGCAGTGTCTGCTGCCGCAAAACTTTTTTGTATTGTAAGCCGAAGTAACTCGGTCAAATGACTTAAATCCATACATCTTGAGTATATCAGAACTTAGCAAACGGAGAGTTGAAGTGCCAACGGGTGATTATTACAGGCCTTAAGGACAGATTATGACATTTGCTCGAGAATTCGGATGCGATCTCCAATGGGGGGGTGGGTATTGAATAGGCCAGCAAACCAACCTATGGCATCGTGGCGGTTTTTTAGCGGATTGGTGATATACAGATGCGCTGTAGCCTTGTTAGCGGCTTCAAGAGGTTCACGATCCTGGGACAATTTACGTAACGCTGAGGCTAAACCTGCCGGCTGTCTGGTCAATTTAGCCGAAGCGGCATCTGCGAAATACTCACGTCTACGAGAAATTGCAAGCTGGATAAGCTTGGCTATTATAGGTGAAAGCACGGCTAGAATTAAACCAATGATTATGAACAAACCGCCTGAACCTTTGTCTTCCCTATCTGAACGACTGCGGCCGCCGAACCAGGAAGAACGGATAAACCAGTCTCCTAATAGGGTGATTATGCCCACCATGACAGTCACTATAGACATAAGGCGAATGTCGTAGTTGGCTACGTGCGAGAGTTCATGGCCAATGACACC
>CAYTYO010000034.1:0-5952 GCA_964441445.1 uncultured Gammaproteobacteria bacterium | reverse complement strand
TGGCATAGGTCATGCCGCGGGCATAGGCTACGCCCAATCCCTGCTTTTTGCTGCCGCCTAAGAGGTGAAGCCAAGGATATTTTTTAGCTTCGCGAGCCACCAGTTCGGCGGTACCGTCAGGACTGGTATCGTCTACATATAGTACATGGACATCATGGCCGGCGATTTGGGGCACGATTTCAGACAGCTCGACCAGCATTTTTTCGGTATTCGCCAGTTCGTTGTAGGTAGGGATAATGATTACTATGCGCATAATATTGTTTCGGTATATTATGCCCCGTAAGTAAGTAAATTGCATTAAAGAACGCGGTTGAGTGTAAAATCGAGATATGAAAATTGATATCCTGACTTTGTTTCCGGAGATGTTTAGCGATGTTTTCGGACAATCGATTGTAAAACGAGCGATTGAAAAGCAGAAACTGGAAATAAACTTACACAACCTGCGGGATTATTCTGCCGATAATTACAAGTCCGTCGATGACCGGCCATATGGGGGCGGGGCCGGAATGGTGATGCGGGTAGACGTGATTGATAAAGCAATAGAAGCCGTGCGCACCCCAGAGGCTATAGTGGTGATTACGGACGCGGGCGGAGAAAAATACACGCAGAAAACGGCTGTCGAATTGGCTGGAGTGAAGCACCTGGTTATTGTTTGCGGCCACTATGAAGGGATTGATCACCGGGTACATGAGCATCTCGCTCACCGGATAATCTCAATCGGAGATTATGTGCTGTCGGGAGGTGAAATACCGGCGATGATAATTGTGGATAGCGTGGCAAGATTAATTCCAGATGTTTTAGGGAACAAGGAGTCGCTGACGGAAGAGTCGCACAACCACGAAGGGGAAACTGAATATCCGCAATATACCCGACCGGAAGAATATAAAGGCTGGAAGGTACCGGAAATACTACTTTCGGGGGATCACAAAAAAATTAAAGAGTGGCGAGATGAAAGTTAGCTGCGGTCAAGCAGTTGGGGCCAAACATCATTAACGACCGTGCGGGTTTTAGATTGTTCGACAGTCAGTGTTAACTGATTTTTTATTTCCGCAATGTCTCCTGTCGTAAAGTTTTTTGCCAGGTCGATAATCAGCTCTTCAAGTCTTTGACGATAAGGCGTAACCGGACCGATAAGGGCTTCCAGTTTGGAGACATCAAGAATGGTATCCACCCTGGTTTCGGGAGTTAAGCGATTAAGTTCAGTCTTGTCTATTTTATTGACCGGCAAATCCGGAAGTACATATTTTTTAAGCAGAAGACCGATCTGATACGGAGTGGTCCAGCCGCTGTTGGCAACATTGTAGATGCCGGTGGCACGTTTATTTATTAATGCCAAAGTCCAGTTCATGAGATCTTCCAAGACAGTGCCGCTATTGGGGGTATCGATGAACTTGGAAAAGGTAAGCATTTTAATAAGCATATTTTTGTGATTAATTCGGGCGGATACCGGTTGGCGCGGGCGAAGTATTAAATACTTAAAATCGGCAGACTTTTTAAAACTAACCAGGTTTTCCGACCAGACTTTAGTCCAGGAATAATAGGAAACCGGATGCGGAGTGTCTGTTTCTTTTCGGGCATCGGCTTCATCCCGGCTTTCCATGATGCAGCCACTGGAAAAATGAATGAAATATATTTGTCGTGTGTCACAGACCCGGGCGATGTTTTCCGCCCCCAAAACATTAACTTCAAAAGCGGCCAAGTGATTTTGGGCACACCACTCCAGATTGGTCTGGGCTGCGGTGTTGATGACGACAGTGGGGTTAAAGTCGTCTACGGCTTTAGATATTTCTTCCGGGTTGCGGATATCTGCCGGAGTAATAAGTGAAGTGATTTTTTGGAGGTTAAAAAAGGTGTGATAAAAATTTCCAATTTGACCATCACCAAAAATTAAAATTCTTTCAGGGTTATTTGTTTTGGACATAAATCGATTCTGATTGAGACTTGAGCGGAGTCCACCAGGAAGTATTAGTTTGATACCAATGAATAGTTTCCGCAAGACCCGAGGCAATATCCCGGGTGGGACTCCATTTAAGGTGTTTATTTATTTTTGTCCAATCAACGGCATATTTCTGATCATGGCCGGGTCGGTCTTTTACAAATTCTATCCGGCTTTCGGGCAAATTCATGATTTGTAATACTTTACGGGCAATTTCTAAGTTGGAGAAAAGATGTTTCTGGCCGCCTATGGTAAATGTTTCACCGGGTGCGGCATTGTGAATTATCAGATCAATGGCCCAGCAGTGGTCGGTCACATACAGCCAGTCGCGAATTTGTTTTCCGGTGCCGTAAACTTTGATGTTTTCCCCCTGGATGAGATTGGTGATCATCCGGGGGATAAACTTTTCCGGATCCTGATAAGGGCCGTAATTATTGGAACAGTTGCTGATGGTTACATCCAAACCAAATGTGGTGAAATAAGCCCTGACCAGGTGGTCCGATCCGGCCTTGGAAGCTGAATAGGGATTATGCGGAGCGTAAGGAGTTTTTTCGCTAAACTTTTGGCGGGAAGAAAGAGAAAGAGAACCAAAAACCTCATCTGTCGAAATGTGATGAAAGCGTTTAATGTGATGTTTCAATGCAGATTCGAGTAAGGTGTAAGTACCCAAAACATTAGTTCTCACAAAAACCGACGGATCCAGCACGGAACGATCTACGTGAGTTTCGGCGGCAAAATTAATTAAATAATCGGTTTGAGAAACTAAGGAATCCACCAGCGGCATATCACAAATATCACCTTTGACAAAACGAATGGCTCCACGGCTTTCCAAATCTTTCAGCGAAGACCGGTGACCGGCATAGGTCAGCTTGTCGAGAACTGTGATGCTATCGTGAGGATATTTTTCCGCCCAATAGCGGACGAAGTTGGAACCAATGAAGCCGGCACCACCGGTAATCAATACTCTCATGAAGCAGTCCCCTTTCCGGCTTTGGCAGCCATATAATTTCCAACTTCCAAAAGTGAGTCGAAGGTGCCGGCATCTGCCCATAGACCATCAAACACATTAACTTTTAACTGGCCGCGGCGGAGATAGGCGTTGTTGATGTCGGTAATTTCAATTTCACCCCTGGCTGAAGGTTTCAGGCTTTTGGCAATGCCGACGACACCGGCGTCGTAAGTGTATAAACCGACAATGGCATAGTCGCTTTTAGGAACTTGGGGTTTTTCTTCGATGCTGATAACCTGCATATCGGCATTAAATTCGGCGACGCCAAAGCGTTGCGGATCGGGAACTTTTTTGGCAAAGACCATGCCGCCTGATTTAAATGATTTAATTTCTTTGGAAAAATCCTTGTCAAAAATGTTGTCGCCCAAAATCATGGTGACATTATCCTCGTCAATAAAATCCTCTCCCATAATAAAGGCGTCCGCTAACCCGCGGGGTTCATCCTGGATAACAAAACTGAACTTAGCTCCAAAATCTTTGCCCGAACCTAATAAATTGAGGAAGTGGCCAGAATATTCAGGAGCGACAATAATGAGAATGTCAGTTATGCCCGAGGAAACCAGAGTGTTAATGGGATAGTAGATCATGGGCTTATCGTAAACCGGGAGGAGCTGTTTACTGGTGATCGTGGTCAGAGGGCGAAGCCTGGTCGCTTTGCCTCCGGCGAGAATGATGCCCTTCATATCGGAAGATTATTGTAGCATGTAGCGGCCAATGCGCCGATAATGGCTGCCTTCGCGCGTGAGCATGCTTTCATAGAGGCAGACAGTGTCGACGACAAACTCCGGGAGAGGATCTATGTCTACATCCTGAATTTTCTGGAGAACATCTTTGGTCATGACAGGATCCATTTTTTTGAGTTTGCCGATGACAATGTGAGGTTGGAATTTGTCGGGCTGGGAAATTTTTTGATCGGTAAGTTCCCGGGCAAGTGAAGATTGGAGTTCGGACAGAGCTTCGACATCTCCCCCCACAGCCAGATAGACTAACGAAGTATCGTGCTTTTTATACAAGGTATCGAGAAAGATAGGACGAAGGGAAAAGGACCGGTGAGACATGGAGATATCGGTCACGGAGCGAATAATTTCGATCTGCTTCTCCATGTCCACCTTACCGATAAAGTTTAAGGTGAGATGAAGTTTTTCTGGAGGCGGCCAAATAATGGGTAAATGCAGTTTGTCCAGCCGGATTTGAAGTTCAGCAATGGATGCGGTGACGTGGGGAGGAAGGCTTAAGGCTAAGAAAAGTCGGTGTTTCAAGTTCTGACGAGTAGGCTGCCGAAAATTAAAATTCCCAAAACCGCAACCAGAATATACTCGATGACTATTTTAACATGCAAATCGCGATGCTCCTGATGGTGAATAACACCCCAGATAACATAACAAATTGCCATACTGACGACGACTGAAAGTTGGAGTGCGGGTTGGAAACTAAAGAGAAATACACCCCAGAGGCCGATCAACATCAAGGAGAGCAGAGTGAAGTAATGCAAAGGGTGTTTGGGAAAATCTTTTTCAAAGGTAATTTTTGACATAGTGTAAGTTGTTTTAAAGTATTTGTCCCCGCAGGACAGTGCCGGCGGCAATAATTATTATTAACACAAATATAAGATGAGCAAAGCTCCTGCTGGTCCAGCGAACTATCTTCCGGCGGTTAACGATAATGACATCCAAGCCAAGAACTACAGCCAGAAGAAGTAATAGACCAAATGAGATGTATCGGGTGAGATCAAACGGAGAAATAGGATTTTGGACACTGGCTAAGAAAGATGAGGAAACGGGAACATTATCCGCAACGGCCGGAGCGGATGTGGGAGTAGGCACGGGAGTGCCGGTCGCCTGCGGGAGAGGTGTAGGTTTGGTTTCCGCAGCTTTGACTACAATTGAAGCCGAATTTCCGGTTACCGCGGGAGCACTTGATAACTTGGTGCCGAAAACCTGGACGACCAGAGTGGTTTCCCGACCCTCCAACTGACCATCGACTACAGCCACACCGATGTCCTGGTAACGAGAATTAAGTAAATTGTCTTTGTGCGAAGGCGAATTCATCCACCCTTGGATAACTGAAGTCGCGGCGGAAAAGTCGCGGGCCAGGTTTTCCCCAGCGTAACGGTATGAATAACCGGAGTCGGTAATGAAGAACCAGGGTTGGGTACCGGTCGGTGAGACGTGAGCCCAATAATTTTTGGCGAACATGTCCGCGGCTTTTTTGGCTGCTGCTGCTGACAATTTCGGGTCAAGGGTAACCGGAGCTACACCAGCTGTCGCTCGTTGTTCGTTAGTCAAACGGACGATTTCTTCGGGAGGGATTTGAGAGGCGTAACCTAAAATCAGCGGGTATCTTGCTGCTATTTGCGAAATAATGATCTGAAAAATAGCAAATACTCCGACGATAACGCTTAAGGATGAGGGGTGGAGAATTCTTGCGCGCTGATTATTGGTGTGATGCGGCAGAAAAAGATGGCGTGCACGTGACATTGCCAATCATTATGGTGATATTTGAAGTTAGTTGTCAATTCTCCTGATCGGGCAGACACGATTAAACCGCCGAATTGGTTTTTAGAGTGATTTACTGACGCATACGCCAACACGAGTAAGTACTAGCATCAACAACTATTGAACAACGGCAATTAAAGTGAATTATAATTAAAGTTCGTTCTTTGCTGCCAAAGCCGAAAAATCAGGAATAAGGATGCGGTGCTGACGATATGTAATCAGGCCTTCACGCTGAAGTTTTTTTAAGTTGATGCTGGCGGTTTCCCGAGCAGTGCCCATCCAGGAGGCAATTTCTTTGTGCGAAAAAGGATGCTCGATGAGGATAGTACCGTTTTCGCCGACATGTTTTCCAAATTTCTCGCCCAAAAATAGTAACGCGGCTACTGCCCGATCATATGCGGAGCTGTTGGCAATAATGCCCAGCCGTTTAGACATGGCAGAAAGGCTGTGAGATATACCGGTCGAGAAATCAACAACCAGTTGACGGTCTGAAGTAATGAAGTCGATAAAAG
>CAYTYO010000033.1:0-6064 GCA_964441445.1 uncultured Gammaproteobacteria bacterium | reverse complement strand
TGTAACAAGGTATCCCTAGCCGAAGCTGGGGATGGATCACCTCCTTTCTAGGAGATCATCACGGTAAATGATCATCACCCGAGGGTTTCTTCAGGTCCCTCGTTAATAAAAACTTGTTGCAAAAAGCGGAGATGAGATACTACGTCAATGCATCTTGTCGTTCGCTTTTCCTACCACTTCTTGGAGCATAAGAACAATTACCCGCTTTTATATTAAAGGCGGGTTTTTTGTGGTCGGAGTGATACAATCTAGCCTGTGGATGTTTCAGATCAGGAGAGATTGAAAAGCTTGGAAGAGAAACTGGCTAAATACATGCCGACTTTTCTGGAGCGAAAGAAACTGTTTAGGGGAGTAAGGCACGAAGATTCACTTTCGGAATTGAGATATACGCAATTTATGGTATACAAAGAATTGGTCGAGGGTTTACAAAAAGAAATTCAGGAATTGCGGAATAAAATGCGACGAGGTGGGACTGTATAGAACAGTCAGACTTGATTGCGGATAAAGGAGGGTGTATATATGGGGAGGATATGGCAGGACAGCATGAATGGACAGAGAGTGACCTTGAGAAACTAAGTGATGCTTTGCAAGCAGATGAGGATGCGCGTACAACATTGACTGAAGAAGAGAAATCGATTGTGGCCAAGGTGGACGCGTTTCTTAATAGATGCGGGGGGGATGTGGATCCGAATTTGATAGAGGCAGAGGTGCCAGGGGCAACGGCTGTGTATAAAAAATTATCTGAAACGCATTCTATGTTTTTTAGGGGCCTTCGTGACTCAAGACGGAGAGGAATTTAGGTGGGCCGCCTAGGAGTCGAACCTAGCACTTCTTTCTTATCAGGAAAGCGTTCTACCGCTGAACCAGCGGCCCGTTGTTTTTTATGTTAAAGATTGCTTAAAACCAAACCGATGTTTTTGACAGGTCAGGTCTTTAGCGCACTTGAATTATATCGTAGCTGGGGGATTTGGGCGAGAGTAAGTAGAATGAGGCTAAAGAAAAAGTGTGAGGCGAGGAGGCCATAACCCATGGTAATGGGTTCGGTCCAGAGGCGAAGATCAGGAAACCAGAGAAACAAACTGACGGCCGCCGGCAGTAAACCCCACGATGTGCGGGCGTTGGCAAAAGTTTTTACGAATAGCGGAAAAAGTCCAATAAAGTAATGCTGCCACAGCACGGGGGAAATAATGAACGATAACAGCAAGCCCAATTCCAAACTGCCGGAAACAGTAATGGCAAGGATAGAAAGGGCTATAACAAGCGGATAAACAGTTGATAGATAATCGGCCAGGCCAAGTCTGGCCATGACCGCTGACAGGCTTTGATTTTCATAATGGAGCGAGTCGGTATAGTTTTGACCATGAAAGATATTTATTTCGGGAAAGCGGCGCAGAGAATAGTCGGCGTACCACTGCGGACGGATAACCGCCAGGCTGATGAGAAAGGCACTTAAAAAAAACAGGGCAACGCGGAAAAATTTTTGTGGGTTTCTGATGAAGGCGAACAGTGGCAGAATAAAGAAAGTCTTGAGTGTGAACAGCGCGGAGAGGAAATACGGTTGATATCTGGAGCTGGACATTGCCAGGGCAACACCTAAGGAGATAAGCAGGTTGGGCTGACCAATCTGAAGAGAATACCGGGAAAGAAAAGCAGTGTAATAAATAGTACTGAGAATTAGAAACAGACTGAGCCGATGGTTTTTGAAGAAACGGATTGCCAGAACTGCGCAACACAGGTAGCCGGCCAAGAGGTTGATAAGCAGGTTAAGTGTTTGGGCCTGGTGAAGTGAAAAAAGCGAAAAGGGATAAAAATAAAGAAAGACCAATGGGGGCCCCAGCGTTTGCATATGGGGAACGGTGTAGGGATTGGTGCGATTTCGGATATCACCGATCAGCTGATAATAAGCATCAAAATCGGGTTGATAACGGGATGGAGAGAAAAAATCGGTAACAGAAAAGACTTTAAATAATAGAACTAAGCTTAGAAGACCGAGAAAAAGGTGGAGAACGTTTTTCGACATGGAGCGATTATAGCGCCAGGCGGGTTGTGGTATTATTTATTTATGGCAGGTGAGGGTCAGGAAGGAATGCAGGCGATGGAGCCGGGCATGTCGGGAGAGGTTTTTTCAAAAGCGAGTGATAGGCTATTTTCCGGTCAGTTGGAAGGGGCTCAGTTGAAAAACGAAGTTGTAAAGACTTTGAATGCAGCTTTAGAGGTGGCCAGGGAAAATATGAGAGCTGCCAAGCAGAAGAAACCTAATATTATGCATACGGATGAAGAGAAAAGGATTTTTGGTTTTGAAGCTGCAGTAGATGTAGTTAGGGGATTAAGATCAGATCCGGCTGTGCTTAAAAGCGCGATCGCGGAGATAGTCCAGATGAGAGTGCAGATTGCAACCGATAAGAGAGACAAAGCAATTAGCAGGATACCTAATCGGCTTGGTGGTTTTTGGACGAAAGATCCGAATTGGGTGGGAAGCGTGGTTGAAAAATTTGAGGCGGAAAAAACAGTTATAGCTGGGGTAGCAGCGAAAATTAATGAAGGTGCTGACCGATGGTGGCCGGCAAGAAAGTAGTAAGAGTTGACTTGTTAAGTATTGATACGTTAAGATTGCCGGAATGTTGAAAATGCTTGAGGGTTTGCCAGGGATAAAGATGCATAAGGCAATATTTGGAATTGCCAGACGAATAGAAACGGATTTACATGGGGCATTGGGTTTATCTTTGCCGCAGTTTATGTTGCTGATGTCGGTCGAAAACAAGTCTGAGTGCAGTCAGTCGGAAATTGCCCAAGCAAGAGGGTTAACCGAGGCAGCGGTGTCGCGGATGGTGAACACGGTAATGGAGAAGGGTTGGATGACCAGGGTGGAAAACCCGGATAATCGCAGAAAGCACACCCTGAAGCTGACTTTACGGGGTGAAGAGATGTTAGAAAAGGCTGCAGCAGTGGTGAAAGCGAATTTGGACCAGGTATTTAGCGGGTTGTCTGAGGCGGAAAGGGTGACTTTGGAAAGAATTATGGATAAAATATTGCAGGTCGTTTATGCTGAAAGGACCACTTATGCGTAAATTCATTAAAAAAAGAAACCTAATTATTTTAATTGTGCTGTTGGTTGTAGGGGGGTTTTGGTGGAATTCAAAGTTGAAGGCTGAAAACGGAAACGAGGTAAAAGTAGCAGAGGTTACCCGGGGAGAGGTGATCGCTTCACTTTCAGTATCCGGAGAGATTACCGCCGATACAAAGGCTGTTTTAAATTTTTCCATGGCAGGAAGAGTGGCGTATATGGGAGTTAAAGAGGGCGATATGGTAAAAAAATATCAGGTGTTGAGTTATTTGGATCCGGGAGATTTAGATACGGGTGTAACCAGAGCTTACTATGCATATATAGCGGCAGATGCGAATGCGAAAAAAATCGAAGACGACATGAAGAACAAGGGAGCGAGCGAAACTTTTGCTGAGAAAAATATCCGGGTTGCGGCGCAAACTGCCAGAGATACGGCATATGACGCCTGGCTGGCGGCGCAAAGGGCGGTGCGTAACGCCAAATTAGTGGCACCATTTGCCGGTAAAGTAACGAATATGACTTTTGATGCGGTGGGGGATACGGCTTCCGTAACTGACGGAATTACGATTGTTGACCCGGAAAGTCTGTATTTTTCGGCGGAAGTAGACGAACAAGACGTGGGGAGAGTGGTGGTCGATCAGGCAGTAAAGGTGAAGCTGGATGCTTTTGAGGGCCAGGTATTTAACGGAAAGATAGATGAGATTGGGTTTGAAGCCCGCACGTCATCTACCGGGGCGACGGTATTTCCGGTGAAGGTGCGATTTAATCCTGAGGAAGTGACAAGGTTGAGACTGGGAATGAACGGAGATGCCGAGATTGTGTTTGAAGTAAAAGAAAATGTTCTTAAATTGCCATTTGAGGCGGTGACGGATGGTGAAGTTACCCAACAATTTGCTGACGGTGAGAAAACAGTTAAGATCGAGGTGGGAATTGAGGGGGAAAATGAAGTTGAAATTAAGTCCGGGCTGAATGAAGGCGATAAAGTCCTGATCAAATAATATGGCAAAACAGGTGCCTGTCGTGAGTTTTGTTAAGGTTAGCAGACTTTACGGTGATCCGAACAATAATGAAACCGTAGTTAAGGCGTTGGATGAAGCCAGTTTCGAAATATATAAGGGGGAGTACGTGGCTATTACCGGACCCTCGGGATCAGGAAAGTCGACACTTTTGCACTTGTTGGGACTTCTCGATCGGCAATCATCCGGTGACATATTTATAGATGGGGTGGAAACCGATAAGTTGAATGACAGCCAGCTGGCGAAGCTGAGAAATGAAAAAATCGGTTTTGTTTTTCAACAGTTTAATTTGTTGAGCAGAACTCCGGCCTGGAGAAATGTGGAATTGCCATTGATTTACAGAAATATCCCGTTGGGGAAAAGACAGGAAATGGCCAGACAGGAATTGGCGGCAGTGGGCTTGGGGGAGAGATTTAACAATACACCGGCCCAGTTGTCCGGAGGACAACAGCAGCGGGTGGCAATCGCCAGGGCTTTAGTTACCCAACCCTCATTGCTTTTGGCTGATGAGCCTACCGGAAATTTGGACAGTAAGTCGGGGGCCGCTATTATGGAGTTGTTTGAACAATTGCATAAAAAAGGCGTGACTGTAGTAATGGTGACACATGATCCGGATAAGGCACGTTTGGCAAAGCGACAGATTATTGTTAGAGATGGTCGGGTGGAGGAGGGAAAATAGTATGGATATTGTGGAAGTATTCCGAACGGCAATGATGGCGATCCGGACAAATAAAATCCGGTCGTTCCTAACGGCTTTGGGGATAATTATTGGAGTAGCTTCGGTGATTTTATTGGTGTCCATCGGTTCAGGTTTGCAGAGCTTCGTGACCAAAGAGTTTGAGTCGCTGGGGGCAAACATGTTGTTTATTTCTCCCGGACGGGTGAGTTTCAGAGGTGGTGGACCTCCGGTAAATACGGAGGCGAAATTTGATTTCGAAGATGTGGAAGAAATCGGACGGTTGGGTTCGCCGATTGTGAAAGCCAGCGGGATGATAACCCGGGGGATGACATTTAAATATCGGGCGGAATCGTATTACGGTAATTTGGCGGGAGTGAATGAAGAATATATGGAATACGGAAATGTAGAGTTGGAAAGCGGAGAATTTTTCGGACGGTCGGCAGTAGAAAGAGGTCAGAATGTGGGTGTTATTGGAAATAAGATTTATACCGAGTTGTTCGGTGAGGGAAGATCGGCCGTAGGTAAAGAAATTGATGTGTCCGGCCGGCAGGTAAAGATAATCGGAGTATTAAAAGAGAAGGGCGGTTTCGGTGGTAGCGGGGGAGACAATACATATGTACTCATGCCGGTAACGGCAGCCGCCAAAATAACCGGAATTAAAAAACCGGCGGCGGTGATGGTGCGGACGGAGACGGCCGAGGATACGGCGGTAGCGGCACGAAAAATAAAACAATATTTTGAAAGAAAAGGTCTGACCGAAGATGACTACACGGTATTGGAGCCAAAAGAACTGCTGGACTCGATTAATTCCTTCTTGGGGGTGGTTACAGGGGCATTGTCCGGAATTGCGGCCATATCATTGGTTGTCGGTGGTATTGGGATCGCCAATATCATGTTGGTGTCGGTGACAGAGAGAACCCGCGAAATAGGTTTGAGGAAGGCGATCGGAGCAACAAAGCGGGATATTGCCGTTCAGTTTTTAGTTGAAGCTTTGATGCTGTCGCTTTTGGGAGGAGCTATAGGGATTGCTATCGGCTGGGGTTTTTCGGCTGTATTGCGGCAATTTATCGAAACTTCGGTAACGGTCGACTCGGTAATGTTGGCATTCGGGATATCATCTTTAGTCGGGGTAGTTTCCGGTTTGGCTCCGGCGGTTAGGGCTGCCAATTTGAACCCAATTGACGCGCTAAGATACGAATAGCCGAGAGGGGGGATTATAGGGGTTGACAAGGGGGGTACCCTTGGATATCATACGGATACCTTTAAGGGGTTTCGATAAGCATGAGTAAATACCGTAATTCTTTG
>CAYTYO010000032.1:0-6305 GCA_964441445.1 uncultured Gammaproteobacteria bacterium | reverse complement strand
TCCATAGTTGCCCTGCTTCCCGCCTCCCTGCTTTTTGACGCCCCGGTTACTTTTACCAACGTCCCGGATATTACGGATGTTACCAGGCTGGTGGAAATCCTTTCCCATTTGGGCTCAAAAATCACCTGGGACAAACAAACCACTGCCTTAACTATCGATAACTCTAACGTTTCATTTGAAAGTATCGACCCTTCGGACGTGACGACAACCAAGGGTATTCGGGGAACTACCCTTCTCTGGGGTCCGATGTTAGCCAGGTTCAAACAATGTGAAAGCAGCGAACAACCGGTCGGCTGCACTCTCGGCGCCCGGCCTCTGGATGCTCACTTCCAGGCGCTTTTTGATTTGGGCATAACCGTCAAAACCGAAAACAACCATATTTTGCTCGATGCCTCAAAAGCCAAGGCCGGCCCGGTTTGGTTATTGGAAACCAGCCCGACTGCGACGGAAAACGCTCTTCTTCTGGCAGTCACACTCACTGGCACAACCACTATTACCAATGCCGCGGCCGAACCCAACGTCCAGGATTTGTGCAATTTTCTTAATGCCTGCGGCGCAGACATCCGTGGCATAGGCAGCAGCCTTTTAACCATTGAAGGAGGTAAACCACTCCATCCCGTAACCTACCAAGTCATTTCCGACCACTATGAAATCGGCACCTTCTTAAGTCTCGGTGCCATTACCGGCGGAGAAATCCAGGTTAAAAATGCCCTACCCCAGCATTTCACCGAAATTAATCGTGAATTTGCAAAATTTGGTATTCGCATCGAATATGACGGGGATACTGCTATCGTTCCGGCTGGTCAAAAACCGGTCATCACCCGCTCCAAAGCTCCCTTAATTGTGAGGGCCCAACCGTGGCCTGCCTTACCTGTAGATATGCTGCCTTTATACATTCCTCTTGCCCTCGCCGCGCCTTCAGGCCAAGCCTTATTTCACAACTGGATGTATGAAGCCGGACTTTTCTGGACTTCAGAACTCCTTAAATTTGGCGCTAATCTCACCATGTGTGATCCGCACCGCATCATCGTTACCGGCGGTAATCATCTCAAAGGCACTGTAGTAGATGCCCCATATATCATCCGAGCTGCAATAGCCCTGACTATGACGGCGATGATTTCAGAGGGTGAAACGATAATCCAAAATGCCGATTCCATTCACCGTGGCCACCCTGGCTTTGTCAAAAATCTGGTTTCATTGGGAGCTAAAATCGAAGAAGTTTAAACCTCACCCGGCATTTTCACCAAAGAGTTTTCCGCTTCCTCTTCCAGTCTTCTCTTTATCTGTTCCCAGGAAACCGGCTGTAAGTATTCCGGTTCCGGATCTTTCTCCGCATCCGCAAAATAAACCAGCGATTTTAATAAATGTAAGCGCTGATAAGTTACTCCCGTAAACTTCCGCTCAAAAGCAGCCAGGATATCTGCCAACGGATATTCTTTTATTAAAAAATACATATCCGCAAAATCCTTTTTCGCTCCCCGCGAGGAAATTGCCGCCAATTTCATACATCCTATATCTAATTTTTTAGCGATCCTTACCCCCTGAAAATCAAACGTGTCTTCCAAAAGCGGGTATTTATAGCTCAAAAAAGTCACCTTCACCTTATCTATTACCAGATCCAAAGTCCCGTCACTTTGCCCGATAACTATCGGGGCGAGTGGTTTCAATTTCTCCAACAATAATGGTATTTTGGGAAACTCGGGGCTGAAAAAATCCAGATCAATCGACTTCCGATGTCCCAACTGCAAGGCCAAACCGGTCCCGCCCGCCAGGTAAAACCCGTCAATGGCCCCGGTAGGCTTAATTCTTTCTAAAACCTGTCCTGTTTGTTGATAAAGGGTGTCTGGATACATGTCAGCTCCTGAGGGTCAAGTTTATAATATCTGGCAAAAAAATTCCCGGATTTAGGTGAAATTCTTTTGCTATTCCGCAATGTTTCCACAATCTTATCCCGCTCAAAATTCTGTTTCATCCACCCAACTGCTTCTTCGTCTCCATACTCGAGTATCCTCTCAATTACATATTCATAATGAGCCTTAATATCGACATTATTTACATTAGTATCCCAGAAATATGCGGCGAACTTTACGGGTATCATTACGCTAATAATTATACCTTTTTTAACCCCCTATATCCAGCAAAAAACTTATCCTTATCCCCTTTCCCGTCAACATCAAAACGGTCATAAATCCGGCATGGCCAGAGATGTACAAAACCTGTATTCCGAACTGTACCCCCAACGGCAATGTAGCGAGAACCCCTGACACAGAACGTGGTTGTAAATCCAAATGTATAAATCTGGATTATTTTATTATTCCCTTGCTATTTCAATTTCTTCAACTTTCCCAACTCCCGGTAGTTTTCTCTTGAGGTCACCGGTTTACCCAACCTTTTTTCCAGCTGTTTTCTGGCTCCACCGGCAATTCCTCCTCCCGCTTGGGCGTCACTTCTCAATTTATTTACTCCCCGTGAATCTTCGTTTCTGGTAATTTCAGTTGTCGCCCGCTCTCCCAGCATTGAAAAAATCAATTCCAAATCATTCATATGATCACGTAAATTTTCCCGTTTCAGCTTTTTGAATTTCTTATATTCACCTGGTGTCATCCCGAAAGTGGCCTGAGAAATTTCTGCCGTTAATATTTCATAGTCCTTCCTTACTGTAGCCCCCCGCTTTTGCCATTCTTCCGTCAACTCTTCCCTGATCGCAATTCCCCGCATTCTTTTCTCAATCCAGTCATCAGGATAGCCTTTCTGTTTGTATAACATCCGGGTTCTTTTAGTGGCCAGTTCCGGATCCTCAATTTCCTCTACCCTCTCGTAACCCACTCGGGCCAGCCAACGCTTGAAAGGTTCAGCCTTTGGCGAAGGTATTGACTGGATTATCCTAAATAGCCCTTCTGTTGAAGCACAATCTGTTGCATATTTTTTTCCGTCTCCGGACTCTAATTTGAGTTGTCGACAAATTGTCGATAACTCAACTCCGTCTTCACCCTTAATTCTTATCTTCATTCTGAACCAATAGTCTTTTGGGTCAGCGCTATCAGTCAACACTCCCACTGCATCCACCACTGAAAAATACCATTGCTCCTCAAACCAGATCCTCCGAATTTTCTTACCAGAAAAGACAATCAGGCCCATTACCCTAATCTAACCCGAAAATAAACCGAAGTCAACCAGTTGTTTATCTATCTCCTCCTGTATTTTTATCGTTTCTTCCAAGCTGCAGATTATTTTTCTGTATGTAGTTCTTTCTTCTTCAGTCAACTTTCTCCCTTTCCTATCCTTCAGCCATTTAGACAACACCTGATACCCTCCCACCATATAACCCCACACTTCTGCCCCTACCCGATCAATATACTGCCCTGGATTAACGTATACTTTCTCTTCCACCCACTTTACGTCAGTCACCAAATTATCTCCCACGCCTTCGTATTTATGTTCCTGGATCAAAAGATTATCGTCCCTTAATAAATGCAAGTTCACCAGTTTCTCCCCAATAGCGGATAGCTTTGCAAAAACTTTCATATCTTCAGTAAATGGAACTCTGGGGAAATCAGTCTTTAAAAACTCCGCATATTTTTTTCTGTATGTCGGACTGTATAACACTGCATAAATATAATAAAAAATATCTTCTGGTTTCCGGTGCTCATAGTCTTTAGGTAATTTAGAAAAATCAATATTCGGACGTTTGTTACCTAACAAATTTCCCTGATCCGTATTGCTTATAACGTATAACGGAAAATAATAGTTTATATCGAATACGTTTATCGCTTTATGACCACCCACACATTGTGTTACATAAACACCAAATTCTTCCGACTCAGGTTTATATTGCTTTGTAGAAATTAATGCTAAATTCTCTTCAACAAAATGTTGCATTAATTCTTGCCTCGGCCAAAAAACTATTGAACTGTGATAATAAATCCATCTCTTATCAAACGGTTTATACAAAATTTGCTTATAGTGCTCGTCTTTATAAGGATCCTTTCTTAAGTCATTCCTTGATGTTGATACAAACCATTTATAATTAGATTTATCTTTAATATCATATTTGTCCATAATCTGGTTGTCCGTAAATGTTGGATTTAAAAAATCATTTATTCTTGCCTCCAGCTCAGATTTTTCAAACGCAATTGCAAAGCTATCCCTCCCTGTTAGTATTCCTGTGCTGTTTACCGGAAAAATGTCTTTAACCGAAACGAACTTCTGATACTCAGCGGAGTTTTTTTCATCTTTTGGCACCAGCCAATACATGTTGCTTCTCGGGACAAGTTTTGCCCACTTAACTGACCCTATACTATTGTTTTCCAAAAACTCATATTTTTCTTTTTGCAATCCGTATTCATCAGCATAAAAGACCTGTTTATTTTTATTCTTACCTCCTTTAATGGCAATTGTTATCGCCACTCCCGGCTGGATTGCAAAAACATTTTCATCCCGGCCACCCTCAGGAGTTTTTTCCTTTTTTAAATGGCTCCCATGCAAATTAAGCACATATATTTGGTCGAAAGTATTGAGCAAGGATTGGCGCATTCCCCGGAAAGTCGGATTATCAAGCCAGGCGTGGTTGGTAATAAATGCCAATATCCCGCTGCCACATTGTTCCACTTTCCATTGTCCAAACCTTAAAAACTTTACATAGTCATCCTGAATCCACAGCTTCCGTTCCTTCATTTTTTCTCCGTCAACATATCTATAGTTATCTATCTGATCGCTAATCCATTTCCCGTTATTTGTGGATATACCTGAATATGGCGGGTTTCCCATGACCACCAAAACTGGACTCTCACCCTTAATTTTGTAGGCGTCTTCGGACTCGTCCGTCAGGACTTTATCAAAAGCTGATGGCTGGAGTTCATATTTTTCCATATCTAAAGTATTAGTCAGATACAATGGAAATCTATCATCCTCTTTCATTTCATATCCCAGATTTGACAGCATTAAAGCTATTTTCAAGTGTCCGACTGTATATGGTCCCATTAAAAGTTCAAATGCATAAAAATCTTTAAGAATGTGTTTTTCTACCCGCTCACTCCAACCGCCATTCCCGTTTTTTTCCA
This sequence comes from uncultured Gammaproteobacteria bacterium, assembly GCA_964441445.1. Lineage (GTDB taxonomy): Bacteria > Patescibacteriota > Microgenomatia > CAZETR01 > Amesbacteraceae > XYB1-FULL-44-23. The sequence continues at coordinate 1,245 of CAYTYO010000032.1, read as the reverse complement.
GGTATTTTTCGTGTGCCAGTGCTATCGCCTGCGCCGTAAATGTCATTGTTCCTGCCGCAGGATCTAATGTCGTCACTGTCGTATCTGCAAATCCTTCTGTTTTCCCGAACTCTTTAACAAGAATTTCCTGCACTGCCCTGGTAATGAAATTTACCACCGGTAGTGGAGTGTAATACACCCCCAGCTTTTCCCTTTTGGAAGGATCATATTCAGCTAAGAATGGTTCATAGAAATGGAATAGCGGGTCTTTTCCTTTCCCGGTCGCCTCAAATTCCTTTTTGATTTTTTCCATATCGGTTTTGGCCAATATTTCTGCCACATCGTCTATCGTCCAGGTAATATATTGCGGCGCATCTGCGGAGCTTAGAACCTGAAAAACTTTCCTCAGTAATGGGATGGAACGCGGAATTGTCCGAGATGCTTTATGAAGGTCAAACCCTTCTCCGGCAAAATTCAGTCTGGCAGTAAACAGCCCGAAGATAATCGCTTGTGCGTACATATCGGCAAACTCATCCGGTTTCATTACCGGATTAAGCGTCTTCTGGAACGCGGCATACAATTCCTCCGTCGACGTTTTTATTTGGTCCTGTAAATCAATTTCTTCCGCAATTAGTTTCTTTAACACTCTGCCTCTTCCGGCCAGCAGTTTAGCCAACTGCCCGGAAGTTTTCGACTGTGGGACAATAGTGTGTAAAAACTTCTGTAAATTGGCTTCTAAATGTCCCCCATTTATCGGCACTACACCGGCCTGATCCAAAGCTTCGGGTTCGCATATTTTTACGGCATCGGTCAGCTTCCCTTCCTCAAAAAACCTAAACTCATGGAAATTCGTCACAATCAGGTTTGGATATTCTTTTTTATAGCCTTCAATCTGACTGTTCTCTCCGGCATTCAGATTGTCCAAACTTCGCTCCGGAGCCTTCGCTTCTACATAACCTATTAATTCTCCTTTAGCATTTTCCACCTTTAAATCAGGTATCCCGACAGCACTATGTCTGGCTTCAATCTTTACCTGTGCTGCTCCGGCTTGTTCCAACAGCTCTTTCAGTACCGGATAATACGTTCTCTCCGCCGCATCCCCACTCCTTTTTAATTTGACCAATTCCTCCAGGTATTCACCTACCATTCCCCCATTTTACCCCACTGCCTTTATACAAGCTGGTAATATATGATCAATCCGATGGTAGACCTAACTCCCTATACCACTTTCCGTTCTCCCGTTCAGGCCCAGAGGCTTATCGAACT
>CAYTYO010000031.1:0-7345 GCA_964441445.1 uncultured Gammaproteobacteria bacterium | reverse complement strand
ACAGGCGATGCCACTGCCGTGGGCCGGGAAACTACCGAGGTTAATCAAACCTCGCTCGTGATGGTTCCCGGAGAAATGTCATCAACTCCTGCGGAAACCCAGCTCTCCTCCCCCATCCAGGATCCGGAAGTGGCATGTGAGGAGGGAAGTAACACGGCTAGTGAAGCGATAAGCTCGCCCATCAGCTCGCCGATCACGGACATTACATTGGAAAATAATAATTCGGCTGTAGATACAAATGAAGTAAATATTTCCGCGGTAAGCGGAAATAATGTTACCAGCGAAAATGTAGATAAGGCCTTAACCGATACCGGGGATGCTCTGGCCCTGGCTGAAGTATTAAATGTAGTAAATACGAATATTGTGGCTTCACAGGTCGCGATCGTGCACCTTAACCTGGAAGTATTTTCAGGAACGGATATTGATTTAAACGAGGTGTGGAAGCAAATCATTTCCATTGACGACAGCGGCATGCTTCAGGTTGAAGATCCTAAGGCTTCGTACAAACTGTGGATGAGTGTAGAAAACGGAAATACTGCAGACCTGGTGAACACTATCCGGGTAAATGCGGTATCCGGAGGAAATGCCAGTAACAATAACGGGTCAGCGGAAACTAATACCGGAGACGCTACAGCATTGGCTAACGTGACCAATATTGTGAATACAAATATCTTGGGTTCAAAGTTTGTGTGGGGAACAATTAACATTTTTGCCCCACAAAGCATGAATATTATTTTCCCCCGGCCGACCTGGTTTTTGCCCACAGTTGAGCAAAACGGAAATGGCGGGGTAAGAGTACAAAACAGTAATTCGGCCGGAGTTGAAAATAGCGTTTCAACAGACGCCGATTCCGGAAATAACCTGACCGGCACGGTTGATGGTACCAGTGACGTTACTACCGGTGGAGCGATGGCAGTCACTAATGTTGTGAATATTGTGAATACGGATATAAACCTAAATAACTGGTTCCTGCTGATGTTAAACAATATGGGCGACTGGAGCGGAAAGATTTTGGGCTGGAACAGCCCAACTGATGTGATCACACCAAACGTGGGAGTAAATATTTTTGACTCGGCTTCGGGAATGCTCAACCTGAGCACTAGTAATTCCGGAGAAGATAACTCATTTGAAATGAAAAATCGCAATACGGCCGGTGTAGTTAATGATATTCAGGTAAATGCACTGAGCGGCAATAACCAATCAGTCGGCAACACCGGAAATACAGTGATAAAGACGGGGACTGCCAAGGCCCTGGCCAATCTCATGAATATAGTGAATACGAATATTGTAGGCAGTCGTTGGTTCTGGGCAAACGTGAATATCTTAGGTAACTGGTCGGGAAACGCGATTTTTGCGTATCCTGATGTGGCATTAACCATTGTCAAAAGCCGGGATGCGTTGTTACCGGGAGAAAACGCTGAATACCGGCTGATGATGAATAACGGTGGTCGGGATGAAGCACGCGGAGTAAAAGTGAGGCTTAATCTGCCTGTCGGCATGAATTTCGTTACGGATACTGGGAACTTTGCCGGAGGGTGCTCCGACACGAGCTGTACCTGGGATGTGGGAGATCTTGAAGCGGGAGAGGCCGGCGAAATGGGAGTAGTCCTACAGGTTGATGATAATTTCTCGTTTGAGAGAAGCCAGGCATTTTGGTCCAGATTAATCCCCTCTGCTAAAGCCGCGAATGAACAAAGAAGCCGCGAGATTGATGTGAACGGATACATTTATACCATTGATCCGGAAACCGATACCGGAAATAATTCCGCAAGCGCTGTCGCTGTGGTGTATGAAAGGCCAGAGCAAGAGGATACGAGCACACAAACGGTTGACGCCAGGCAACCGATTTTGACGATTGCAGCTAAAAATAATGTGAATAATTTTGTTTACCCGGGAGATACGGTGACTTTCGAGATTAAGGTAAAGAATTCCGGACCGGTGCCGGCATATCAGTCAGCCCTGGTACAGAAGGTATATGACGATAAGGGCCGATATATCGGCAGCAGTATGTTTGAGCTGGGCACGATCAATTCAGGAAAAGAAGGAAAAATGAACTTCGGGTTAACCATACCCGTTAAGGCTCCGGCTGGAAAATACCGAACTGTAGCCCAGGTTATGGGAAAGGCATTAAACGGACAAACAGTCAGTTCAGGCGAGGCAGAAACATGGTTTACGGTTAAAGCCCGAGGAGCCGCTGCAGCAGGGGCTGAACCCCAGGCTGAAACTGAGGCTACCTTAACCGAGGTTCTGGGAGCCTCTACCTATACGGCCGGCCCGATGTGTGAAAAAGAGGAAAATGTGTGGCTTCTGGTTATGCTGTCGATGTACTCCAGCGTGTTGTTCGGGAGCCGGGTGGGAAAGAAGAAAGAGTGAGGCTGCGCGATACGTTGCGCGATTATTGCGTGATATAATAGGGACATGTTCCAGCCCGAATATACCGTGACTGATCAGATCGTCACCAGATTATCGGAAATATCCGAGATTAAGTCGATGGTGCAGCGATCGGCCTTATTACCAACCCGGGAAGCGTTTTTAAGGCGGGCGGCGGTAATAAAGATGGCCCATACTTCTACCTCGATTGAAGGTAATATGCTGGACGAATACCAGGTAAAGAAGCTGGCTGAAGGGAATAAGATAATTGCCGAGGCTGATCAAATTGCCGAAGTGGAAAATTATTTACGGGCACTTGCTCAGGTCGATAAATTAGCAGATGAGAAAAAAAGCTTTAATCCGGATGATATTCTGGCGGTACATAAAACAGTAGTAAATGGACTGGTTGACCCGGAAAAAACTGGAACGTTTAGAAAAGGGCCGGTGTACATAGTAAACGTCTTACCAAAGGGGAAGGAAGAACTGGCGTACACTCCACCGAGGTCGGAACAGGTACCGGAGTTAATAGGTGAATTGGTCAATTGGCTGAAAGATAACTCACAGGTCCATCCGATTATCAGGGCCGGGCTGTTTCATTATCAATTTGAAAGTATTCATCCGTTTACTGACGGCAACGGACGGACCGGGAGATTATTGTCGCTGCTGCACCTGTATCAGTCAGGATGGGATTTTAAAAAGGTGTTGGTTCTGGAAGACTATTACAATCAAAACCGACTGGCCTACTACAAAGCGCTACAAACAGGCGATACGTACGCCTCCAGAGCCGGAATTAATCTGACTAATTGGCTGGAATACTACGTGGAAGGATTTTTGGCCGAGGTACAAAAAGTGAAAGACCAGATCCTGAACCTGTCGGTGATGGAGACAACATCCGCAACCCGCAATATCCTAGACAATGACGAATTAAAAATCGTGGACTTTACGCTCGCTATGACCCGAATTACCAGTTCCGATGTAGTCGATATCTTGCGGGTACCGAAACGAACGGCTCAGGCCAAACTGAAGCGGTTGGAAGATATCCGGGTGTTGGAAAAACAAGGTGCCGGACCGGCCACGTACTACATAATCCCCAAGGCTGCGCAATAACTTGCGCGATTACGGCGCGATTTGCGGTGTGGCAATAATTACCAGACGTTTAGTGTCTAAAAACCCAGTACAGGTATACAAAGTGAGTTTGGCGTCGAGAGTGGATTCCAAGACGGAAATATCGTTCGGAGGGACGATTTTAATCTCGTCTATCCGATACTCAAGACTAAGTTTCGACTGGGAAGTTAAGGTGATGGTATCCCCCACCTGAACTTTGGATAATTTGCCGAGTAAACGCGGCCAATTGTGGCCATAGATAACGGTGTTTCCCTGACCTACTCCGGCGGAAGACGACAGATAGGAAACTCCGTCAGGGGTAGCCGGCCAACGGCCATTTTTAATCTCCGCTGGAAAGACCGGGAGGCGGATGGCTTCGGACGGAATTTCAAGGGTGACCGGAGCCAGTGCGGCTGTAGATACACCTGGTTGGGCCGTTACATAGCCCAAAAAGGAAAGATTATCGGGGCTGTAATAGCGTTCCCATAACGCAAAACCGGCCAGAAAAAAGAAAAACAGAGCTACTGCCAGGAGGATGAAGGAGACGAGCTTAGATTTCACGATGTGATCTCTTGTACGATACCACAGACAGACCGAGAAACAGAAGTCCGCCGATGGCCAGGGTGAGAATTTCGAACCAGTTACCAGTGGCGGCCAAGACCGCGCCGCCAAAACCGGTGGACGCACCTAAAACCTGACCGTAAGTGGAAGGATCACCCGGCATACAGTCGTTGACTGCACGGACGACAAAGTGATATCTGACACCAGGGGTTAAAGCCGCAACTATAAATGAGGTGACATTGCCGGTATTCGGTACTCCGTAAATGAGGTTTCCGGGGTCGGTTCCGTAGGAGATGACATAGTGGGTAGCTTTATCCGCAGCGGTCCAGGTCAGTTGGGCGGTTGTGCCTGATCTGACTATTGAGGTGATTGACGTGGTACCGGGTTTAGCGGCGGTACAAACCGGGGCTGAAGGAGCGCCACCACAACCGTTGCAAGGCTGAGGAGCGCCAGTGGTTACTGGTGTGGGGGTCGGAGTAGGAGTGACAGTCGGTTCCCCACCACCGCAGTTGTAGCGGGTGTTGTGAGCCATATACGGAACGGCGTCGAGACCCCAGGCGGAGCCGTCAGCGATGTAGATCCAACCTAAGTTCTTAAGATATGAAATCTGGTCTGCTGACAGGCTGCCATCTCTCCACCAATTAGTCTGGATACCAGCACCTGTCGCTGCACAGAAACACTGGGTAAGTTGGGTATCGGACACGGTATAGACAACGTCGCTGCCTATATATTCACCGGAGTCGCCGGGAATACCGTGAACACCTGATTCGTAGCTGACTTTGACTGATCCTGTGGGACTGGTACAACTGGGGAAATTAGGAGCTTCAATGGCTTTGGCCGGAGAGGCCGTTAAAAGGCCAGCGGAAATAAGAAGAAATGACAGGGCGATGGTGTACAGTTTTTTCATGAACGAAGGGCGGGAAGAGCAGGAGGAACAGATCGAACTAGTTACGCAGTATACTACAGGTCAAGTTATTGTGCAAGTATTGTCCTCAGATATGAAAAATATTAAAGAAAAACCTCTGAATTTTGTACCAAAGATTTGGTTTTTCCTTAGAAACTTCAACCGGAATAATAACCTGAGATAGCGCCGGAGCTATAGCTACCCGGGAGTAACCGGCTTTCGCGCCGTTTACGATAATTGAGCCGGGTGTCGCGTCCAACGGAACAAAAGGAATTTGGACTTCGCCCCGATTATTGGACTGATACTCTCGGCCCATCCAGTCAACTGAAATATCAGATACCGGTTTACCGAAATCGTTTTTAATGACTAAGCTGAGATTTTTATCCGGAGAAAAATATTTTTTTACTACAGCGACTGCCGGAAGTGCAACGCCGTCTCCGGTCCAAAGCGAAGTGGAACCGCCGACAGAAACCCAGTAGTTCAGACCGATAAGTTTGTCCCGGCGAGAGGCGAGTAAACTAAGTGCGGTATCAATCCACTCTGCCTGCTCGGCCGGAGTTAATTTTCCATGGATATCGGGGATGGGGGCGCCAAATTCACCGAGGATAACTTTGCCGCCAGTTCTTGTAGAGAAATAATCCACATCTTCAGCTAGCTGTTCGGGGGTCTTTACATAGTGATCAATAGTAACTATCCCCCCCAACTTTTGGGTGGTGTCTTTGTCCATGACTAGTTTGGCAACATCTGCATTCATGGAGAAATAATTGGAAGCAACCAATCGGTTTATTTTGGAAAATGCTCCCCGGGCGGCAGAATATTCATCAACCAAAAATTGGCGATATTCCTCTACCCCACCGGTTTGACGAGGATCTCCCGGACCGCCGTTTTCACATTCCGGACAGGAAGAAAAAATGTCACCATCCGTAAAAAGATCCTGATGTTTAATAATAAAATCAGAAATTCTTTGTATATGGTCCTCACGGGTTATCTTTGAATAGCCGAACCAGCCTTCCCAGCCGGACCAGTTGCCTCGAAACCAAACGGAAAGACCGTGAGCTCGAGCGCTTGTTACCCACCGGGTAAGAAAGGGAATAAATTCTTCGTCGTACGGGGTGCCAATTGCCACATGCGTGGCACCCGATGAAGCAATTTCAGCAACCTGCTGGTCAATTATGTGGTCAAAATCAACGTTGTTTAATTTTTCCCTGGCAATGTCACGGGAGTATTTCATTGTGTCGATAGATTGTAATTTCCACCAAGAAGACTTATCCGATGCCGAAGCTTTAGAAAATGGCATTGCAATAGACACCAAGGTGGTTAGAAATAAGATTAGAATGATATTCTTCATATAATTAAATTGCATTGTTAGTACTAAAAATAAAATTCATTACTTTTGTTTACCGAAAATAGGTTCTGTAGTTAAACTTGGTAAATATTCCTGTTTTAGTTCGTAGATGTCTGCGAATGGATATGAACCTACTTTAACAAATTTACCTAAGCTCTTAGATTTGGAAACAAATCTCCAGGCCAAGTCAGCATCATCGTAAGTACGCATAATAATCCAGCGAGCCCACTTCTCAGGTACCTGAGTGGCAGCGTTCCAATATAGACCTGTTCCTTCGTGAATAAACCGTTTCATCGGAAGACCAGAGGAAAAAATTATCGCATCATGGGAGGCGGCTGATATAAGGATGAAGCCTTTTTTATCTTTAGCATTTGCATTCAACCACCCAGAAACTTCGGAAACATTTTTTTGACTTGATCCCACTCGAGCATCATCAATTGTAACTGCATCTTGGTTAGCAAAAGCAAAAAAGAGGATGAAAACCAAAATTCCGATAAGAGTGACCCGAATATTTTTTGCCCTATCAATAAGATAGCCGACGAAGATAGCAATTGTTGGCATCAGCATCATCCCATATCTGACATTGAACCAAGTGTTTCCAGAAATGCCCTGTATAAATAGGACTGAATGGCCAAGGAATAGGGCTAAGATGTTAAAAAATAGGGGGGCTAATAAGGCTGTGGAAGCGAAACGTGTAGATGACGATATGGATTTGTTTGTCCATAACGAGATTGCCCCAATGGTCGCAAGGACAGAGGGAATAGTATAAGAATTGTACATAAGAGCATAAAAATAAATTTTTGCTGATAGTAATAAGTTCCCTTTAGTTAAAAGAACGCCAGCAGCGGATAGCTGATTCTGTTGAGAATATGCCGAAAAGGGACCAAATATAAAATATAGAGGATCTTTGAAAATCAGTAAATTCCAGAGAAACCAAAGTGCTATTCCTATTCCACCCATGGTTAGAAACATTATTGTTGTCCCGCCCGTAGCCTTGTAATCTTTGCGCCTAAGCGTTTGGATAATAACCAAACAAGCCGACATGCCCAATAAAAACCAAC
>CAYTYO010000030.1:0-7713 GCA_964441445.1 uncultured Gammaproteobacteria bacterium | reverse complement strand
TAACTCCCTATACCACTTTCCGTTCTCCCGTTCAGGCCCAGAGGCTTATCGAACTTGTCTCCGAAGACGAGCTCCGGTTCGAAATCGGCCAGGGTACTTTTTCGAAGCCTTTTTTCATCTTAGGCGATGGCGCCAATGTCCTGTTTACTAAGGATTTTCCCGGCACTGTAATCCTAAACCGCATCAAATTTCCTCCCTTGATCACGGAACTTCCCACAGAAACCATTATTACTGTGGGCTCGGGTTTCGACTGGCATGACCTAGTCATGTTTTCGGTCAGAAGAAATCTCTCCGGTTTGGAAAATCTGGTTCTTATCCCCGGCACTGTAGGAGCGGCCGTTGCCGGAAACATTGCCGCCTACGGTCAAAATCAGGAAGATGTTTTTGACTCTGCTACCGCGATTAATTTAAAAACAGGTGCCACCGAATCCTTCTCTAAATCTGACTGTGGTTTTGCCTATCGTCACAGCGCTTTTAAAACCAAGTATAAGGATTACTTTATTACCGCTGTTACCTATCGGTTATCCAAAACTGCCCACCTGCAGCTTTCATATCATGCCGCCCGGCATGCCTCCCTTCTGCCGGAACTGCAAAAAATTGCCACCGCACCGTTCACCGTTGCCGATGTGACCCAAGCGGTAACCAATCTCCGCACAGCCAAACTTCCCGACTGGAAAACTACCCGTACTGCCGGCAGCTTTTTCAAAAATCCCACTGTCTCCAAAACCGTTTTTAACCAGCTTAAATCCCATCTGCCTTCACTTCCGGCTTACCCGCCGGAAAAACTGCAGTATTCCGATGCCGCAGATTGGATTGATCACACCGGCCTGGTTAAACTTCCCGCTGGTATGCTACTTGATGAACTGGGCTGGAAAGGCAAGAGAGTTGGCAACGTCGGCACTTCTTCCACCCATGCCCTAATTATTGTGGCCTACCCGGAAGCAACGGGAGAAGAGATCTATAACTTTGCTAAATCAATGCATCAGGATGTCTTGGACAATTTCCAGATCGACCTGGAATACGAAGTCATCATTGTTTAATCTCCAGCTGTAATTCCCCTTGTTCAAGCTTTCTTATCCACATGCAATATGTCCTGTTATGAATTAAAATACCCCTATATAGACACCATCACCCCCGAAATAACCACTCTGCTGCAATCCCACGACTTCGGCCAGGTGGGAGAAAAATACCGCCGCCGTCTTGAAGAAGGTAACCTCACCCGGGCAGAAAATTCGCAAAGTCATTTCTGTGTCACCTTTCTCCCAGTCGACATCCCCAACCGGCAGATTTTCATCGGCCACCATAAAAAATCCGGTCTCTGGCTCTGTTTTGGCGGCCATATCGAAACGGGTGAAACAATCGAAACAGCAGTCAGGCGTGAAATAACCGAGGAATGCGGCACCCACAACCTGGATATGCAAATCAGTCCCCCGGAATTCATCACCACCACTCTGATTGATAATCCCAAAAGGGACTCCTGTCGTCTGCATTTCGATGTCTGGCACTTTTTCCGCACCGACACTGGTACCTTTTCTCCCGATCCGGTCTGTATTTCCGAAGAATTCTACCGGCACCAGTGGGTAACATTACCCGAAGCACGACAATTGCCGACCAGCAAAAGTATGCTCCAGTCTTTTGACTTTATCGAAAAAAATCTGTTTACTTAAAAAAGTCACTCTCAAGAAAAATTATGAAAAAAATCGTCGTCTCTTTCAGATACACAGGCGAAAACATTGACGAACTAAATCAGACCGTCGGTAGGGTGGTCACCGCTCTCCGCCAAAAAGGCCATGAAGTATATTGCACTCTAGACGACGAAACCTGGTTTCGCGCCAATAATTGCACCGGTCTTGAAGTCATGCAGCGGGTTTTCGCCCGAATTGATGCCTGCGACACCCTATTTGTCTTTATCCGTTCTAATGACAAAAGTGAAGGCATGGGTGTCGAGTTTGGTTATGCCCATGCGAAAGGCAAAACCCTCGTCGTAGCTTTAAAGTCAGGTGTCACTACTTCATGTATCGGCCAGTTGGCCCATCAGCTCATTGAATTTTCAGATTTGGATGACCTGACAAAAAAGCTCGAAGATTTCTCTTAAACTACACCCCCCCATAGTTTTCTACTTCTGATATCAACCCCCGAACCAAATTTCTTAACTATACAAACTATCTCTGATTTTTCGGATTTGATATACGTTCTATTGTTCCATTTCATTTGCTATTTTTGCTTTATTATTTATAATCCGTGGTGTGTCCCCCACCCCAAGTGAAATAATCGGCGGCAGACTTCCCGCATTCCGACCTGATGCGGATGACCCGTCAAGAAAAATAGACAGAGAAATTCGCCGTACTACCACCTGGGTTGTTGCCCAGTTAGCCGCGGCTGAAAGTGAGTTTATCAAGGCCGGTTTATTACATAAAGACATGTTCTTCGCCGGCCTCATTGCCGAACTGGTCGGAAGTCCCAACCCATTTGACAAACGTCTAACCTGCCTGCATCCGGTTTACGGCCAACCTGACCGCTCAACTTATTCTCAGTTTGCCCCTCTGTATGCAGCTGCGGGCGAAAACTATTCCCATCTGTTTCCCCTCCAATCAAAATCCACAGGAGATGGGTATCGTCCTTTTGAATATAAGGTTAATTGGACCACCAATCCCGCTAAAAATCGGATTGACCTTATTTCCCCGTCGGAATTATCTTCCGCCCCTGCGGGCTTGCATTTCCTCTCCTCTGTTATATCCCGTGACTATCCCGACCCCCTCCTCCAGGAAATAGTCACCAGCCTTATCGATAATCAACCCATCGCCTCTTCTGACAATCCAACTCTTCCCCGCCTTCGCGAACTTGCCGCCTGGGAAACGTTACAGTTGGCAATTTGCAATACTGCTAAATTAACCCCTCCCCGTCCTAGTTTATCGTTATTTGATTAACTAATCGCATTTTAAAAACAGGTGTTACTGGGGAAAATTGACAGACTTTTAACAAACCCCGCCAAAAACCGTTAAAATCATTTCATGCCTCTCTCCCTAATCAGGTTGTGGACCGGTCCTTTGCCGCAGGAGGAAATATTTCCCGACCGGAAAATAAACCCTCTTCTGCATTGGTTTATCCATCCGATTAAGCGCCGCCTGGCTAAATATTATCTGGTTTTCCTGAAGTCCTTCTTTGGTCTAAAGGTTATTGCCCTCACTGGAAGCAGTGGCAAAACCACCACCACAAACTTACTTTTTTCCGTCCTTTCCAAAGCCGGCCCGACAGTTAAAACCGCCGATTCCGTTACTACCACTTACAACCTCCCCACCACCATTTTGAAATGCACCCCCCAGACCAAATATCTTATTCTTGAAATGGGAGTTGAATATCGCGGTGATATGAATTTCTACACTTGGTTAGCCAAACCGGACATTGCCATTTTACTTAATATCACTTCCGTCCATTCATCATTCCTCGGTACCCTGGAAGAAATATTTACTGAAAAGTCTAAACTTCTTTCCGCTCTTGGTGTATCAGGTACTGCCATAATTAATGCCGATGATAAGGCAATTACCTATACCCGGCATTCCGGTGTCTTAAAATTTGGCTCCACATCTGACTGTTATGTCCAGATAATTTCTTCCCGCTTAACCTCAAAGTTAGATACTATCTTCCGACTAAAAGTAGCGGGCAAAATTCACACCTTTACTCTTCCTACCATTGGCACTCATTTGGGCCCTAACTTGGCCGCTGCTCTGACAGTTTTCGATCAACTCGGTATCTTGCCCGCTGACATTACTTCCGGGTTAGCAGCCTTTCGCAATCCACCTCATCGTCTTAATGTCCACATTTTACCCAAAGGTCCGGTAATAATTGACGATGCATATAACGCAAATTTACTTTCCACTACGTCTTCCCTGGAAAATTTTATCACCGTTTGTCGTCTGACCAAGAAAACTCCCGTTTTTGTTTTTGCCCAAATGAATGAGTTGGGATCCTACGAAAAGACGGCTCATGAAAATATAGGTAAATTGGCTAAAAAACTTAGAATTGAACACATTTTCACCCTGGGTAAAGCCACCGTTTACACCATCCGTTCCGCCGCAACCGGCCGCTATTATGACACTTTTGAAGACTTGTCGGCTGCGGTAAAAAAGTTTATTACACCCAATCACTGTGTCTTAATTAAAGGCTCAAATTCCTGGCACCTGGAAAGGTTAGTCCCCCAACTCATTTCATAAATACCCAACCCAATTCCTGCACCGCTTTCACTCCGTAAACATATAACCAGTAAGTTATCAGCATCCCTAGTGCTACAATCCTGGACTTCCGGCTTTTCAGTATATATCTGTCCGTCAGATACCCCAGTCCGATATACAGTCCCACCTGTAACGCTACTTCCCACCCCGTATCGTTCAAATAACTATATGGCCGGGGAAACACTAACGCGGTTATGAATATTAACGGATTAAAACTTACATAAGCAGAATCTGCCCAGCTAAAACACATAATAAGTAGACCAACGTCACACTTATCCAGTTGCGGAAACTGATATACAAGTAGCTTTACCCATAAATTGCCTAATATAGCCAAAAACGGCCACCAAAATACCAATTTAATCTCCTTTACCCACCGTATCAACTTCACACATTAATCATACTACTTTCCAATATTCTTGCCGGTTGTCGCAAACAATTTTTTCTTTATCTCCACAATCTCTTTTTTCAACCTGTAAATTCGCATGTGCAGCATTTCATGGTCTTCCATTACCAATTTTGCTCCTTCATTCTCCCTGAAGTCGTCCCCCATATCCGCCAAAATGCGTTTCTGAGTAATCTTTTCCATTTCTTCTCCCTCTAATTTTCCCAATCTTTCCCGCAAATCGGCTAACTTTTTTACTAGATCTTCTTTATCCATATTTCCGCACTATATCAGCAAAATTTGACTTGCTGCAAGCCCCTGACTATAATAGAAAATGTAAGGAACAAAAGTTTCCTTTTACGCCGGGTGCAACCCAATGCACCGGGCCAGGCCCAAAGATACTCCACCTGCTCTAGGTGGTTTTTTTAACTCTATGTCACCTATAATCGAACGTGCCGGATACCGATTTTTAGAAACAGAAATAATCTCTGGTATGACTAAAAATGCCTTTATCGTCTTAGGCCCGCCAACCAGCGGAAAATCAACTCAAGGTCTCTACCTAGCTGAAACTTCGCGCGCTCGGGTAATTCGCGGCAAAGAAATTATGCCGGAACTCTCTGATGTCCTGGAAACCACCCGAAGTCTTGTCCCCGACTCCGAATTTATTCCCGCGCTTGAAAAACGACTTTCAACCACCACTTCATCTCAAATTGTCTTTGATAACATCCCCCGGAGTATCGGTCAAACCGAAGTTATCATGGCCTGGGCAAAATCGCATCATACTTCAGTTCACGTCGTGCGCTTAGAACTTAACGAGGACGACGTTGTCGATCGGGCTACAGGTCGTCTTGTTTGCCCGCAATGCGGCGAATCTTTTCACTCCCTGCTTAAACCATCACAAAAACCGGGCATTTGCGACCGTGATGCTGCCAGTCTTGAACGTCGTCGGGGCGATGACCCAACTACCATCAGAAAAGGCTTTAAAGACCATGAGCGAGCTGACGAAGAATTAGTCAATTCCCTCTCATCACTCGGAGCCATAATTCATCGTATATCGGCCACCGGGACCACTCCGGAAACCGCTAAACGTCTGTTCGTTGAGCTATCTCCTGTCTTATTTTACAAAGCCGAAATGGCCGCTGGCTACTATCGCCTTCTGGCTGGATTACAACAAACCAATTCGCGACACATGATGTTCTCCGGCGTCCCTGTCTACTACTATGGCGGAAGAGCGTTAATGAAAGACTTCGATATTCTGGTTCCGGACGACAAAATTAGTTTGCTATCCGAGCACTTCTCATTTCCTTCTGGCGTCAAAGATAGTTCGGTAGCATATACCCGCTTTGTAGATATTTCTCCAGGGGTGGAAATAAATTCCGATCTTACAGTAAAAACACCTCAAGGTTCGGTTAATTTTCCTTTTGATTTCCTCTGGCCTGAAGCAGTAACGGCCCGCATCATGGGATTAAATGTCCCTCTTATGGGTCTTGAAGATACTATCCTTTTTAAAGCAGCTCTCGGTAGGTTAGGCAATGATGACTGGGGTAAACACAAGGATGATATCAGCGATATCGAAGGATTAATTGGAGCCCAATCCGTTGATTTTCCTAAACTGATTTCTCGTGCCAATCAACTTAGCATGCTTGTCAGACTACGCGAAATTCTCTCCCGAATAAACGTAAAAATTTAATCTATCCCGATTTAGTCAAACTGTCCAAAAACTCGTCATTACTTTTAGTTTTCTTCATCTTCGCAATCATTAATTCAGTTCTCTCTTCGCTATCCAGCATATCGAGCATTCTTCGCAGTTGAATAATTTTCTCCAATCTCTTTCCTAACAATTTTTCCTCACCCCGGGTCCCCGACCTAATCAGTTCAAATGACGGGAACACGCGCCGGTCAGCCAATTTCCGGTCCAGGTGCAATTCCATGTTTCCGGTCCCTTTGAATTCTTCATACACCAGATCATCTTGTCGCGAACCGGTTTCCACCAGACAAGTCCCCAAAATCGTTAACGATCCGCCCTCCTCAAGCTTTCTGGCGGCCCCGAATGCCTTTTTGGCAGGATATATAGCTTCTGCCGAAAATCCGCCCGACAACATCCTTGCCGAGTTTCCGGCTATCAGGTTATATGCCCGGGCCAACCGAGTAATTGAATCCAAAAGCACAAATACATCCTTGCCCATTTCCACTAATCTTTTTGCCCGTTCTAATGCCAGTTCGGCAATCCGGACTTGTTCCAAGGGCGGTTCGTCAAAGTGTGATGCCGCTACCTCACCCTTCAGGCTACGGGTAATTTCCGTTACTTCCTCCGGCCGCTCTCCGATTAACACTGCCATCAGATGCATGTCTGGATAATTAGCGGACAGTGCCTCAGCAATTTCGCGTAGCAGCCAGGTTTTCCCGGCCTTAGGTTGCGCCACTATCAATCCTCTCTGACCTTTCCCTATCGGTGCAATAAGGTCGATAATTCTGGTTGATAATACTTCGGGTGTGGTCTCCAATATTAATTGCTCATCCGGGAACACTGCCGTCAAACTGTCAAATTCCGGTCGGTTAGCCATTTCTTCCACCGGTCGCTCATTCACTTTTTCCACCTTTAGAAGCCCCCAGTATCTTTCGTTATCCTTGGGTTCGCGGGCCTGTCCGCCCACCATGTCTCCGGCGCGTAAATTAAATCTTCTTACTTGAGATGCCGAAATATATACGTCCTTGGAAGATGGAATCATCTTCGGCCGCAGGTATCCGTGTCCGTCAGGAGTGATGTCCAAAAATCCTTCCACATACTCAGTCGGCCAACCGGCATCCGGTATCACCCTGTCGTCTACCACCCCGTCAAAACTATAACCTTGGTCAGTTGTTTGTTGTTGCTGTGGTGATGTCACCGGCCGCACCGCTCCGCTTCTCACCGGCCGCACTCCATCAAACTGCTGCCGCCCTTGCACCCGACCGACAACCCTAACCACACCGGGTCTCATTACCGATCTTACTCCGGGGCGCACCATAGCCCCATCTGATTGATCACCGTTTGCAACGGTTTTCTGGTCCGTACTGTTGTCATCCATAAATAAAAATCAAAGAAGTCAGACGTTTGAAAAACAC
>CAYTYO010000029.1:0-8041 GCA_964441445.1 uncultured Gammaproteobacteria bacterium | reverse complement strand
TTGTTGCCCGTCTGTGCGCGCATTTTTCGGGACAATTCCTCTGCGCGTCTGACCGAGCCTGACTCCTTAAGAATTATTTTATATGCCTCGACAATCAGCCTGGTGTCTTCAATCGCAGCCAGAGCTCTGGCGTGTCCCTCAGTAATCAGACCGGTTAACAATCCGTCTTTAAGAGCATCAGGGAGAGTTAGTAATCTGAGTGAGTTACTGACATAGGCAGGGCTTTTACCTATACGTTGAGATATTTCGCTGTTACCAAGTCCGAATTCCGTAATCAATCTTTCAAATGCCTTGGCTCTGTCGATTGAGTTGAGATCAGAGCGCTGTACATTTTCAACAATCGCCATCTCCAACATTCCCTGGGGTGTAGTTTCTTTTATGATGGCAGGAACAGTCTTAAAGCCAGCTAGCTTAGCCGCCCGCCAACGTCTTTCACCAGCAATTATTTGAAACCCAGCCGGGGTTTTTGCTATGACCAAAGGTTCCAGAATTCCGTGCTCCCTAATTGAATCTACCAGATCAACTAAGGATTCCGGAGTGATTATGCCGCGTGGCTGAAGAGGATTCGCCTGCAGCGAATCGGTTTCGATATCAATTACTTGTTGGTTCATTGTACTGTAATTATTTTTCTTCCCTGACGCTTTATGAATTTGACTATGCCTTCCTTTATTGAGTACAGCGTAAAGTCATTGCCCATTTTTACGCCGACACCAGGCCAAAAACTGCTGCCTTTTTGACGAATTAAAATATTTCCTGATTTAACTTTTTGACCGCCGAACATCTTAACTCCAAGTCTTTTACCGCGGCGATTTCCCTTTTGTCTTGTAGCTCCACCTGCTTTTGTATGTGCCATAGTTAGTTATAAGATATTATTTTTTTTCACGAGTGTCAAGATTGGTTTCCACAGTTTTGGTTTTTTTGGTTCTTACCTTTTTAACTGGTGATTTGACTGCTTCTGTCGGTGCTGGTGTGTTGGGTGTGTTAATGGACTTGATCTTTAGTCTGGTCAAGTTAGCTCTAAAACCGGTTGTTTTGCGATATCGGCTTTTAGCTTTATATTTAAATACTCTGACTTTTTCGCCTTTTTCCTCCCCCATCACTTCGGCAATAACAGAATAACCCTGAAGAAAGGGCGTGCCGACTAAAACTAACTTATCATCAGTGAAAAGAAGCACCTCGCTAAAGGTGAACGTTTTTTCACTAGTTTTTAATTTATTGGTGACTATTTCCTGGCCTTCAACTACCAGATATTGTGAGGATCCTGACTTTATTAGCGCCTGCATAAGGCAAAATTATACAGTGGATTAGCTTCAATGGCAATGGATTGTCGGTAACTCAATCCCGGCTAACGAATTATCAGGGTGTTATTCTCCCTAGCGCGAAAGGAAATAGCGTTTACCAAGCTCAAGATGGTGATGACAGAAAGCAATGAGGATCCGCCGTAAGAAAGAAGCGGCAGGGTAATACCAGTTATGGGAGCAAGACCTATGTTCATACCAATATTGATAAAGGTCTGAAATGCCAGCATAGCCAGAGCAGCTAAGCAGAAAACCGAGGCTCTGGCGTCAGAGACAGTCTGAGAAATAGTGTAAATTCTCCAAAATAATACCGCATAAATCACAAGACAGGAAAATGATCCGACAAAGCCTAGTTCTTCAGATATAGAAGCAAAGATGAAATCAGTGTGATGCTCAGGTAAAAACTTGAGCTGAGTTTGGGTGCCATGACCCAAGCCACGACCAATAAGCTCGCCAGAACCGACTGCGATCGTAGACTGAATAATGTGGTAGCCTTTGCCCAAAGGATCCTGATACGGGTTAATAAATGTCTGCAATCTTTGTTTTTGGTAATCGTGAAGTCCGAAGTGAACTATGGGAAAACTTATTATCAAAGCCAATATGCCAATTAGTAATGAGAATTTTAGTGACATTCTTGAGATGACAACACTGGCCCAACCTATAAAGATCACGAGGGTGGTCCCCAAATCTGGTTGGAAATACACAGTTAACATGGGAACAATTCCCAGTACCAACAATAACAACTGTTTATTTTTTAGAGAAGAAACAGCTACAGATGAAAAGGTCAGTAATAAAAACGGTTTGATAGCTTCAGATGGTTGAACCGTAAACGGGCCTATATCAAGCCATCTTTGTGCTCCCCTACTAATGAAGCCAAAAATTATGGTTAGTAAGGATAAAAAGACTGTAGAAAAATAAGTTAGCCAGTGAAAAGAAAAAAAGAGTTCTAAATCTATCATGGAGATCAACAAGTAAACTGCTACTCCCATAATGGCAAACATAAATTGATCACGAACAAGTTGCGGGGCAATACTGCTTAAAATAGTAAGACTTACCACCAGGAGAAAAATTATCGGAAGCGTTAATAGCCAATCAACTCTTGGCCTATTCATTTAAACTACCTCCAAAGAAATGCTATCGGCCAGTATGACTTCTTTGGCCAAAGTTTTACGCTTGAGTTCAGCGATATGCTCCGGTGAGTGCGGTAGCGGAGCACGGAGCAAAATATATTGGCTTAAACCAACGCCGGATTGCTTACGGGCTTCCTGAACCTGTCTGATAAGTTCGCGGAGAGAACCCTCCTCCTGGAGTTGGGCATCTATGGTTAAGTTTAGTTCGACGTCGAGTTCCTGATTTTCGGTCCAGATTGCAGATTTAATGTTGACCTCGTCAAGGATTAATTTCGTCAGTTCAGGTGAAAGCGGTGGAGTGGGAATACCAATGGTAATATTTCTTAAAGGCTGTCTCACTTTTATTTGAGCTTCTTTGCGCTTAGAAAGGCCAAGTTCAACAATTTTTCTGACAATTTTCATATCGTCAATTAAGGTTTGGTCGCTAGGTGATAGTGGTGAAGCTACTGGCCAATCTGAGAGGTGGACAGACTCGTCGCCTGTGAGATTAATATATATTTCGTCGCTGATGAACGGGGTAAAAGGAGCAAGGATTTGCATTAGTGTGGTTAAAACCCGATGCATGGTGGTATGAAAAGCTAATTTGTCAGCAGCGTCTTGGGCTGATGGCCCGACACGATCCCGGCTACGGCGCACGTACCAGAGTGAAAGATCATTGATAAAGTCGGATATTTGAATTGAGGCAAGATAGGCATCATATTCATCCAGATTTTTAGTTACCCCGAGGATTAACTGATTTAATCTGGCAATAATCCATTTATCCAGTACCCCCGTCGGGGCTAAGTTATCTGACACAACAACAAAGTTATCGAGATTGGCGTAGGTGACATAAAAATTGTAGATGTTCCAAAGCATGAGGTGAAACTGGCGTCTGGTTTCGTCGGCTTTCTTATAGCCAAAAAGCAGATTGTTTTCCGGATTCTGGGTAATGTACATCCAACGCATGACATCAGCTCCGATTTTGTCCGCCCCTTCATTGAACTCAATCGAGTTACCCCATGACTTATGCATTGGTCTACCGTCTTCGGCAAGGAGGGATGCAAAACCTAAAACATTTTTGAAAGGATTGGTTTTTTTCAAAACTGTTGACATAGCGATGAGAGAATAAAACCAATTTTTAAATTGGCCAGGGAATGACTCAGTTATAAAGTCAGCCGGGAACCAATCAGAAGGAAGGGTGGAAATAGAGACTATCCCTGCGTCTAACCAAGGGTTACCGACGTCTGCAATTCTTTTAACTTCATGACCGCAGTTAGAACAGGAAATTTTCACTTCGTCTATCCATGGTTTGTGCGGAGAATGACCTGCAAAAGCTTCCCAACCTGAGATTGAACGTTTTTCCAATTCGGCTTTTGAACCGATTATTTCAAAATGGCCGCAGTTATCACAATCGTAAATTGGTAAAGCCAAACCCCAGTAGCGATTTTTTTTCGAGATTAACCAATCATGCATGTTTTTCAGCCAGTCCAGTTCGCGATCCAAACCAAATCCGGGTATCCAGTTAATTTTTTTGGTGACAGCGACCATTTGTTGCCTAAAGGTGCGGTGGCGAGAGTCTGTGGGGTCCTGCTTGTCCATGGAGATATACCATTCACTGGCAACTTTCCAAACTAACTCAGTTTTACATCTCCAGCAAGCCGGATAGCGATGTGTATACGGCTCGATAGAGAAAATCCATTTGCCATGATCGGCATCCAATTCGCGAAGAAAGTTAATAATTATTTCCGGATGACGTTTGGCATTTAATCCGGTAAAGTGGCCAAGCCCTGGCAGATAGCTGGCATCGTCAGAAATTACCGGAATCATGGGCAGACCTAACTTCTTACCTAAATTAAAATCCTCCTCGCCGGCACTGACAGCTGTATGGACCAGACCCGTACCTTCCACTTCAGTTATCGGTAAGATGCGTTTATCAGTTTCCACTACTAAGTGGAACCGACCGGGGTTAGCCGAGGCGACTTCCATAACCGCTGGTAGATGATCAAATGGTGAGCTATAGACCAAACCCACAAGTTTCTTGCCTTTGACAGTCTGCAGAATTTTGTGGCTACCGGACTTAAAAACTTGGGAAACCAGCTTCTCTGCCACCCACACTTTTTCACCGGTCTCCTTTTCCACAAGGGAGTAATTAATACCAGCATCGATGGCAACTGCGATATTGGCCGGTAAAGTCCAAGGTGTCGTGGTCCAAACCAATAAAAACTCATTGGGACGGTCAGTTAGCGGATATTGAATAAAGACTGATTGATGCGTAACCTCTTTATAATCTTCGGTGAGAATTTCATGCTGAGATATGGCTGTTTCGCAACGAGGACACCAAGGAACCGAATCACGACCTTTATATAACCATCCCCGCTGCCAGCATTCCTTTAAGAAAGACCAAATAGTGTAGTTGTTTTGATCAGACATAGTGAAATACGAATTGTCCCAATTCATAAAGTAACCCAATCTTTTGCTCTGTTCTGTTTGAATCTCGGAGTATTTATTTACGCGTTCTTTGCATTTATTTACGAAGTTGGCGACACCATAAACTTCAATATCTTTTTTTGATCTAAAGCCTAATTCTTTTTCTACTTCCACTTCTACCCATAGCCCCTGACAATCAAAGCCGTTTTGATACCTGCCCGCCTCCCCCTTTAATGTATGGTAGCGCTGCCAAAGATCTTTGTAAGTCCTGCCCCAAGCATGATGTACGCCCATGGGGTTGTTGGCGGTAATTGGTCCGTCTAGAAATACAAATTTCTTTCTTGAAGCGTTATTTCGGGTAAGGTATTTGTCAACAATGCCACTCTCATACCAGCGAGAAAGTGTCTCTCTTTCCAGTGAAGGAAAGTCAATTTGAAGAGTTACTGGTTTGAACATGAGCTAATTCTAACAGCTGACAAGATGATTTTGAAACTTGGATGTTGATCTACTTGTTCTGACGAAGAAATGCGGGGATGTCCCAATCTTCCTCGTTGTTTGCGGTGGGGAAAGAAGTACTGGTTGCATCACCAGAGGCGGTTGAATCATCTTTTGTCGCTGTAACTGTTTGATCTGGAATATCTTCATCCGATGAACGTGCGGCTGAAATAGGTCTTCCGGTCCGCGGTTTTTCACTAACTATACCTGTGGAAACCGGATTACCGGAATGAACAGGTCTGTTTCTTGCCACCATACTGGCCAACCTGGATCTGGTTTCGTCAAATCCTGTTGCTATAACGGTAATTTTCATTTGATCTAGAAGTTTTTCATTGATGGCCGAGCCGAAAATAATGTTAGCGTCGGCGTCGGCAGCCTCTGAAATAATTCTTGCGGCTTCATCAACTTCCAGCATGGTCATATCGGGGCCACCGATAATATTGAACAAGACACCCTTTGCGCCTTCTATGGAGACCTCTAGTAACGGAGATGATACGGCTGCGCGGGCAGCCATTTGGGCCCGATTTTCCCCAACACCTGTACCTATTCCCATCAGAGCTGAACCGGCATCCTGCATAATGGCTTTGACGTCAGCGAAGTCGACGTTAATCAGACCAGGAACAGTAATGATGTCGGAAATACCCTGAACCCCTTGAGTTAGAACGCCGTCTGCGACACGAAATGCTTCCAAAAGAGTCATCTTTCGATCAACGACGTCCATCAAACGCTGATTAGGAATAACTATTAACGTATCGACTTTGTCTTTAAGCTTAGAAATACCGTCTTCGGCATTGACCATTCTCCTGGCCCCTTCGAAAGCAAACGGTTTAGTAACAATGGCTACTGTCAAAGCACCTATTTCCTTAGCTACTTCAGCAATTATGGGGGCAGCTCCAGTTCCGGTTCCGCCACCCATACCTGCGGTGATAAACACCATTTCGGAGTCTATAAGAAATTCCTTAATTTTTTCCCGTGACTCTTCTGCCGCCTGAGTTCCAATATCTGGATTTCCGCCAGAACCTAATCCTTTAGTCAGATTTTCACCTACCTGAAGCTTTGTTTCGGCCAGGTTTGTCAAAAGTACTTGGGCGTCAGTATTGACGGCAATAAAATCAACTCCATTAATGGTTCCGCTGGAGATCATCGAGTTCAGTGCATTTCCCCCACCACCGCCCACTCCAACTACTTTAATTCTAGCTAATCTACCTACGTCTGGTTTTACTAACGCCATAAATTTTTATGCATTTTCTTCGAGGCAGTCCCAATTGCGCAATTCAAATGGGCGAAGGTTTGGCCCTGATTGTACCAATGTGTATCAAGGTAGTAAAGATTTAATCATGTTTACGACCTTGCCTAGTACTCCTTTTAGAGGAATTTTGTCCATTGAGGGCATCGATCTGAGGAAATTTCCGGATGTGGTTACCTCTGATTCATCAAGTAAATTCTTTGCGTGTTTAATTAATCCGATTGAACAAGCAAATGCCGGGTTTTCAATTTCATCAATTAAACCGGTAATATCTCCGGGGACACCAACGCGAACCGGCATACCCAGAATTCTTTTAGCTGAGTCCATGATACCCACGGTAAGTGATCCGCCTCCAGTAATTACTAACCCGGATGGGGTAAGTCCGCCAAAGTTGCTTTTCTTAATTTCTGTGGCAATCAGTTGAAACATTTCATTAAGTCTCGGCCTTACTATGCCTTCGACTATTGTTTTTTTAGATACGGTTTTAAGTTCCTCCGGCAGATTAAGTTTTGAAACATCAATTTCATCTTCTTTTGATTTATCTTTACTCATGTATATTTTTAAGGTTTCCGCACTTTCGAGGGATATTCTTAGTCCAGCAGCCAAATCTTTTGTTACATTAATAGCTCCGACAGGGAGAACGGATGAATAAGAAAGCGCGCCTTCGACAAAAATGGCTAAACTCATAGTCCCTCCGCCGATATCAACTAGAATTACTCCCAATTCCCGTTCCGTGTCGGAAAGAACAGCTTCACTTGAAGCGAGACCTGAAAAAACTAATCCACTAATATCACAACCTATCTCACTGACGCATTTAGTCAGGTTGCGAATTACCGGGGATGAACCGGTAACCATATGCGTATCAACTTCGAGACGAACCCCGGTCATTCCGCTCGGATCTTTGACGCCTTCCTGACTATCAACAGTGTATTGCATGGGAAGAACGTGAATTACTTCGGAAGAGGCAGGCAGGGAAATCGCTCTTGCCGCTTCGAGTACCCGTCGGGAATCTTCAGTGGTTATCTCTGCCTGAGGGCGGGAAACTGCAACTACCCCGTGACTATTCTGTGAGCCAATGTGTGAACCGTTTATTGAGACCCAAGCTTTGGAAACGTTATATCCTGCCATGCGTTCCGCAGCTTCAACTGCCTCGGTGATTGCTCCTACGGCCTCGTCGATGTTTACAATTTGGCCCTTACGCACCCCGCGAGATTTGGAGGATGCCGCACCTACAATATTTAGTTTACTATCCGGCTCGTCTTCTCGATATTGAGCAATTAGGACTGCGGTTTTAGAGCTGCCAATGTCGATTGAGGAAATAATTTTTGCTTTCGCCATTAAAATGTCAGTACTGGATCACTAAATCTGATGTCGATAACTTTCGGTATCTTTGAGAGTATTTTACTTCTCTCTAAAATCACTTGTAAAGTGTTGTACCATTTTGAAGGCCTATTTTGCAAGTTTAG
>CAYTYO010000028.1:3254-8514 GCA_964441445.1 uncultured Gammaproteobacteria bacterium | reverse complement strand
GGCCATACCTTTGCCCAGGTTCAGATTGTGACGTAAAAGCCAAACCGGTAGGGTACTCGGTAATTTAAGTGGTTTGTTTGAACCGTCATCTACCACGACTACCTGGTTTAGAGGAAAGTGTTTCTTAATTTTTGTAAGGACCGAAGGTAAACGAGGCTGCTCGTTAAATGAAGGAATTACAATGAAAATATCTGTAAAAGGCATGGAATTAGTGTGATTTTACCTTCAGAGTGCTGAAAAACCAAAGTGTAGTTAGATTTAACAGAAGTTGGCCTACCAGATTTGAAAGGCTGGCACCGAGAAGTCCGAGACGGGGAATAAGCAGTAAACCAACGGCAAGTGTTAAGGCTCCGTGCAGAAGACTAAGCCAAAAGAAGAAGTCGGGTCTGGAAAAATAATACAGTATGCTGTCACGCACCGGGGAAAAAGCCAGAAATACCAATTGAGATAAAAGAAGAATACTAAACGGAATAAATCCAGCTAAATATTCAGGACCTGAAATAAACATAAAAACATAACCTACCGGTAATAAAATTATTCCTGAAACAATTGCAATGGCCGAAAAAAAGGCCACCGATTTAAAAAGATAACGGCTATTGTCCGATGAATTATTAAAGCGGGAAAACTTAGGGCTGGTGACAGCGCCTAATGCAGAAACTAAATTCGGCATAATAAGTGTGGCTTGAGTTGCTAAGCCATAAACACCCACATCTGAGAGCCGGGAAAGGTAAGAAGTCATGTAAGTATCTAAGCGAGAGCTAACTGTGGAAACCGCACTAAAACCAGTAGCCCATTTGTTGAAAGAAAAAATCTCCCAAAAAATGTGCTTAGTTAATTTCTGATGTAAAAAAGAAGTACCAATTTTAGTGAAGGCAAACAAAAAGCTTAGTAATGGAGTCAGGGCGAATAAAATAAGGGCGCTAAGAGTGTTTAGGCGGCCAGTAAGTGCTAATAAGATGGCTAATATAAGCCGGCTAAAATTGGCGCCAACAAACAGTCCACCCCAGAATAGAAATTTTTCCTGGGCCTGAAAATAGTAGGTGGCAAAATAAAAAAGAAGTTGGGTAGCAAAGCAGACTGCGGTAAGTGGTAGATAAGAAGCCATCGCCGGCTGATTAAATACAAGTAAAGCGATCTGTTTAGAAAATAGGGAAAATAGGATGATAAAAAAGAGACTGGAAAAAACCTTGGATAGAAAAATGGCCTTTAGAATTTTCTGCCCCTTTTCGGTATTTGCTGGATAGAGAGATAAGAATCTCACCATGCCGCGATCATTACCGAAATCAAACACAACGGTCATGATGGCAACTGTGGCAAAAACCAGAGTTATAAGTCCATACTCAGATGAACCAAGTGTTCTGGCTAAGAGTAAATAAAACAGCGTGGCTAGTAACGCATTTATTACAATACTACCCATTGTGATTACGGACTGGCGAAATGTGGCAGTGGTGGTTAATTTTTTAACCAAACTTGGTAATTTCATGTTAGTCAAAAAGCAAAGGTTTATTTACTTCTATGTATTTGTTTATTATAGCCGGATATTCCTGATAAATGGTTTCGTTAACGATGGTCTGATTTATATACATCCGGTGAATGTTTTTGATCCGCGGATCAAAGGTTAAATACAGAGCATTATTGCCTTTGGCGACCACATTTCCATTAGGAGTTGCGGCAAAATATGATTGGATTTTAGCGTCTAATCCTAAGTAAAACGTAGCTTCGGAGGGTGAAAGGCGCATAAATTTAAGCACGGATGGATTGGGAATTGAAACGAAGGGCTGAACTACCTTTTTTTGACCGGCTGTAATTCTGTAAACTGCTTCCGGCCAAAAAATACCAATAAAGACCATGCTTGCAATAATACCGGCGAGATTTTTGGTCAGTTTAATATCAATGTTCAAAAATTCGGTGAATAGTTGATAAATTAATGCAGCCAGAAGCGGAAACATCGGGGTTCCGGCCCAGTATAAGTGTCTGACATCCGACATCGGATAGTACTGAAGCCATGAAGCAAGGCCTATCAGAGATAAAAGCAGAATTTTTTTGTTTTTAAAATTTCGGATAACAAGTAATCCCGTTCCGATGGGTAAAACTGCCCACACGGGTAGCACAGCCCAGATGGTGAAGGGAGTGATGACGTTGGGAAAAAGGCTTATGAATACCTTGGACAGGCTGAAACCCACACCTTCAGACTGACTCCAATAAAAAGAAAACATAATTGATTGTTTCCACCAATCAATAAGGGCACCATTAAAAATAATCCAGGCCAAGAAAGCGGCTGAAGTATATAAATTACCTTTTAGAAAAGCTGTAAATGATTTTTTAGAAAACAAATAAAAAACCATGATAGAAAGAAAAAGGAAAACTCCGACCGGCTGACGACACCAAAATGTCAGCGCCGTAAAAATACCCCCCAGAAGTTCAAACTTAAGAGATTTTTTTTCGGCAGCAGTAAGAAGAGCCAGCGCGGAAGCCAGCTGGAAAAAGAGGGCATAAACAGAAGACCAGGCCAGAAACGTCCAGGTATAGTAAGGGGCTAAACAAAGCCAGACTGCCACGGTGACCAAGCTTAAAAAGCGGGGAAGGATTTTTATTGAGATCAGATACAATAAAACCGAGCTTAGACCATAAAATAGAGCTGCAGACAACTTCATGACGATAAGATATTTGCCGAAAATAATCAGTCCCAGCCCCTGAATAAGAGTTGTCAGCGCTCCGTATTGGGTATAAGTATCACGAAAAAGCATTTTCCCGGAAGCCACATCAAATGCCGGTTTAAACAAAATACCATCATGATGCAAATCAATTCCCAGTGTGGAAAAATAACCCGATACCAAAAGCGTTAGTGTGAAAATTACCGCGGATACGAGAAAATCATTTTTTAGGAAAGTTAGATTATCAGGCTTTAGCCGACTGACGGATCTGAATATGCGGCGGCCCAACTTAAAAAACAGCATCCAGATAATACATGGCAGGGCTGATGTAAGAGTAATTTTAATGATGTCAGATGGAGCAAGATAGTTCAGGAAGGAAGATAACTTATTTTTAATAAACGGTATGATTAACTCCCGGTTTTCAAGTAAAAAACTTTTCGGAAACGAATATTTGGCAAGATAGAATGAATAATCCTGGTGCAATGAAATGGAGTTTTCGGCAGTTCCGGAAATGGACTCTAATTCGAACTCATAATTTTTACCGGAAGAGTTGCGGATAACCGGAAATCCGATGGTAAAGTAATAATCCGGGTTAAATTGATCGGTGTTGTACTTTTCCTCGTAGTACCAATCGGGCTCCCCTACTTCTTTAAAGCGAAACCACACCCAATCGGAATTAAGGCGATGGTGATTATCAAAACGAAAAGCCAGTGTACCCAGGTTGTCATATTCCGCAATAAAAGTGTTTTTAACACTGTTCCCGGCCAGCAGCCGAGAATAGTTACCTGTATCAGTGAAGTCGACTTTTTTAACCAGTACGCTTAATAAATGATCATCGGCTAACCTGGAGCGATAGGTGACGAGTGAAAAAGTCTGAAGCCCAGATAAAAGTAAAAACAGACCCAGCAGAAGACTTAATGTTTGGGTTTTCATTTGGATGAGGCTTGTTTTGAAGCTACCAGCTCGGCCACTTTTTGACCTAATTCGACGGCATAATTTGTTCCTCTGTCCCAGGGATAAACCTGCTGGATGTTGGCCAGATACACGTTCTTAAGCGGAGTGGTAAGAGGAGGAATGTTGCGGGAGTAATTACGGGTAACGATCGGTTGGGCAAATTTGGCCTGCCAGACCCAGGATTTTTTTACCCACTGAAGAGAAAAGCCGGGGTTAATTTTTTTCAGGTGGGGTGTAAAAATTTCCAGTAATTGTTCTGATGTAAGTGAAAAATAGTTATGATCCGGTGACAAGTAGTTGCCGATGTAGACCAGTGTGTCTCCGGCATAATGTGAACCAGGAATATAGTTAGTATGTTCGACTATAGCCAGAAACGGCATGGTCCGGTCATTGATATTGAGCCAATAGGTACCTGAGGGTAAAAACGGACGAGAGAGAGCAAGAACCAAGTTAACGGCTCCAATTCCTGTCGCCTGATTAAGAAAATGAACATAGTCAGGCGGTAAGGCCGGAGCTATTCTTGTAAAAATCGGTGACGGTAAAGTGCAGATAACAGCCGAAAACTTAATTTTTCGATTGGTTGTACCTACAGTCAAAATTGGCTGGGAAGATTTAATCTCTATGTGACTGACCGAAGTGGAATAGTGAAACTTTACTCCCCGACTTTGGCAGACAACGGCAATTTTTTCCGCCAGATAACTAAAGCCACCCCGGGGGTAGCCTAGTTCTTCACTGCGTTTATAAATCCTGGCCCAAAACCAGGAAGCGGAAATGGCTTTTGCCTGAGCGGCGAATTTTCCCCGGAACAACGGCTCCCAAATCACCTGCCAGGATCTTGTACCCATTATGGAAGTGATGTATTTTTCAGCGGTAATTTTTTCTAACGGCTGCCAGAAAGGATTAAACTTGAGCAGAGCCAGACCAGCACCGGTGCGAAGCCGGTCAAGGATGGAGATCTGGGGGAACTTCAATAATGATAAAGCTGAATCAAGCTGATACACGGCTCCGGCATAGTACGTTGAGGTCACCGGCCGGGAGTAGTCAATGGGCACACCAACTTGTTCGGCTAATTTGCGAATGGCAAAGTCGCTGACAAATAAATGATGATAGTGCTTTTCGAGGGGCCAGTCCCAACCGGGTGACTGGAATCCGACGGCTAACCCACCGGGAACTGCGTCCTGTTCAAAAACGTCAACCTGATGACCCTGAAGACTGAGAGAGTGGGCCGCAGCCAGTCCGGTAAATCCCGCTCCGATAATTGCTATACGCATGGTTTAGTAGCCTAGAAATTGACGGGCCGGGACTAAAATTCGGCCCGGATCAATTTTAGCAGGAGCCGCCGGTAAATATTGAGCTGATATGCGGTTTTGAGTAAAAACGCGGAAGTAGTTAGTGTCGGAGAGAACATTTTTGAGTACGCCTGATGCTGACCAGGGTAGATCGGCGTCTTCGGGTGTGTCGTAAAAAATTAAAACCGTACCGGACGGCCAAACTGAGATTTGTTTTGAAACATAGTCATTTACCCGCGCAGCTGTTTCCTGACCTTTGGATATCCAATGGGTCCTGACGGTTAATGAAACTGTCGCAAATGAAAGAAAGAGAAAAGTTAAGAGAAAACCCGTATGCAGTATTGCCCGGGTGCGGGACCACTC
>CAYTYO010000028.1:0-3154 GCA_964441445.1 uncultured Gammaproteobacteria bacterium | reverse complement strand
TGCTCCAATAGCGCAGAAGATTGGGATTGAGGTGCAATCCGGGTCCGATAAAATCAACAAACATTTCCGGAAGGTTTAACGACCAGAGGCCATACCAGGTAAGGGTGTTGAGAATTTTCGGAGAGATACTCCAAACGTATGAGTCACCTGTGGCAAAGCCATAAAAAACCAGCCGAAGGGCAGCATAAACAGCCAGAATACAAAAAAATGGTAACAGGCGAAAAATTATAGTTTTGAGACCAGAGACTTTTTTAAAACCCGGGTAAAGGACGGCTGTGAGCAGGGCAATGAAAGGCAAGGTTACTGCCCATTCTTTGGAAGTGAGCGCCAGCAGGAAAGCTGCGAGTGAAAGGAGATATTTAGACAGTTTGGCTGAACTTAAATAGTCGAGGAAGAAAATCAGAGAAGAAAAATAAAACAGGGCCAGGCCCAGTTCCTGAACCGAAAAGAAATACAAATGGGCGTAATGAGTTGCCGAGACCGCATAAAGAAAGGTGGCAATTCCGGCAATCCGTTCCGAGTTGGAAAGTTTTTTAG
Organism: uncultured Gammaproteobacteria bacterium; assembly: GCA_964441445.1. Taxonomy (GTDB): domain Bacteria; phylum Patescibacteriota; class Microgenomatia; order CAZETR01; family Amesbacteraceae; genus XYB1-FULL-44-23. The sequence continues at coordinate 2,617 of CAYTYO010000028.1, read as the reverse complement.
CTAACAACCAGACTAAACCAATTACAAGTAAAAAATTAGCAAATAGCAGCAGACGCATGGGTAACGGATTTAAGTTGAAAAAAGTGATCCCCAGCCAATAAAAAACCTGGGTAGTCAGCGGCCGGTACCAGCCAAATCCGTCCGGGGAGTGGAAGAGATTAAAAAAGTTTAAAAATTCTCCGATAGTAGAGGCCTGACTGATGGAAAAGTGAAAAAAATCGTCGTGGGTATAAAATGCCGTCAGGGCAGGAGAAAAAATAATCAATGCCAATACGGCACCAATGACGGGGAGACGCGGAATAGTCATTTAAGCTAGCCAATAGCCCTGCACAAACATCGACAGGGAAATAATGCCGACGATTATAAACGACAATAAGACGGGAAGTCTGGCTTTAGGACAGTTGCTCAAGAAAGTTCCAACAAGAATAAAAGCCGGAAAACAGACTAGCACATACCGCGGGATGGATACCAAATTACCGGTGAAGGTGGCAACCGCAAAAGCAAACAAGCTGTAGAGGGCGTATGAAAATCTTTGGCGGAAAAGCGAAATTAAGGTAAGAAACGAAAAGAGCAATCCGACTACAAACTCCAATAATAGCGTGAAATAAATCGGATTTTGCCAAGATACGGTAAACAGCATTTTGAGGTAGCGCCAATACACCTGATAAGGCATGACAACAGATAAGCTTCTCTCCTGGTTGAAAGTTTTTTGAACATGGAAAAAGGCCAACGCGTCGCCTGTCGTGGCTTCGAGATAATTCATATATACGAGCAATCCGACAGGAATTAGGAGCAAAAAGGCTCCTGAAGTAAAGAATTTTTTAAGGGGGGTTTTCAGAGCTTGGCTACTGGACCACAGTTCGACCAAAAGAGCCGGGAAAATAAAAATTCCCACCAACCTGGTATAGCTTGCTAGTCCGCCGAAAATTCCTGCCAGGAGCCAGTTGGATTTGCGGGCGGAATAAAAGGATAGAATTACCAGAAGGAAAAATAGGCCTTCGGTATAAACGGCAGTGAAAAAGAAGCTTGTCGGGAAGGCTAATAAAGCAATAATCGTCCATTTGGAAACTTCGGGTGAATAGTCAATTTCAATCAGGCGGGTTAAATAATATAAACCGGCCAAAAAGCAGACCGAGGAAATTATCACTCCGGCTAAAATTGGGTCAGCTACTACAGCCCGAAAGCGACGGATTAATTCCGGATAGAGCGGGAAAAACGCCTGTTGGCCAAAACTGTAGCCATGGGTCGCAATGAGGGCATAATGAACCCCGTCATAATTGGAACGCGAATTTAAGAGCGGATTGGCCAGATAGTGAGTTATCCCCCCGCCCAGATAACTATCACTTTTTTGAAGAGGAAATAAGTTACCTGAAAGCAAAGAAATAATGATTATGCCGACCTGCCATAAAACGAAGTATTTGAGCGTTGTTGTGAAGGTCATCGGGACAACGCCTCCTGATAGGCCGATAGGGTAGTCTTAGCCGTATAGTCCCAAGAAAATTTCTTTACCTGCAGTAGGCCGGCGGCAGAGTATTTATCGGCGACGGTTTTACTTTTAAGGATCTGATTTATGGCCCAGGTTATAGATTCAATGCTGTAAGGATCAAAATAACTGGCTGCGTTGCCGGCAATTTCGGGCAGGGAATGGGTTTTGCTGCAGGCCACAGGTGTGCCGCAAGCCATAGCCTGAAGTGTAGGTAGGCCGAAACCTTCGGCAAATGAAGCTGCGCAATAAACCGAGGCTAAGTTGAAAAGTTCGACAATGTCTTCATCAGGGACAAAACCCAGCCGAAGCACTTTTGAGTTCGGACTATTGATAAGATCGAGTAAAGGTTTCAAATGGGCCAGTTCAGCATGTTGGAAATTGAATTTGTCTAAGCTTGCGGACTGTTTTCCGGCCAGAACTAAGGGAACATTAAGGTTTTTCGTGGCAGCTACCAACCCATAAAGATTTTTATTCCAATTTACATCTCCAACGTATAAAACGAACTGTTTGGGAAGGTTATATTTTTTAGCAACTGCGGCCAATCTTTTGGCATCAGTCACCTGTTTAAATTGAGGAGCAGAAGCTAAATACACCAATCTGATTTTTTCATGCGGAACATGAAGATACTGTTTGATCGATTGGACTGAAGCGTAGGAGTCAGTTAATACCAGTCGGCTTTGGCGTAAAGCCAATCTTTGTAAATAATTAGTAAACGTGCCTCTTATTCCGGGCGGATACCGCTCAGGAAATTCCAAGGGAATAACGTCATGAATGGTAACAACTATGGGAACGGGATGAGTTAAGGGAAGTGTGGGAAAGAATAGGTCAAAGAACGGATAGTGAAGTAAATCAATTTTCGGTAAATGCTTAGGGTCGGTGATCTCGACGATCTCATGCCCTTCTTTTTTGGCTAAGGGGATCAAAACCTCGAGAAGGTATTTGACGTAGTAGCCTACTCCCCTGCTGGAATGGCCAGAAGATAGCGGGGAAGTAATAAATCCAATTTTAAGTTTGTTAGGATTCATGCGGATATTTGGTATGCTGCCAATATTTTATGTAACCTAGTGAGTATCTTAACCCAGAGAAGAGCGCAAATACAAATCCGGGAAATCCGTCAACGAAGCCTTTATG
>CAYTYO010000027.1:225-8646 GCA_964441445.1 uncultured Gammaproteobacteria bacterium | reverse complement strand
ATTGATAAGGCAGTTTTTCCGGGAGTACAGGGAGGTCCGCACATGGAAACAGTAGCGGCAATACTGGTGGCGATGCAGGAAGCCGCCAAACCTGAATTTCGGGAGTATGCCAATCAGATTGTGGTTAATGCCAAAGTTTTAGCGGAGGAGTTGAAACGACATAGATTTCAGTTAGTGGGCGGAGGAACAGAAAATCACATGGTGTGGATGGACTTAACGGAGAAAGGAATTGACGGTTGGGCAGCCGCATGGGCTTTGGAAGCTTGCGGGCTGATTACGAACAGACAGACGGTACCGGAAGATATTAATCCGCCTTATTACCCGTCGGGGCTGAGATTGGGGACGCCGGCAGTGACGACGAGGGGAATGAAAGAAGCTGAGATGAAGGAATTAGCTGAGCTAATTAGTTTGGGGATCGGCACGGCGATGTGTAACATGGAAGATTTGTTGGGGGATATGGGTGGACCAACGCCGGTGAAGGAGTGGGATCAGGCGGCACGCAAAGCATTTAAAGTAAGAGTAAAGGAGGATGAGGGTTTGAAGGAACTGAGGATGAGGGTAAAAGAAATGTGTAAGAGATTTCCCGTACCAGGTTAGCCGGTGCGGATAGTGATGCCGGTGCGGGTTTGTTCTTCCCGCTTACGGTTTTCTTCAGCTACCTCTTGGGCACAACGTTCTTCAAGGGCTTGTTGATTGACGTCCATATCATCAAAGACATCATGTGGGTTTGATGTACGCAAATTTTGATAGACCCGGATGGTTTGACCGAATATCTTGTTGGAATTTGTTTCTGTAGGAGTAGCCATTTACGTTGTAAAATATAGCATATATGGCGGGAAGTGTATTTGACGGAAAAGCATTCGGAGCTGCAATTTTGCATGAGGTTAGGGATGAAGTTGCAGCAGGGGGCAAAGTGTTAAGGATGGCGACAATCTATGACAGCCGAAATGAAGCAGCCAGGGTTTACACGAGATTAAAAGCCAGAACTGCCCGAGAATTGGGCATTCTTTTTGAAGCACATGATGTGGCTGATGAGAAGCTAGCGATCGCTACGATTAAAGCTTTGAATAAAGATGAGGAAATCCAGGGGGTGATGGTGCAATTGCCGCTCGTTGAGCGCGGATTGGATGAAAGGTTGTGCCAAATGATTAAGAGGGAAAAGGATGTAGACGGGCTTAATCCGGCTTCTGCAGTGACACCCGCTACAGTGAGGGCTGTAGCCGCAGTGGTGGCGGAAGGGCTACAGGCGACAGGGAGAGAAGGTAATCAGCCAGTGGTAATGATGGTTGTCGGCAGCCGGGGGAATGTGGGGCGGGGAGTGATGAAGTTTTATAAAGGGCAGGAAAGATTTCAATTAGCGGGGGCGGGCCGGGGAGAATTGGTTGCCGCCCAGGTGAGGCGAGCTGATATTGTGGTGAGTGCTGTCGGTGAAAAAGGACTGATTAGTGCGGATATGATAAAGCCGGGGGCGATTGTGGTCGATGTGGGGTATCCCGCTGGAGATGTGCAGCCGGAAGTCCGCGACCGAGCGGGATTTTATACTCCGGTTCCAGGAGGGGTGGGGCCTGTTACTGTGGCGATGTTGTTTCGGAACTTAGTTGATTTGTCGCACAGTCAACAGTGACTTGAAAAGGTAACAGGTGAATGGTAATATTAGGTTCGTTTTAATACGCACATCCGCTTTTTTCTCCTGATCTTTTCGAAAAAAAAAGGTAGCAGCGGGTGGAGGTTAAAGGAGATTATATGAGAGATATTTCATTACAAGAACTATTGGAGGCCGGTAGCCACTTCGGACATCAGAAGCGGAGATGGAACCCGGCAATGAAGAACTATATTTTCGGCGAGCGGGATGGGGTGCATATTTTTGATTTGGCAAAAACGCGACAGGGATTGATTGAGGCTTGTGAGTATGTAGAACACGTAGCAGAGTCGGGTGGGAAAATCTTGTTTGTGGGTACCAAAAGGCAAGCTGCGGATATGGTCAAAGCGGAGGCATTGCGGGTAGGGATGCCGTTTGTGTCCGTGCGATGGATGGGCGGGCTGTTTACCAACTTCGGCCAATTGTCGAAGAGGGTGAAGAAGATGGCTGACATGAAGGCGAAGAGAGCGGCCGGAGAATTGAAGAAATATACTAAAAAAGAGCAGTTGCTGATGGATCGGGAAATCGGAAAACTGGAGAAATTTTTTGGCGGCGTGTTTGATATGGACAGTCTGCCGGCGGCGGTGTTCATTGTCGGTACACACAATGAAGATGTAGCGGTCAGGGAAGCGGCTAAGGTTGGTATTCCGGTAGTCGGGATTGTCGATACTAACGCAAACCCGACGATGGTTGACTATGTAATTCCGGCAAACGATGACGCGGTCAAATCGATTGAGCTGATAGTTAAAGCTGTTGCCGATGCGGTTGAAGACGGTAAAAAGGGTGCAGCAAAAGTTGCTAAAGCTTTGGCTGATAAAGCAGCCAAAGAGGCTGAGGCTGTGGTGGAAGCATTGCCTGAAGTAGTAGAAGAGATTGAAGAAAAAGTGGAAAAGAAGTTGGAAGAAGAAATAATCGGTAAAGCTAAAGCAAAGACGACCGTTAAGCCGATTTCGGCCAAAAAGAAGAAGGAGGGCAAGTGAAGATCGGAGTTGAGGAGATCAAAAAACTAAGGGAAGTAACCGGCGCGGGGATTGCCGATTGCCGTCAGGCTTTGGAGGACACTAAAGGGGATCAAAAGGCAGCGATGGAACTACTTCGTAAACGGGGGATTGATAAAGCGGCTAAAAAATCCGACCGACAGGTGAAAGCGGGGATGGTATTTGCATATGTACATCATACAGGCAGAGTGGCAGCTTTACTGGCTTTGGCTTGTGAAACCGATTTTGTGGCCAAAACGGACGACTTTCAAAAGTTGGGTAAGGAATTGGCTTTGCATGTTTGTGCAAGTTCTCCTGCCAACGTAGAGGAATTATTGGGGCAGGAATATGTGCGGGATGCGTCAAAAACGATTGAGGTGTTAATTAAAGAAGTAATCGGTAAACTGGGCGAGAATATCCAGGTTACTGATTTTAAGATCGTAGGTGTATAATAAGGGACATGAGTAGTCAGCCCGGTTCGTCATCAAGACCTATAGCGCAGATTTGGGAAGAAATTAAGAAGGCAAGGGACCGAGGGGATTATGATAGAGCTGCTGAATTGACTGCTCAGGCTATAAACGCTCGTGAGGGTAGCCAAGGAGGCAGTTCTGAGTCTGATCCAGGTCAAAGTCAGACAGGAAGTGCGGCTAAAGGTAAAGAGAGGTGAGATTCGTGGTGTGGTATCATTAGTGGGATATGGATTTGGGTGACGTGTCAGTAAAGATGCAGAAGGTATTGGAGTTTGTGAGGGCGGATGTGGCGACAGTTAGAACTGGGAGGGCGACGCCAGCATTGGTGGAAAATATTGTTATTAATGCGTATGGCGGTACTACACAAATGCGGATAGTGGAGTTGGCCCAGGTGACAGTACCGGATCCGCAGAGTTTGGTTATATCTCCGTACGATCAGTCGATTATCGGAGATATCCGCAGGGACATTGTTGGAGCTAATGTTGGGTTAACTCCGGTAATTGATAATTCGGTAATTCGGATTGCGGTGCCAATGCTGACGGAAGAGCGGAGATTGGAATATGTAAAGATGCTACATCGGAAATTAGAAGAAGGGCGAGTAAAAATCCGCCAGATACGGCATGACAAGATGGCTGAAGTGAAACGGGAAGCAGAAGAAGGCGGAGTAAATGAAGATGACAGAAAGAGATGGGAAGATGAACTACAGAAATTAACCGATAAATTAATGGGTGAGATTGAAGAGATTGGAAAAAATAAAGAAGCAGAATTGCTGAAAATCTGATACACTTGACGGGATGCCGACGTGGTTAACTTTTTTTCTGGTACTATCAATTTTGGTGCTGGTGCACGAGCTAGGTCATTTCCTCGCTGCTAAGGCCTTTGGAATTAAGGTGGAAGAATTTGCCTTTGGCCTGCCTTATACAAAACCGTTATTGAAGATCAGGCGAGGGGAAACACAGTATTCGGTTTATCCACTGTTGTTTGGTGGTTTCGTGCGGTTGTTGGGGGAGGAATCTAAGGTGGATTCTAAAAAAGAGGACAAAGATTTCGGTCGAGATTTTTGGAGCAGGGGAAAGAAACAGAGGCTGGTGGTGATTTTTGCCGGAGTGGTAATGAACATGGTTTTAGCGCTGGTTGGTTTTGCAATATTGTACGGAGTTGCCGGGGTGCCGACCAAAGCCGTGACTAAAGTAACTGTGGTAGAAGTAGCTTCTGGGTCACCAGCAGAAACGGTGGGAATTAGAGCTAATGACAGGATAGTGCAGGTAGAAGGAAAGGACATTTTTGGGACGGAGGAGTTTGGCAATTTGGTTAAATCATGGGCTGGTGTGGGGGTAAATTTAACCGTAGAACGGGGTCCGGTAACGATATTGTTTGAGGGGATTGCCGAAGGAAATGTGGAAAAAAATGTTGTCAATGCGATCCCGAGAGTTAACCCACCCGAAGGTCAGGGATCATTAGGTGTCACAATTTCCGATTATCCGTATCTGGAAATGAACAAGTGTGCGGTTTTTTCGCCGGGATGTTTTGGAGCTATTGTTCGGCAGGGAGTGCAAAGTGCCGGTGTGTGGATTGGCCGGGTGGTTGACGGGTTGCGCTCGATTGGCAAAAGCCTGGTGGCCGGTCAGGCTCCACAGGGAGTATCGGGGCCTGTCGGCATATATCAACTGACGGGGATAGTTGCCGGTGAAGGGTGGTTGCCGCTTTTGGAGTTAGTTGCGGTGCTGTCAGTAAACTTGGCAGTATTCAACGTGTTGCCGATACCGGCATTAGACGGAGGCCGGATGTTATTTATCTGGCTGGAATACTTACTGAAACGGCGGATTAAGCCGGAGACGGAACAAAAGGTGAACTCGATCGGAATGGCGTTTTTACTTAGCCTGATGGTATTAGTTTCTCTACAGGATGTGTGGAGGTTGGGAGTGTTTTCACCTATTGCCAAGTTGTTCGGAAAATAAATCCACAAAACGGATAGTTGCAGGCGGGAGTGGAGTTAGTGTATAAATGAGGTAGATGATTTCCACCACTGACTTTTTTTACTTAAGCCTAGGATTTGGATTTTTGATATTGGTTTTTTGCGCCGTAGTAATTACCATTCAGGTGCGAAAGATTTTGGTAGATGTGCAGGTGATTACCGGGAACACTGTAGATGCGGTGACCGATGTAGTATCAGTCAAAGAAAACCTGAAATTAGTAGTATCTGCTTTAGTGGGTAAGTTAGTTGACAAAGTAGCAAACGGGAAAGGGGGGGAAAGAAAAAAAAGAAATGAAGACTAAAAAAAGAAAATCAAACGCAGGAAAAGTTTTATTAGGGGCAACAGCAGTGGCTGCAGCTGCCGGGGTAGCGGCTTTGGCTTCAAATAAGAAAGTCCGAACAAGAGTGAGAAGAGAAGCAAAAGCTGTAATAAGGAAAGCCAAGGCTGATCCAAGAGTTCAGCAGGCCGGTAAAGAAGCCAGTGGATTAATGGCGAAACTCGGTCAGAAAATTGGGAAGTGGTTTAGCTAATAAGTGAGGCGTCTCCGAAGGAAAAAAATCGGTAGTGTTTGTGTACCGCTTCTTCGTAGGCGCCTTTTATTGTTTCAGGAGAGGAGAAAGCCGAAACAAGCATGAGAAGACTGCTTTTTGGGAGATGGAAATTGGTAATCAGGCCATCGACAAAGCGAAATTTATACGGAGGTTTAATGAAGATGTCGGTCTGGCCCGAACGGGGACGGAGACGGTCTTTAGTGTCGGTACAGGTTTCCAGGACCCGGGTGGTCGTGGTTCCGACCGCAATAATCCGTCGGCCAGCTGATTTAGCTTCATTTAGGCGTTTGGCGGTGGCCTCGGACAGGGTAAACCATTCGGAATGCAGCTTGCCGGAGGCTATTTGATCGGCTGTGGGAGGCCTAAAGGTGCCGAGGCCGACATGGAGGGTGAGATATTCCATTTGGATGCCAGTTTGGGTAAGTCTTTTTAAGAGCCGATGAGTAAAATGGAGGCCAGCCGTAGGAGCGGCGGCTGAGCCTGACGACTGGGCATAAACTGTTTGGTATTGGCGACGAAGGAGATTCTCCGGGGAAGAGGAGTGAATATAAGGGGGAAGTGGGGTGGTGCCGATTTGGGCAACTGACTTAAGATGCGAAAAACGGATCTGATTGCGGTCAATCACTTGGGCGGTGACTTTTGAGGTAAAGTAAAGAATTTGGCCGGGTTTTATACCAGGGTGAGAAATGACTTCCCACAGATCTTTTTTGATGTTTCTGAGTAATAAAACCTCTACTTTTCCGCCGGTTGATTTGAGCCCGTGTAATCGGGCCGGGAAAACGGCGGTGTCATTAAAAACCAGGACATCGGACGGTCTTAGCAGCTTGGGTAGGTCTTTGAATACATGATCAGAGGTGAGGCCGGTGTGTCGGTTTATAACTAACAAACGGGACGAGTCACGAGGTGAGGCCGGGATTTGGGCAATCAGATTGGCCGGAAGTTGATAGTCATAATTCCAGGCTGACATGAGCCTATTTTACAAGATAATGGCTTCCGAATGTTATAATTATTGGTATATGGCAGAGCATGAAATTAATAATTATGGAAGAGAAAAAGACAGACCTAAGGCTGTGGTTGTGGGGAAAAAAGAGCTGAGAGAAACAAAGCAGTATAGTATGCGAGATCTGTGTATAACCTCGAGTGTTTGGTTTCCTGATTTTGATTTAAATAATGAGGAGGCTTCCGATACAGTGAGAGGAAAATTAGCTGTCGGTGCAATCGTTAACGCTCTTAAGGCAGGTTGTTCATATTCATTGGTATACAACTCAGGTACATCAGAAGCATTTTTAGAGCGTTTGCGAAAGAAAGTGAAAGAAGTATTAGGAGATGAAGAAAATCGATTTGTACTTACTGAAAGGGAAGGATTGGAATATAGTCCGACTAGACAGTTGGCATTTGAAAAAGGAAGAGAAGCATTTGGGAAAAAAGTATTAGTTACTCAAGAAGCGGAAAAAGATTTGGCATATACGTATGAAGATTTCTTAGCGGAAATAAACAAAGGAGCGCATATAGTGCTTTTTGATCGGGGAGTAGCTACCATTATGGGACATGTTAATCCGGCGGGATTGCCGTTGGATCAGCTGGCAGCTGAAAGGTCACAGGATTTGGAAATGGATAAAGTTGAAAAACACGCAGGGCTTCTGCCGCAGAGAACAGAGGCATTTGATAGATTAATCGGTTTTAGAATGGTTCTCGATGAAGAGGTTGAAGTTGCTCCTGGCGTATTGGTTAATCCACTGGATTTATTTGCAAAAGTTAAGTTTGAGTATGAAGATGGATACGATCAGAAGGCATGGGGAAAGTTCGGAGTGGATTTTTATTCACAGGGAGTGTATCACGGTATAGTTTTAGCGGAGGCATTAGGTTTAACCGTGGCTTCAGTATTAGTGAAGTATGAACACGATCCCAAACAAACTCAATTAGAGATGGATCCTAAAAATAGACCGGGGTGGAAAGAGAAACGATGGAGGCACAGAAAAACTATTCCGATGCAGCATTTTGACATGGTAGCGAATGTGTTGAAGTGGAAGGAAGAGGGTCGGTGGCCGGACATAATTGTAGAGGGTTTAAAGGAGGACAAGCCGATTGGGTTAGTGCACTATGACAGAGGTAAATACACGATTGATGAGGGAAAGTTGATGGAAAGAGAGAGAACCACTTCGTGGGTGGCTAATGGGGAAGTCAGATAGACCTGGTAGCGTTGAGCATTATTTTGAGATTATGGATGGAAGCTAAACGGTAATAGAGGAGCTCTTTGGATTTAAAGAGATGATGCAAATAGGCGCGGGTATAGTTTTTGCAGGTAGAGCAATCGCAGGAATTATCAATGGGATTTTTATCTAAGGTAAAGATGGATTTATTTATATCAATGTACTCTGTTTTGGTCTCGCGATTATAGAGTTGACCACAACGGGCCAGACGGGTAGGGGCAACACAGTCAAACATATCCGCACCGGCCTTAATTACGGCAGTAATGTCAGATGGTTTAACACCTACGCCCATGGCGTAAAGAGGTTTGTCTTTGGGAAGCAGCTCTCTGACCATGGCGATGTTTTCTGCCGTTTCATTCGCTTCTTTCCCAATAGACGCTCCACCGATGGCGATACCGGGAAGGTCTTGGGCGATCACAAATTCCGCACTTTGGCGGCGCAAATCAGGAAAATCGCCGCCCTGAATTATGCCGAATAAAGCCTGGGGAAAGGGGTCTGATTTGGGCGAATACTCTTTCCAAGTGCGAATACAGGTTAATAACCAGCGATGGGTGCGGTCCATAGCCTGAAGGGTTCTTTTCCGGGTTGCGTCGGCGGG
>CAYTYO010000027.1:0-215 GCA_964441445.1 uncultured Gammaproteobacteria bacterium | reverse complement strand
CGGTTTCGGGGGAAAGGAAATGCAGAGAGCCGCCATCTAAGTGGGAGCGGAACTCCACACCGTCCTCTTTTATGTGACATAAATCTACGCCCTCACGGCTTAAGGACTGAACCTGGAAACCGCCAGAGTCAGTTAAGATGGGGTGCGGCCAGTTCATGAATTTATGAAGCCCGCCAAGTTTTTTTAGGTTTTTTGATCCCGGTCTTAAAAAGAGG
>CAYTYO010000026.1:0-8992 GCA_964441445.1 uncultured Gammaproteobacteria bacterium | reverse complement strand
CTGTTCGCCGGTTAAAGGGGCACGCGAGCTGGGTTCAGAACGTCGTGAGACAGTTGACCCGTTTTTACATTTACGGGTGACAAAAGAGCTGTCTATCATTTCACGACAAAAAGTCTTTTTGTTCTTGATGCATAAAATGATCTCCGCGTGAGCGGAGTTAAACCTGACTATATGCTGGAAACTCTTGTAAATGTGTTTCTACTAGTCTTAATTTTTAAGAAACTAGTAACAATTAAGCACCATCCGATGGATACGGAGCAAGACAATCAGCAGGAAAGACTGGTCAGCAAATATTGCGAGGCGCAGATTTGCAAAAAAGCGAGAGATTGGCGAGCTTTTTGATCAGAATCCTCACAGGCCATACGTCAGGACCGGAAATTCCGGACAAGATATGGTCGAATCCTTGTAGTGATATAAGGTACATAATGTCGGTCTCTATCCAGTAGAGTCGTGGAGTGTTTGAGGGGGTCTGACCTCAGTACGAGAGGACCGGGTTGGAGAAACCTCTGGTGTGCCTGTTGTCGCGTCAGCGGCACCGCAGGGTAGCTATGTTTCTACGGGATAACCGCTGAAAGCATCTAAGTGGGAAGCCCTACCCAAGATAAGACACTCGTCCGTCGCAAGGCGGACAAGATCCGGAGAAGACAACTCCGTATAAGAGGCTGGCGGTGTAAGCACCGTAAGGTGTTTAGCCTACCAGTACTAATAGATCTTTGAAGTAGATTTACATCACTCTATTACTTGAATTTTCTTCACTTTTGAGGGAGCAATTCCTTAAAACATTAACAATTAAAAAGGCAAGTTTTTCCCGGCCATCTGAGCGGCGTGGTACTACTTCTTCCCATTCCGAACAGAACCGTAAAACGCGCCAGCGCGGACAATAGCTGAGACGCGAGTCTCCGTGAAGATACGTCATGGCCGGGAGTAACTTGCTTTTTTAGTGGTCTTTTTGATTGAGAAAGCTGATGAACAAGATTGAAAAGCGTATGGGAACGGGGTTAATCGTGGGTGGATTGATTGCGCTGGGAACAACGATAGAAATGTACAGTAATTTGGGAGATGAAGCGTGGTTATTAGTTTTGGCTAGCACGCTTATTTTTATGGCCGGGGCCGGTATGTTTAAGAAACGGAATTTGTATTAGACTAATAGAGTAGTGATGTCGAAGACATATTCGGGATTAGTAGTAGGTTTAGCGGTGGGTTTAGTGATAACCAATTGTTATTGGATGTGGAAGTGGCGGGAACAAATGCGGGTAATCAGGGTTATTGATGGCGATACGTTTGTGATTAGAACCGGAGAACGGGTGAGACTTGCCGGATTGGACGCTCCGGAAATTGGAAGTTGTTATGCTGATGAATCTAAATCTGTGCTGGAAAATATGATTGGTGGGAAAGTGATAAAGATAGAAGGGATAAAAAGGGATAGCTGGGGAAGGAGGTTGGGATTTATTTGGGTTGGGAAAACAAATATTAATTTTGAGATGGTAAAAATTGGGGCGGCCAGATACGATAATTTTTCGGATGAAAAATCAGCGCAAATGGAAAATGCGGGTAGCAAGGCTGAAGCGGATAAAGCAGGATTATTCGGGGTAGATTGTGAAGGTAAAAAAGACTGTGTGGTGTTAGGCAATATTGATGAGTCCAGCGGAAAAAAATATTATCATGTGCCGGGTTGTCCCACATATGCAAGAGTAAAAATTGACAAAGCCCGAGGAGAAAAAATATTTTGTTTCGAGAGCGAGGCAGAGGAGGCCGGATTTATTTTAGCTCCAGATTGCACAGAGTAAGCTGAAGGTTCGAGAACAAATGCAGAGGGGTGGGTTGACTAAAAAACTGAGTGTGATAGATTGTTCAGGTAATGAATAGAAATGAAGGCTTTTCCGAACCTGTACGTTTGTCTATTCTGGCAGAATTAACTAAAAATAGAGCCGCGTTGGAGCAGGCGAGACAAAATAATGATGTTAAGAAACAGCAGGAGTTAATTGAAATCATTACCAGGCAGGAACGAGCTCTTTCGACTATGGGGGGTGGCAGGCCAGAAGAACCTAAACCGTAATGCTGACAGGTCAATTATAATCAAAGCATGAGGCTGTGGTGGTTAATTGCCGGATTAATAGGTATAGCGGTCGGTTTTGTCGGAGTGACGATGTGGAGATCGGGGGGGGTAGAGATACTGATTGACCCAAGCGGGAAACCGGAAACAAACACCAGGATTTTGGAAAAATATACGATACCGAATTTAGGCAGGCGTAATTATGACACGGAGATAATATTGGATGATGCGATAGCAACAACTTCGGCGTATGAAGCCGTTAAGTTTCATTTCGACAGTGACGGAAAAACTGTGACAGGATTGGCGCATATACCAGCAAAATGCGATGGGCAAAATACGTGTCCAGTGATTGTCCAATTACGCGGATACGCAGAGATGAGAGATTATGTATCGGGTTATGGAACACAGCGAAGCGCACAAGAATATGCTAAGGCAGGAATAATCTCACTAGCTCCTGACTTTTTGGGATATGGTGGCTCGGCAAGTCCATCAGCTGATGTGTTTGAGGCCAGATTTGAAACATACACCACGGCATTAAATTTATTGGCAGGAGTGAAAAAATGGGAAAGGGGAAACGGAAAAGTCGGACTGTGGGGTCACAGTAACGGTGGGCACATAGCTCTGACTATTTTGGAGATAAGCGGGGATAGGTATTCCACGGTAGTCTGGGCTCCAGTGACTGCAGGGTTCCCATACTCAATACTATTTTATATGGATGCTAATGAGGAAGGGGATAAAAACTTACGCAAAAAACTGGCGGAGTTTGAAGATACGTATAACGCAAATGAGTTTAATTTATTAAATTATTTAGAAAAGATTAATGCACCAATCCAACTGCACCAGGGCGGAGGAGACGTTTCGGTGCCTGTCGGGTGGAACAGAAGTTTAACGGCTAAATTACGGAAGCTCCAAAAAGAGATTGAATATTTTGAATATCCGGACGCAGATCACAATTTATTACCTGACTGGAACACAGCAGTAACAAGAAGCAGCGATTTTTATAACGAAGAATTCGGGGTTGACGAGTAAGCCTGTATCTTGGATACTTGACCGTGTCCATAAAAAAGCCTAAGTATATTTTTGTTGCTGGTGGTGTAGTTTCCGGCTTGGGGAAGGGAATAGTTTGTGCTTCACTGGGGATCATACTAAAGGCGTCAGGGTACAGAGTGGGACATGTAAAAATTGATCCGTACCTGAATGTAGATGCCGGAACAATGCGACCGGCTGAACACGGCGAAGTATTTGTGACGGATGACGGAGGAGAGATAGACCAGGATTTAGGGAATTATGAACGGTTTGCCGATGAAAGTTACAGTAAAGAAAATAATATTACTTCCGGCAAAGTATTTAAGACAGTAATTGAAAATGAACGCGCATTTAAATATGCAGGTCGGGATGTGGAAATGATTCCCGACGTGCCAAATGAAATTAAACGACGGTTTTATATGCTCGAAAAAGGATTTGATTTTATGGTTGTCGAAATAGGGGGGACAACGGGTGATATAGAAAATCTGCCCTTTTTATATGCTGCCCGAGAAGTAGGAAGGGAAAGACCGGCAATGTATGTACTTGTGTCATTTGTGCCGTTTTTGAAAAACGTCGGAGAATTAAAAACTAAACCTACACAGCATGCTGTGGCGCAGCTCCGGTCGACGGGGATAAACCCTGACATACTGATTACCCGGGGAGAAATTCCCATGGACAGGCCAAGGTTAGAAACATTGGGAAAGAGATGTTTTTTGGAGAGTGATGCGATGTTTGATGACCCGGATTGTGCGTCAATTTACAGCGTACCACTGAAATTAGAAGAACAAGGATTGGCTAAAAAGCTGGCACGGCATTTTGGGATAAAATACAGAAAACCGGATTTGGCAGCATGGAAGAAATTCACGCGGAGGGTTGAGAAACCCAGCCGGGAAATTACGATAGCGTTGGTAGGAAAGTATGTTAAACACGGCGGATCGGCACACCGGGATGTGTATGTTTCGGTGCTGGAGGCAATAAAACATGCCGGGGCAAAGTTCGGAGTGAAAGTAAATGTGGCTGCGGTGGATGCTAACGAATTTGATACAGACGAACTGGAAAAATTGCAACCGGCCGGAATTGTGGTACCTCAAGGTTGGGGCAGCCGGGGGGTGGAAGGAAAAATTGCGGCGGTTTCGTGGGCCAGACAGAAGAGGGTGCCGTATTTGGGACTATGTTTCGGAATGCAAATGGCGGTAGCAGAATTTGCCAGAAATGTGTGTGGGTTAAAAGGCGCAAATTCTCAGGAAGCGGATGCCAAAACCCCGTATCCGGTTGTGCATATTATGCCGGAACAGGCGGAGTACTTAAAGAAACACCAATACGGCGGCACAATCAGGTTGGGAAGCTGGCCGTGTAAAGTAGCAGCAGGCTCAATTCTAGAGCTGGCATATAAGAAATTCGGATGCGGGGTGAACAAGTTTACCGAACCGGGAATAATCATGGAGAGGCACAGGCATCGATACGAAGTAAATAATAAATATCGGGAAATTTTGGAAAAGGCGGGTTTGGTAATATCCGGGACCAGTCCGGACGGAAAATTAGTAGAAGCGGTTGAATTACCAAAGCTGGTACATCCATTTTTTGTGGGTACGCAGTTCCATCCGGAATATAAGTCCCGACCACTATCTCCGCATCCGTTATTTGCAGCCTGGATAGAAAGCTGTCTTTAACACATGAATTTTTTTGAGCAGGTGTACGAAGTGGTAAAAAAGATTCCGAAAGGAAAAGTGATGACCTATGGTCAGGTGGCTAAAGCTATTCAAACCAGAGATGCCAGACGGGTGGGCCAGGCTCTGCATGCGAACAAAGATAAAAATGTGCCTTGTCATCGGGTAGTTTTTAGTGACGGAAAATTGGCTGCCGGGTATGCATTCGGAGGTGAGGGGGAACAGAGACGAAGACTGGCTGACGAGGGAGTGATTTTTTGCGGAGATAGGGTGGATTTAGATAAGTGTTTGAAATAGCCAGTAAGGCTGGTATAATCCATCTACTTTTAAAGAAAGTGAGGATATGTACAAAACTAACCGAAAACTAATCTTGGCACGTTTTGGCGTATATTCAGCAAGCTAGTTGCTGTCTAAAAATTTAAATTGGCTACAAAAACTTCTAAAAACACGCAGGCTCCGACGACAATGGAGGAGTTGTTGGCTCAGACCGGGTACAAGCTTAAAGGGTTTAAACGCGGCGAAAAGGTAACGGGAAAGGTATTGGAAGTGACTTCGAAGACTGTATATATCGATATCGGCGGTAAGGCGGAAGCCGTAGTTTCGGAGATGGAATATGAGTTGGCCCGAGAATATTTCCGGGCAATGAAACCGGGCGATGTAGTTGAAGGAGTGGTACTTATAACCGAAAACGATGCCGGTCAGGTGATTTTGTCGTTGCGGAAAGCGGCTATTGATACGACATGGAAAGCGTTGGAGCACGCTTTGGCTGAGGATCTGGAAGTTACTGCCCGGGTGAAGGAAGTGACGAAGGGCGGAGTACTGGTCGATGTAGATGGTATTTACGGATTTGTGCCCACATCTCAATTAGGCAAAGAAGCGGAAACTAACCCTGGTGCTTTAACCGGTAAAGCCGTGAAAGTGAAAGTGATTGAGGCTGATAGGGCAAACAACAGATTGGTATTGTCCGAACGGGCAGTCTCTGACGCGTCAGATATTGAAGAAAAGAAACTGGCTTTATCGGCCGTAAAGATGGGCGAAGAATATGAAGCGGTAGTTGTGGGAGTGGTGCCTTTCGGTGTATTTGCCGAAATTGTGATTGATTCACAGGGCGAAACGAAAAAATCCAAGAAAATCGTGGAACAAGAGCAGGTAAAACTGGAAGGATTGATACATATCAGTGAGTTGTCATGGGAAAAGATTGATGACGTGAACAAAGAGGTAAAGGTGGGAGATAAGATGAAAGTGCAGGTAATCGGAATGGACGAAGAAAACGGTAAACTAGCGCTGTCGACTAAGCGATTATCGCAGGATCCATGGTTGGTGGTGCAAAAGAAGTTCTCGGTGGATAGTAAACACGACGGAGTGGTGACAAAGGTAGCGCCATACGGAGTGCTCGTCAGATTGGAAAAGGGAATTGAGGGGTTAATTCATGCGTCCAAGATGCCGGCCGAGGCCGGATTTACGGAAGGACAAAAAGTTGAGGTGTTTGTGGAATCAGTAGATTTAGAAAAGAGAAGATTGTCGTTGGGCGTGGTCTTGAGTACTAAACCGGTAGGATATAAGTAGAGAATGAGCAGAATGGGTAGTTGGTAAAAACTAATAAATGGCTGTGTCGTGCTATAATTTGTGTATGGCAGGGAGAAATTGCGAGTGTGGTTATTACGAATCTTATAATGGGACCTGTGGTGCTCGGGCTGTGATTGATGCAATTACTGCTTATAAGAAACTTCAAAATTTGAGTTCGATCGAGAATCCATCCGATCAGCAGCTAGAGGAAATTAATAGATTGGAACGACTACTTGCTACTAAAGAAGGAAATTTTCCAGATGGGGCAGGTGATCCACCCAGTGTTTCAGGCCAATCAAGTGTTCAGTGTATGGCAGATGCTGGTCGTTCAGGTTGTAATCAAGCTAGGTAGCTAATTCCTCTCGTATATACTATTTGATCTGATGTGGAATTGTGATGCAGATTGGGCATTAATTGATTTTTTAGACTAGTGGGGATTATAATCCCTCGCAATGAAAGAGTGTGATTATTACTATTGTCGTTTGTGCGAAGCTCCGGCAGCAGTAAATTATCGGATGCTGGCAGATTCTGTGGATACTTTACGAGAAAGGTTAGCTAGTGAGAAAATGTCGAAGGAAGCGGAAGCGACACTTAGAAGTCAGTTAAAACAAACAGAAGAATTATTGTCAACGTGGAAAAGTCGATTACCTAATATGGCGGTGGCAGGTGCTATCAGTTCGGTTACAACTGTCAGTTGTTCGCTTGATGAGGGTACGGGTGAGTGCAGTGGAAGGCCGGATTAAAAGAAGTGACAAAAACAGGCTGAACGCGGATTACATGGTATCGATCTTTGGGGTATGATGGGCGGGTGGCGAAGGTGAAGAATCAATTTGTGTGTCAGCAGTGTGGATATGCACAAAGCCAATGGGCAGGCAGATGCCCTAATTGTGGGGAATGGAATAGCTTGGTGGAAACGGTAGTAAAAAATCAGGACGCAAACCGAAAAAACCAGCGCAGGGCGAAATCACAGGTTTATAAACTGGCGGAGGTGGCGGCGGTCGAAAATAACCGCCTACCGACGGGAGAAGCCGAACTGGATAGTGTTTTAGGCGGTGGTTTAGTGGCCGGGATGGTGGTATTACTGGCCGGAGAGCCGGGAATAGGGAAATCAACGTTATTAACGCAGACGGCCATGCGGATGGCCGGAGCGGGAAAGATTTTGTATGTGTGCGGTGAAGAAAGCGCCGGGCAGGTAGCATTGCGGGTGAAACGACTGAAAACAACGTTGACCAAACAAGGCCAGGGGAACATTTTATTATTTGAGAGCGCGGATGCAGACGAAGTGGCAGATAAGATCAGGGAAGAGAAGCCGATTATGGCAATAATCGATTCTATTCAGACCATGACTACGGCCGATTTAACCGGCGGGGCCGGGTCGGTCGGGCAGGTGCGGGAATGTGCGGCGCGGTTGACTGCGACAGCTAAGTCCCTCGGTATCCCGGTTTTTTTGGTCGGGCATGTGACCAAAGACGGGTCAATTGCCGGGCCACGGGTTTTAGAACATGTGGTCGATACTGTGTTGTGGTTTGAGGGAGAGCGAAGCCAGGCATTAAGGATTGTCAGGGCGATAAAGAACAGGTTCGGGCCGACGGATGAGGTAGGAGTATTTGAAATGTCAGAAGCGGGACTTATCGGTGTATCGGATCCGTCACGACTATTACTGTCGGAACGAGTGGAAGGGGTACCGGGAAGTGTGGTGTCAGTGGTTTTGGAAGGGAAAAGACCGATGCTGGCCGAAATTCAGGCTTTGACCAGCCAGTCGCAGCTTGCAATGCCGCGGCGGGTGGCAACTGGGGTGGATAGTGCCAGAATGCAGATGTTAGTGGCAGTTTTAATGCGCCGGGCCAATCTGCATTTGGAAAGTGTAGACATATTTGTGAATGTAACCGGGGGAATTAAGCTGGCCGATCGCGGTATTGATCTGGCTATTTGTCTGGCTATTGCTTCTGCTTTCTTAAATAAAAGCCTGTCTGCTGACGTGGCGGCAGTAGGAGAGGTGGGTCTTTTGGGAGAGGTAAGAAAAGTTACCGGACTGGAAAGAAGAGTAAAAGAAGCCAAGAAACTAGGGTTTAGAGTGGCGTCGGCTGAGTCGGGGAAAAGTGTTGAGGCGGCAATACATAAGCTATTAAAGGACTAACCCAGGCAGAGATATGAGTTGGAAATAGGAGAGAGGCTAAGGACTTAAAGTAAGAAGCTTATTGTCTGACTTGGATGCGCGGATAAAGCAAAAATTGCAGAACTACACAAGTTATCCACAGTATATTAATAGTAGGTTAATCTGGATTTCAGCAAGGATTACTTATCCACAAATGCCTATTTAACGGTTTTATATCAGTATACATACCTATTATAGGATAGGCTTAGTGGGGAAAATATAAAACTATAGGGTTGAAAGAATTGACAAGAAATGGTATAAACATGTCGAGGGCCGCGAATAGCAATGGATTATGAGAAAACTGCTTAAATGGATCGGACTGCCAACTGCCCACAAAAGTGGGAGAGTTAAACGCGTATTCAAGCGAAACGGGATGGCAATGAGGGGACAGCTTTTGAAGATGAACGAAATGAACCAGGGATTTATTTCTATCAGTGCGATGAGAAGTTAAGTTTAACTTCTATCTCGCACAAAAAAAGAAGCATCGCTAACGCTAGCTTGAGGGCCACGAGTAGCAATGCCTCT
>CAYTYO010000025.1:5636-9783 GCA_964441445.1 uncultured Gammaproteobacteria bacterium | reverse complement strand
TCAGGGGCAATAAGCAAATTTAGTAAAACCGGCCTTTTTAGCTTCAGTTTCGGTGCAGAACCAGCGTTCCCCTTTAAATTTTTCAATAACTGAAACGTCGTAATAGGTGCATGCGGGCAGGATGTAGACCCAGACTTTTTTGTTTCGATCAATATTTCCCTTAATTGCGCATTTAGGATTAGGAGGATGCTGCTGATAACAATTAGGACTGAAGATGCCGATGCTATGGGTTCGGGCATAAACATTTGCAGCACTCATTTGAGCTGTCGCCGATTCACCTGCCCGCATATACAATCCATAGCCCTGGCGGATGACCATTTCGTTAACAAGTTTTTTGTCCAAATAAACAAGTGCAATAATGCGGCGATAAATGTCGGTTACGGGTTCGCGAAGAAAAACTCTTTTACCTTCGACTAACTTTTTAAGGAAGGCTGTAGATTCTGCACCATAACAGTTTTCCGGTTCGGGGGCATTAACTCCCATTAATTTGATTGATTGATTATTTTCCAGGATAAAGGTATCCCCATCGATGACCCGAATTACTTTTTCACCAATGAAAAAGGGCAGACTTTTATACACGCCTATTCCGCCGGCTCCTAACGAAACTGTGGCTGCAAGTCCGGCAGCCATTTTTTTCCATCTGGCAACCGGCCGCTTTTTTCTAACTGCGGGCATGTTTTGTTCTAGTATAATGCAAAAATGACTATGAAATTAAATACAATTATTCAGGGAGACTGTATTAAGGTGATGAGGTCAATGCCGGAAAAAAGCGTGGATCTGATATTTGCCGATCCACCTTACAATTTGCAGCTAAGGAAAGAACTGCACCGTCCGAACATGACAAAGGTGGACGCAGTGAACGATAGCTGGGACCAGTTTGCAACATTCGAAGATTATGACAAATTTACCATTGAATGGCTGACCGAGTGTAAACGGATCCTAAAACCTACCGGGGCAATTTGGGTGATTGGCTCGTACCACAATATTTTCCGGGTGGGAAAAATAATGCAGGACTTAGGATACTGGATATTAAACGATGTGGTATGGGTAAAAACTAACCCAATGCCGAATTTCCGTGGGGTGAGATTTACCAACGCGCATGAAACGCTGATCTGGGCCAGCAGGAATAAAGGGGGCAAATATACCTTTAACCATCACGCCATGAAGAATTTAAACGGCGATCTGCAAATGCGCAGCGACTGGTGGCTGCTGTCCCTTGCGACCGGTAAAGAACGCATTAAAGATGAAGCCGGTAAGAAAGTGCATTCAACGCAAAAACCCATGTCCTTACTTTACCGGGTGATAGTGTCTTCGAGCAAGCTTGGAGATGTCGTTCTGGACCCGTTTTTCGGAAGCGGCACGACCGGGGCAGTGGCAAAAATTCTGGGGAGAAAATGGATAGGGATTGAATTGGATAAAAAGTACATTAAATATGCGCAAAAAAGAATTGACGATATTTCTTCCATAAATATTGATGAGCAGGTGTTTGAGGTTAGGAGCCAAAAAAAGTTGGCGCCGCGGATAGATTTTTCCAGCCTGGTTGAAGAAAACTATTTACGACCCGGAGATAAATTAATTTTCAAGAAAAACTTAAAACTAACCGGGGCAATCAAGCCGGACGGAAGAGTGCGGACGTCGGACGGATTTGAAGGATCGATACATGCGGCCGGTAGCCATTACATGAAGGGATCTCCATGCAATGGCTGGGACCACTGGTTTGTGAAAAAAGGAACGGGTATGATGTCCCTGGACGAGATAAGACAAAAATATTTGAGTGATAACAAGCTGATACAAAAATGAATGAGGCATTGATTGCGAGCTTCCGGCAAACCGTAAATGAGATATTGGCGAACAGCACGAGCGAGAGAAATATCCGTAAGTTGATAAAAAAACATGAAGGTAAAAAGCACTTTATCCCGATTAAGTACCGGGTATTGGGCGGTGTCTTACAGGGATTAAACATTAAGTTCGGGAATTTTATTGAGAAAATGCTTTCCAATCTGGTTGAAAATGATCCGGGAGTTGAGTCCATGCCGGATTCGGGGAAAAAAATTAAGCTGTTCTTCACACATACGACTGATGCACTAATCGACACCTACATTACCAGCCGGCAGCTTTCAGGACATGCAGCGGACTGCACACCAGAATTTGATCGGCTGCTGTTACAAATAATTGAGATAGAGAAAAAAGCCGACGAAAACGGAAGGCAGGGAATTGTTAAAGATATTGACGGGTTATTTAAAACTACAGCCGGAGTGATGATCTACACTGAACTGAAATACAATGACGACCATGATACGGGTAAATTTGCGGATATAAACCGAAAATTTTTAAAGACGTGGGCGGGACTGGCAGTACGTTACAACATAGATACACCAGATGAGTTAAAACCGATTATTTATTATTACAATCCAGATGTCAGATACGGGCCAATTCACACTCCGGCCAGAAATGTGATGCGAGGGGAACAACTATTTAAGGCTTTTTTCCAAACGAAGTACGAGGACATTAATAAATATATGGAAGAGATAGGAAACGATCCGGAGATTGTGGCAATTTTTGATAAGCTATACCACGACGTCCGAGATTAAATCCTGGTCGAACACGAAGCGGTTCCAAGCCAAGTATGAGGATTTCCAGCCCAGCACCAACCGAGTTTTGGCTTCCCGTCACTTAACCAAAATGCGGGAACACGTTTGTCACCACAGCGAGATCCGGAAAGGTAAAAACAATGATTTTTCTGCAGAAATTCCGGATGGTGGGTCATGACGGCAATACCTTCTTCGATGGTAAGCGGAGTGCGGTGCTTCGACTTTACAAAATCCAACCCTGCTGTCGGAGTAAGATTTAAACTTTCCGCGCCGGTGTCGACGTCGATTAAAAGATAGCAGTCGTCTGCCGGCAAACGGATGTCTTCTATGGGAGTGAATTCGGAAAGTTCACTTGGCGACAGAACACTGAAAGCGGTTTCTCCTTCCCGTTTAATGGCAGTAAGCATTTTTTCAAACGGAAATAAAGTGTGTTTGACTACGACTATGAATGAAACATCGGACGGGAATGAAGATGATTTCCGACGTAAGGAATCTGTTTGGTCTTCGGTTAGAGGATAGCCTAAACCTTTGAGATGAGTTAGTTGGCGATTAAGTTCGTCCATAAAATTTTAGGGGTTTGGGGAAGATCAGGGGAATATTTAAGCTTCGTCCTCGGGGAAGGGGGGAAGAAACTCTTCGCCTTCGCCGGCTTTAGCATATTCAACTTTGAGCCATTCGATATAGTCGCAGCCTGTCGCTTTTTTAGCTTCCCTGTCCCAGCCTGAGGTAGAACATTTTTTCATTTTTTTACCTGCGGCTGTGGTATACAGAACCAAATTTTCGCCACACTTCGGACACTTTTCATCCAAGGGCTCGGTCGTGCCGTTTATCCATTCCACATAGTCGCAACCGGTTGACTTTTTGGCGTCTTTATCCCAACCACCGGTACTGCACTTCTTCATTTTTTTGCCGAAACGGGTAACTTGCAGAGTTAAGGGTGAGCCGCACTTGGGACAGTTTTCATCCAAGGTCACCGGTTCAACGGCAATCCATTTCACATAATCACAGCCGACATTCTTCTTGGTTTCCTTGTCCCAGGAACCATTAGAACAACGTTGGAGCTTCCTGCCTGTCGCAGTTTCGGAAATTGGCGAGAGCGGTGAACCGCATTTGGGACATTTATCTTCTGTTGGCATGTGATGATGATAACCCGAAATGGGGAAAAATTGCAGATGCAAATGAGGACCTCAGGGATATAATGCTCATTACGGAATGAAAAACATTGCAAAAATAGTCCGTGTGTCGCGACCCCTGTACCGGGTGCTGGGAGTAATTGTGGTGCTGATTGTCATCAGCGCCGGGTTGGAATTGGCCGCGCCGCTGGTGTCTAAACTGATTGTCGACAATATCGTGGCCCAGGTTTCGGGTAACGGATCGGGTAATTTGGAAAAACTTATTTGGTTGGTGGTGTTGACCTTTGGTATTAATTTGGCCGGGGTGATCATATCCGCCTGGTCGGAAAGAATGGGTGATCATTTTGCCGGGGAACAAAGGAAACTGCTGACGGAAAAATTCTATGCCAAAGTACTATCGCTGCCGCAAACGTATTTTGATTC
>CAYTYO010000025.1:0-5536 GCA_964441445.1 uncultured Gammaproteobacteria bacterium | reverse complement strand
AAAGGTTTCCTGACTGAGCGAAGTGAATACAATTACGTGTCCGGAACATTGGGAGAAGTAAATAAGATTTATGCCCGGCAGAGCACGACCTACCACTGGATAGATTTCTTCCGCAATTTCAGTCTGGTGATTATTCTTCTGGGGATAAATATCCTGGTTTTTTACCAGACTTTTTCGGGAACAATGAGTATCGGTGAGATGGTATTGATAATCCAACTGGTGATGCAGGCGCGAAGACCGCTGTTTGCCATGTCGTATATTCTCACACAGCTGCAAAACGCGGAAAGTGGATCGGGTGAATTTTTTGAAATACTGGAATTGCCGGAAAGTGAAAAGTTTTCTACGGGTAAACAGAGCAGAAAATGGGAGAAACCGTCGTTGGAGTTTCGGGACGTAACTTTCCACTATAAAGACTCCGGAACTATATTGGATAAAGTATCGTTTGCAATTAAACCGGGAGAAAAAGTGGCCTTGGTCGGACATTCGGGGGCCGGAAAATCGACGATTACAAATTTACTATTAAAACTGTATGAACCCAGCTCGGGGGAAATATTTATTTCCGGCAAGCCATATTCGCACCTGGATTTTGAATCCGTGAGAAAGAACATTGCCCTGGTTTTTCAGGACAACGAATTGTTTTCGTCCAGCGTGAGATACAACGTTACTTACGGGACAAAAGCCGATGACCGGGAGGTAAGTCAAGCGATAAAGGCTGCTAATGCAAGCGAATTTGTTAACAAGCTACCCCATGGAGTTGATACTGAGGTAGGTGAACGCGGCTTAAAGTTATCGGGAGGACAAAAACAACGGATACAGATTGCCAGGGCAATATTGAAAAAAGCGCCGATACTTATTCTTGATGAAGCTACGAGCAGTCTGGACGCAAAATCAGAATCGGATGTGCAGACGGCCATGCAAAAATTAATGGCAGATAAACTGGTAATTATTATTGCGCACAGGTTCTCGACATTGCAGGACGCTGATAAGGTAATGGTGCTGGATGAAGGGAAAATCGTCCAGATGGGAACACCCAAAGAACTGGCTGCAGTTCCGGGGGTATATTCCGATCTATTGCGATATCAGATTGAGGGAAATAAAAAACTGCTAGAGGGATTTGAGCTCGCTTAATGGCAAGTCTGGTATATGACATACCGAACTCCAATAATTATTGTGTCTGCGGCGATAACAGTCTGGACAACCGGAGGATTTAAAACACAATCTTCACCGCCGGTAATAATTCCGACGCCGACGATTACTGTGTCCACAGTCCCGACTGCCAGCCCAACACCAATACCAACAGCAACCCCAATACCTACTAGAACGCCAGCTCCGACAGTTAAACCGACACCAACTCCGGTAGTACCAAAATATACATCGGAACAGATTTATCAGATGATTGAAAAATATTCCCGGGAAAAAGGAGTTGACCCAAATAAAATACGGCATATTGCCATCTGCGAGTCCGGGTTTAACCCGGCGGCTAAAAATTACATTTACGGAGGTCTATTTCAATTTGCGCCAGCGACGTGGAAAAGTTACCGCAAGCTGATGGGTGAAAATCCTGAGCCCTATCTCATGTTTGATGCTCAGGAGGCGGTAAAAACGGCCGTATATCTTGTAGCCGCCGGAAAAACGTATTTATGGCCTAACTGTATCCCCTAATGAAACAGAACCCGACATACCGGGATAAACAGGATGTGCGGAGGAAAAACTAAAGTTCAACTGCGGTTTATCCTTGGCTGTCTGGGGCGGGATAAAAGACAAGATTGTGGCAGTAACCTGCTCACCTGTATCATCAAGGTGCAGGATGTGTCCGGTATGGGACTGAAATTCTTTGAGCTGTGACCATGAAGGAGTAACCGAAAAGATGGTCGAGTTTAAATCAAGTATTTTTATGGGGTTGGCCCCCGGAGTAGCATACAAGCCCTGACGCAATCCTCCGACATCAACCACAATCCCGCGAACCGGTGAAACCAGACTGGTCTGGTCAAGACGGAATTTAGCCAGTTCAACTGATTTAACCGAGGAATTAAGTGAGGCTTGTTTTTGAATTTTTTCAAACTTGGCGAAATCGTCAGCGGGTTCCCCTGCCTTTTTGACATAAATCTCAAAATCAGCGCGAGTACGCTCATAATCAGCTAATTCTTTGTCCAGTTCGGCCTGAAGAATTTTTGTATCAATCCGAGCTAAAATCTGACCTACTTTTACCTCGTCACCGGGGTGGACAAGGAGGGCCGAAACCTGACCAGAGAAAGCGAACCTGGCTTCGATGGTATCAGCCTGAATTATGCCTAAAAGTGATTTAGTATCCGGCATACCTTCTTTATTCAAATATATACCATATTCGCGTAATATATAATGTGGCGAATGTATAAGTTAACCCCATCCGATTTTGCCTATCTATACGAAGAGTGCAAGCATTGTTTTGTGCTGAAGATTAAAAACGGGATAAGACGCCCTAGTTCGCCGATGCCCGGAGTTTTCGGAGCGATAAATTCGAGATTACAAGGCGGACTTATCGGGAAGAGTTTAAAAACTCTGTCTGTGAATATGCCAGACGGAATAGTGGAAAGTCAGGAAGGATGGTTGGAGTCGGTAGCAGTGCCGGGAACAAACTTATACTTGAAAGGTAAATATGATCTGTTGGTGCGACAACCTGACGACACATTGCTGGTGATTGATTTTAAAATCAGCCAGCCATCGGCAGAAAAAGCGGAAAAGTACAGAACACAACTGCAAACTTATAAATATGCATTGGAAAATCCAAAAACGGGTGAACCAGTTCAGGTCTCCAAAATGGGGCTTATCATAGTGTATCCGGATGCAGTAAGATATGAAAACAACTGCGCGGCGGTGGATTTTTCTCCGACATGGATGGAAGTACCGCAGGAAATGCAGTCTTTCTTAGATTTTATGCGAGAAATTGACGATTTGTTGGCCGGACCAACACCGCCAGAAAATCCAGATTGTGTATGGTGTGCTTACCGGCACCTGGGAGAAAAATTGGCTCACCCGGCAACTGATGATATCCCGTTTTAGATGTTCATAAACAGACTTGATGACCAGAAAAAGAAAAATCAGTGCGGCAATATTGGCAGTAATTATTATTCTTGCGGCCGGCGGGATATGGTGGTTTCGAAATCTGACGGGAAAAGTATTTGTGAGAACACCTCCTGAAGACGGGCCGAAATATGACAATACCATCGCGGAAAAGCTGGATTTGAAAAAACCGATAAATGTCCTACTTCTGGGATACGGAGGGGGTGACCATGACGGCACATATCTGACTGACACAATTATGGTGGCTAGTATTGATCCCGTCTTGGCTAAGACCACACTTATCTCCATTCCGCGGGATATTTGGGTGGGTGAGAAAAAAATCAATTCGTATTACAGTCTGGCGATAAAGGAGGGAGCGGCCACTGCGGGCAGAGCAGCAATGGACGCAGTATCTCAGGTAACGGGCGTGAATATTGACCGGTTTATAAGCGTCAGTTTTGCAGGCTTTACCCGGACGATCGATACTTTAGGTGGGGTAGATGTAAAGGTGGATATAACTTTTGATGACTTCCAGTACCCGGTCGAAGGAAAAGAAGAAGATTTGTGCGGACACGATCCGGCTGAACTGCCGGAGATTACTGCCACTGCTGCCGCGACCAAGAATCCGGAATTAATATTCCCCTGCCGATATAAACAACTGCATTTTGACGCTGGGGTAACACATATGAACGGTGAAACGGCACTGGAATATGTCAGGTCACGCCACTCAGCTCAGGACGGGAATGATTTTGGCCGGGCCAGGCGCCAGCGGAACCTGATTGTGGCGGTGAAACAAAAAATATTATCGATTAATTTTTTGGGCTCGGTAATTCCGTTTGTTAACAGTTTGGGCGGAGACGTGCGAACTGATTTTTCTCTGGATGAGGCCAGATTACTGCTGGCACAGGCCGGTGCAATATCGAAATACACGATTGCAAATCTGGCAATTACGGACGAGAACTACCTGGTAAATTCACAGTCACGCGAGGGACAATTTATTCTAATACCTAAAGCAGGAAAGGATAATTGGCTCGAGGTGCAGACATGGATAGCCACTCAACTGGCGACAAAACCGGTTCCTGATAGCCTTGCGGTTATGGTAGAAAACGGAACCAGTACACCTAAACTGGCGCAACAAGCCGCGGAAAAAATTAAAGGCCTGGGTTTGAAAGTTGTGGGAACCAGAAATGCCAGTGTCACTAACGTGACGCAAACAAAAATCACAATTTTTGATACGAATATTAAAAGTGAGGAATTGAATAAACTAAAAACTTTGTTCGGCGTGGATCAAACCAATGAATCTGAAACCGCAGCTACAGGAAATTATAATGTGGTGGTGACCGTGGGAAATGAAAATTAAACTCGCGATAGCAACAGGAGTAATACTATTAATAGTAATTTCCGGGTGGCAGACAATTTCCAAAAACAAATATGGTGCGGACGGGCAGAAAAAGGATGAGTTCCCGAGTGAAACTGCAACAGATACAGTAAAACCAACTGAAATTAATGAAGCGGATAAACAGCTTGCCGGAAAAATAAAACTCGCTCCCGGGTATGAAATCAGATATTTTGCCGATGACGTGCCAGGCGCCAGATCGCTGACAATAGGACCGGCGGGAACAATATTTGTAGGGACAAAGGATACCGGGAAGTTATATGCCCTGACTGATAATAATCAGGACGGAAAGGCCGATAACAGTGTGGTTATTGCCACAAATTTGGACAGTCCAAACGGAGTAGCCGTGCAAAACGGTGATCTGTATGTAGCTGAGAATTCGCGAATAATAAAGTTTGCGAATATTGAAAATAATTTCCGGAATAAACCTAAATACGAGGTGGTGTATGACAAATTACCGCGGGATAAACAGCACGGATGGAAGTATATTGCGTTCGGCCCTGACGGAAAATTGTATGTACCGATAGGTGCGCCGTGTAATATCTGCCAAATCAATGATCCTTACGCCACAATTAACAGAATCAATTCCGACGGTACCGGGTGGGAGGTTGTGGCCAGGGGAGTAAGAAATACTGTCGGTTTTGCCTGGAACCCTGTTGACGGAAAACTGTGGTTTACGGATAACGGACGTGATCTGTTGGGTGATGATCTGCCGACAGATGAATTAAACCGGGTTGAAAAAAGCGATCAGCATTTCGGCTACCCATTTTGCCACCAGGGAAATTTGCCCGACCCGGAGTATGGGAAAGGCCGATCATGCAATGACTACACTCCGCCGGAGATAAAACTGGCACCACACGGGGCGGCATTAGGGATGAAGTTTATTGACAATAAAATATTTATCGCGGAGCACGGCTCATGGAATAGAAAAGTACCCATCGGATACCGGATTTCTACAGTGGATATAACTGACGGAAAGGCAATAAATTATCAGGTATTTGCCGAAGGGTGGCTGGATGATAAGCAGAATGTCTGGGGACGGCCGGTAGATATTTTACAGATAAAAAACGGAGATATTTTGGTCTCTGATGATAAAAAAGG
>CAYTYO010000024.1:0-9830 GCA_964441445.1 uncultured Gammaproteobacteria bacterium | reverse complement strand
AAAAAGAGATACAATAATTTTCAGTGAACCGTTTCAAACTTCAACTGCTCTCACTTACCGTAATTGCTTTATCCACCCTTAATATTCTGTTTTCCCTTTCTTTCTCTCCTTCCAAATCAGCTACCTCACTCCCAATGGCTGAAAAAACCACATCGGTACTTGGCCGGTCGGTGGAAAATTTTCCTCAAATTTATATTGATTCCAGTCATGGCGGCTATAGTGTCGGCGGCGTAATGTCCCAAACGTCACTCTCAGAACCGGTTATATTGCTTGAAAGTAACGACTCGGGTCAGGTCACCTTGGACATTTACCAATCCAAAATTGAAGAGGTCTTAAACTTCTTAACCTACGATCGCGACAAAACGGATCCTAAATCCATTGATTATTCTTCGCTCACAAAAGTCAACTCTCTTACTACAGCTATCATCAAGCAAACTTCTAATAGAATTCTTCTGCCTATTGAAGGAGAGGGGATTTGGCTGGTCAGAATACAATTTGGCAATCAGGAAAATTTTGCCTACCTTATCCGCACCTCTATTACCGCTGTTGCCAAGGAAGGTAACAAAGAAATTCTCGTTTGGGCCGAGGATGTGATTTCCAAAAAAACCCTCCCCACGGCTAGTCTGGAAGTCTTTTCCCTGGATAAAGAGGTCAAGTCTATTGCCAAATCAAAAACCGATACCCGGGGCCTGATGAAAATTAGATTAGATGCAAAAATTTTTGATGTAGCCGTCATCACTTTTGAAAACCACATTGCTTTACTCCCTCTCAATTTGTCACACCTCAATTACTCCTATTCCAAATTCAAAGCCAAAACTGATTATTCACGATATTTTGTCTTTACGGATCGGCCTTTATACCAACCTGGTGACACCGTCTACTATAAAGCGGTGATCAGAGACGATAACGACTCGGTCTTTGAACTTCCCTCCGGCCTGGCCCAGGTCAAAGCTTACAAAAACTGGGATGAAAAAAACACTTTTTATGAACAATCGCTGACCATTTCCGCCAACGGAACCGTAACTGGCCAATTTGTTTTACCGCCGACACAGGGTACCGGAAACTTCCAACTTTCCGTCGCTATTCCCGATACCACCGTCGCTCGCACCGGCTACGATGATTGGAGTCAAAATGTCATCGGCTTTCAGGTTGAGTTTTTCCGCAAGCCGGACTATTTTCTTGACTTAACTTCACCCAATCAAGTTTATATAGCCGGAAATCCCATCGAAGCCACGGTCGTTGGAGCCTTCTTTTCCGGACAACCGGTATCAGATCGCCTTGTTGACTACACTGTTTATTCCCATGATTACTACGAATACGAATTTCTCTATGATAATGCTCAGTTTTTTGATGCGGCGGATTTCAACTACGGCTACTGGCAGGGTCAGAAAATTTCTGAGGGGAACGTTACATTAGACAATACGGGCACGGCAAAAATAGTTCTCCCGACAGGTGATGCGGCTTACCGCAAATCCAAATCGCAGGTTGTTACCCTGGAGGCCCAATTTAAAGACGAATCCGGCAATCCGGTTGTATCCCGTAAGAACTTTCTCATCTATCCCGGAGAATTTTCCATCTTTCGCCATAGTTCCTTCTATAACGGTCAGGTCAACCGAACTTACAACCTGCCAATTCTGTTGAAAAGTCACACTTCAGCCAGTATTAAAGATATCCGCTTAACAGCAAAGGTGACCCGCGAATCCTGGATTGCTCAACCATTAGCTCCGGGCGAAAAATACCCCAACTATATTAAAGAAACTCAGGAATTACCTCCTCTGTCTGCCATCACCGATCAATTGGGGAAAGCTCAGTTTTCCTTTACCCCGCAACAAACCGGCTCATATCGTTTCGTAATCGAGGGAGTGGACCGAAAAGGTAATACCGTTTCCAAAGATATGTACACCTGGATTTCCGACATTGATCGGCCCACTCCAAGAGGCGAATACTACCAGCAATTAAAAATTGATGCGGACAAACTCCAGTACGAACCCACCGATAAATTAAATCTGCGCATCTGGTCCGATATTCCGGACAGCGATTTTTGGCTCACCTTCGAACGGGAACGGGTTCGTCGCTCCCAAATAGTTCATGTTTCCGGTCAAACTGCATCAGTTTCACTCGACCTAGAAGAAGCCGATGTCCCCAACGTCTATGTCACGGTTTCGGGTTTCAGTGACAACTCATTCATCAGTGATACCCAAAATATTCCTGTTTCCCCGGACAGCAAACATCTTAAAGTTATCGTCGCCCCGGAAGCCGCCCGCTATGGACCTGGCCAAACGGCCGTAGTAAATTTAGAAACCCGGGACGCAAAAGGCAAACCCGTACAGGCTGACATAGCTTTCTGGGCTGTGGACAAAGCAATTTTTGAATTATCAGACTCTAATCTCGGAGATATTTTTGATCGTTTTTGGAGTGAAAGGTATAACAACACCAATACCTCTATATCACTCCAAAGCCTCACTACTCAAACTGCTGAAATGGGCGGTTGCTTCCTAGCCGACACTCAAATTCTCATGTCCGACGGTTCGACTAAATCCATTGAACAGGTCAAGATGGGGGATCGCATCCTTACCAAATCATCCCCCGATATGACCGGCTTAGCGGCAGCCAAAGTCACCGGCACCCACAGCACCACTGAAGATGGTTACATCATCATCAATGCCGAGCTTCGCCTTACACCGTCGCACATTCTGTTTGTAAATGATACCTGGAAAACCGCCGCTGAGGTCACCTTCGGAGATTTACTCTCCGACCAATTTGGAAATTCTGTTCCGGTAGAAAGTATTGAGTGGCAAGCCGGCCAAACCTCAGTTTACAATCTTGAAGTTGAAAAATATCACACCTTCATTGCCGACGGTTACTATGTCCATAACCAAAAGGGCGGCAGTGCCCGTTCCGTCTTTAAAGATACGGCGTATTGGAACCCGACAATCAAAACCGGGGCTGATGGTAAAGCCAGAATTGCCTTCAAACTTCCTGACAATCTCACCACCTGGACTTTAGCCGCGGTAGCTTCCACCGTCGATACTAAAGTTGGACAGGCCACATCCGAACTTAAAATTTCCAAAGAAGTCTTCATCAGACCTGTCTTGCCCAACTTTATCCGTACCGGAGACTCCGGCAAACTATCCGCTCTGATTTATAACTACACCGATGTCCCACAGGATTTTGAAGCCAATCTGGAATTTAAATCCGCAAAAATCACTTCCCCCGTCACTCAATCGTCCCTGTTGGTAAACCCGAATAATTTCCGCCAGGTGTTCTGGAACTTCTCCACTGCCAAAGATGACCCGGCCGCAAAAATAGAAATGTCCATTAAATCAAAATTGGGCAAATCAGACTCGGTCGTAACTTCGCTGCCGATTTTACCTTTTGGCTTTGAAGACCTCGATGTAAGAACGGCCACCGGCAACCAGACTTTTTCCCTCGACATCCCGTCAGACACTAACCTCGAAAAATCATCCCTGACCATTTCTCTTGCCTCCAATTTGCTAGGCAACATGCCTATAGCCATGAAATATCTTTTGGGCTATCCGTATGGTTGCGTTGAACAAACAACTAGTCGCTTAGTTCCGGCGCTGATCGCCAAAAATAATTTGGATATTTATTATGACGCCGTAGAGCTAAAAGATCTCGAAAAAATAATTTCCCAAAGCCTAGAACGTCTCATCACTCTCCAAAATCTGGATGGAGGCTGGGGTTGGTGGTCCGAGGGTACATCCCAACCCTATATAACCGCATATGTTCTCGAAAATCTGCTCATTGCTCAGAAAAGTGGCTTTGATGTTCCGGCTTCCTTAACTGAATCCGCCACAAATTATTTCGTCAAACTTCAGCCTTCGGACCCAATCCAAACCGTGTATAAAATTTACGGCCTAAGCCTGGTCAACTCCCCCAACCTGCCTGTAATCACCAACTTTGAAAATCTTTCACCCGTTCCTTTAGCTCTTGCCGTTTTGGCCAATTCCCGCGTAGATAAAAATCCCACCACCAACGGCTTGTCTAAACTCATATCATTAGGCATTCCCTCAGGTGACGCTATCTACTGGCCATACGACACGAACTCGCCCTATCCGTCAATCGAATCCTCTACGGCTCTTGCCATGCGGGCTATCCTTGAGGGCGGAGGGGATCGTGCACTGGCCGCAAAATCAACGCGCTACCTACTGACTTCGCAGAAGGAAGATTACTGGGCCAACACTCACGCAACTGCCCAACTTGTTAATGCTGTTACCATGTTTTATAAAACTGGAGCTGAATCAAACCCGGGCTTAACTTATTCCGTTGATGTCAACAATAAAACCGTTTCTACTGGCAAAATTACTTCTTCAACGCAACTTGTAAAACCCATAGTTATTCCGAGTTCTGTCCTTACCGCCGGCAAAAATCAAATAGTCATAACCAAAGCAGGTTCAGGTGAACTTTACAGCACCTTGTCTGCTAAATACTGGCGCACAGACGCTGCGGCCGCTGCAGCTTCCAACACCATTTCTCTGACCAAGAAAATTGTCAATGCTAAAAATAGAGATTACTCCATCGGAGTAGGGGATACTGTTACCGTCGAACTTTCTTTAACGGGACTGCCACCTAACTCCCGCTACCTGGTAATAGAAGATCAGCTACCGGCCGGCCTTATCCCCATTAACACCAACCTTAATAATAATTCCACGGATAACCAATCTCAGCAAGGCGACTTAATCCGGGAATTTACATCAACCGGGGTTGTCCTTTCCTCATTCCACTCCTCCTCCACTACCTATACTTATCAGGCAAGAGCTGTGACTGAAGGCACTTTTCAAACTCCGCCGGCTACAGCTCAACTCATGTATCAGCCTGAAATATCCGCCCGCACGACAACTGAAACTTTAACCATTGGCAGCGTCTCCAAACCATCGTTAAGCGCACAGGTTCAGTCCACAGTTTCCAACTCTAAACAAATTCTGGCCAAGTATGGATTATTAATTGCCAAAATTATTGCCGGCCTGATAATTTTTGTCACCGCCATCTTCGTCGTCACAAAAATCATTAAACACCGTAGGCCACCAACTGAGCCGCCACCACCAATTCAACCGCCTCCTACCGTCATCACATGAGGTTCCAGCTCACGTTAGCCAGTGTCATTGTTATCATCTTAAGTTTTTTTATAATTTTTGTCGCTGTCACTCCTGCTCCGACAAAACCGTTTGTGTCCTCGGCCATAACCAACTCTGCCTACTTTGATCCAAAATACTTTTATCCCGGCATATATTTTGCAAAGAAAAGGGAAACCAGCTTTTATAAAAAACCTACTGCCCTTATTATTCCTCATCATTTAATCGGCTCGGCAATCATTGCCGACGTCTTATCAGCCGCTTCTAAATATCATTATGATCACATCTTCCTCATTGGACCAAATCACCGTGAACTTGGTTTTGAAAAACTTATTGTTGCAGATACGCCTGCAAATAATGAAATAATTTCAAGCGATCACTCAATCGGCAATCCCATGTTATTTATTAATTACTACTTTCCGCGCACTCCGGTTAAAAACTTTTTAATCAAACACGACGCCAGTCTGGAAGATATTTCCACCTGGACCAAGAAGCTGGTTTCACCGACCTCAGCCAATATTCTGTATATATTTTCGCTGGATTTTTCTCATTATCTACCCGCAAACGATGCCGCAGAAAAAGACCGCTTAACTGAAAGTCTTATCGCCTCAGGAAATATCAGCCGCATTCTAACTCTGAATAATGATTATGTTGACAGCCCGTCAGGGCTGGCATTGTGCCTTTCCATAACTCAAAAATTAACTGCGAATAACCCCCGCTTAATTCACCATACAAATTCCGGCTATCTTCTCTCCGACTTATCCTCAGGCACCACCAGCTATTTTGGTTTGGCCTTCTTCAAAAAATCAAATTAATCGAATTTAAATGCCGAAAGCATCCTATCTAAGGATTTTAGTTCCTCCTCGGCCAAGCTCCCGTTACCCATCATATTCACGTAATAGTTCATTTCGTTATGCCGAAACCATGTCGTCACACTCCAAAAAGATTGATCAATGTTTTCTTCAACAATGTCCACCTCCGCTAACCTGATCGCTTTTTGACCGGCCACCTGTTCATTGCCCAACTTAATTATTCCAGTTCCCTTTATTTCCTGTGTACCTTTATTCCACCATTCATCAAATTCACTTTGCTTGGAAAACGGCTGACCCGCTCCAGGTGTTGCCACGATAGTCACCGAAATTTGGGCTACATTTCCGACCTGAGATCCTCCTTCAAATGGGTAAATTAATGTTCGAGATAAAAACTTACCCTCGGAGCTTGCTTCCTCAATCTTCCATTTCATTGGGATTGCAAACGAAAATTTACCTGCTCCGTTCGAATAGGGTACCATTGCAACCTTTCTTTCACCCCCAAACACCTGCATAATATCTGCTCTTTTCCACCAACCTAAACTACAAACGACTACTACCGAAACTAAAATCAACAAATTCCTCTTTTTTGCACCCATCTCAAACTCGATTATAAACAACAATTCTGAATTTGTAACTAATCAATGGTAAAATCCTCAATCACTTACCATGAGCAAGTCATTGATCGTCATATTGATAATTGCAATATTGGCACTGGCAGGCTACGCCGTTTACTCCGCCTACCCTCTAATTGCCCCAAAGCTTAATGCTTTAACTAATCAGGCTGCGGTGGTGCCTTCTCCGACCATCTCCGCCACTCCTGCCGTAACAGCTTCACCTTCAGCTGTAATTTCACCCAATCCCACACCCATTGCCATTCCAAAATCTCAATTGGAAAACAACCTTACGATCAACGACTACCTGAAATCCAAGGTGGCCATTAAAGGTTTTGACGGTAATGTCTATTGTGCTTACGAAATATTGGCTGAAACCGGAGCTCATCCTGATACCCTTTATTTGCTCGCACTCTGTCAGGAATATTATGAAAAACAGCAAACTAAATACCCCGGGACCGGCGTAATAGTACCTATTGCTCTCCAACTGAAGTGGGTAGGGGATTCCTTTACGATTGTAAAACATCAGACCCCCAAATTAGGTTCCGATTATGCAGCTGACGTACGTTCCATTTTCCCGTCCGCTATAGCTCAAAATATCCTCAATGACAAATATTCGCTTCAAACAAAAAACCTGCAACAAAAAGTTGACTCTGCAGTATACTAATCGCTATGACTAAAAAAATGCTTCTGCTCATCTTTCTAGCGATTGGCCTGCTTGCAATAATTCTCATTGCCGTCATAATTAGCTCACAAGGTCCGAAGGATACCGGCAAAGACCGTGTATCGAATGTTCCAAGTATTACCACCCCTATGCCAACCATAACTCAAGACTCACCGGCAACTCCGTCACCCACACTTAATCCCAGTATTTCTTATCAGGCTGTCCTGAACACCTCGGTCGGAAAAATTACTATTGATCTCAATTCTGACCAAACTCCGATCACTGCCAATAATTTTGTTTCCCTGGCCAAAGCAAACTTCTATAACAATACTGTTTTTCACCGAGTTATATCCGGTTTTATGATCCAAGGTGGAGATCCTAAAGGGGACGGTACTGGCGGACCTGGTTACAAATTTGCGGATGAACCATTTACCGGTGAATATGTCCGCGGCACTGTCGCTATGGCCAATTCCGGACCAGACACTAACGGCAGTCAGTTCTTCATTATGCATCAGGACAACGGCTTACCTAAAAATTATGTTATTTTCGGCAAAGTAAGTTCCGGCATGGACACAGTCGACAAAATTGCCACTGCTTCTGTCTCAGCCAGTTTCACAGGTGAAATGTC
Organism: uncultured Gammaproteobacteria bacterium; assembly: GCA_964441445.1. Classification (GTDB taxonomy): domain Bacteria; phylum Patescibacteriota; class Microgenomatia; order CAZETR01; family Amesbacteraceae; genus XYB1-FULL-44-23. The sequence continues at coordinate 2,022 of CAYTYO010000024.1, read as the reverse complement.
CGTACCGGTTAATCCCGTTAAGGTCCTTACTGTCGACATCGTCGAAAACCCCAGATAACTTTTCTCTTCTTCTTAAATTCTGTCAAACCAACATTCAACGGCTTTTAATCTCTTGACCTAGACAATTGTTGCAATCTGCGGGTTTACCACCTTTTTATAATCCTCGGACCTCATCGCGATCGAAAACCTTTTGTCGCCCGCATTAAAGATGATCTTTTCATTCTCAAAAAGCGAGGGATCAACCACCATATCCAACCTAAACAAACCTCCAAAAGGCGGCACACCACCTGGCAGTACGCCATCCGTCAAACTGATTACTTCCTCTTCGGTAGCAAATCGCACGTCTTTAGCTTCAAAATATTTTTTAACTTTAAGGTTATCAAATCGTACATTACCGGGGATTACCAACATTACAAACTTCTTGTCAGAGCTCAATTGTTTTATTCTCACAATTATTGCCTTTGCTCCTTGTCGTATTCCGTAACCACTGCGCACCTTAGCCGCCTCTTCGCTAGTTCTAACCGGTTCGTGCTCGAATTCCTCAAACCATACTTGGTTATGTTCCAAAATGTCCTTAATTAACTTTGTCGTCTTATGATAAATCATCAGTTGTTTGTGTATGTAATCATTCAGAAGATAAAAATAATAATGGTTTATTTATCCAGCTAATTTACTGCCACTGGACCTAAAAACATTCTGAAATTCTAGAGCGGGTAAGGGGAGTTGAACCCCTGTATTCAGTTTGGAAAACTGATGTACTACCGCTGTACTATACCCGCATACATTAAACAGTTATTGGCCTGTATAAGCACAATAACCGTGATGTATTAACTAATAAGTATTATACCCGATCGTCCGTCACACTCCAAAAGACAAAAGTGAAGCCGACATTTGGCCAACATACATATCAAATTTACTTGCGAAGCTCGTTCCGGTTATCACATACACGGAATCATTTACCACGGTAACCAACTGAATAACTTTTAGAGAATGGACACCCAATTCAAAAGTGGCCTCAGTCAAAACTGCTTCTTTGCCGTCAACCTGTATCTTTTTTTCGCTCAATTTTGCATACGAAGTAAAAGTTTTTAGCAATGTTTCATTTCCAATCCTTACATGCTCTTCTAAACTCAATCCTTTAGCCGGTTCTGCAGTCACATTGATGTTAGCGGCAAATTTATTGCCATCCTCTTCATCAATACTTGGGTTAGAGAAAGTAACTAAAGTACCTAACGTACCGCTTTCTTCGGCCACCCAATTCTTAGGTGGGGTTATCTTAAATCCTTTTGAACTTACAAATTCCTTGCTCTCCAACAATGCGGAACCAGTTGCCGGTTCAGGCATCACATAAACTGTTGGGGGCAACGGAGTGGGAGAGACAGTTTCGATTGTAAGTGTGTTTGGAACAACCGGACTTGGATTTAACTTTGTAATCAAAAACCATATCAACCCGCCAACAGCTCCCAGTACCAGAAATACCAACATAACAACCATCAACTTTCCCGGACCCTTCTTTACCTGTTCTGGAGGTTCTTGGACCGGATTTTGTACCGGTACAGCTGCTGCTGCCATCAAAACAGGATCAATAGGCTTAGTCTCCGCCGTCACAGGATTGGAGACTGTCTCGGCAACCGGTTGCTCAACTGGTTTTTCAGGTTGAGGTTGTACAGGTTTATATACCGGATTCTTATCTGGCATACCTAAATCAAACACATTAGTCATGCTCCCGTCACCGTAAACTGAATTAGGTGTTCCGTTTTTTTCCGGCTCACCAGTCACAACCGGAGTGACTGTTTTAACCGGACTAGCCCAAATCGCTATTGCGGCATCCACATCCTCCTTTGGCCAACCGACACCCAACAAACTTTTACTTATCTCTTCATCCGTAACCCCAGCCAATTTCTGTGCTGATACATATTCACTCAATTGTAGATTAACCATACGTATCTCAGGATAACATTACCGAATAATCAAAAACAACCTTTACGGATGAGTTGTGGGAGTGACCTTCCCGAAAGTATA
>CAYTYO010000023.1:0-9905 GCA_964441445.1 uncultured Gammaproteobacteria bacterium | reverse complement strand
GGGGGTACGGCGTGGGGAATTGGAGAAGCGGCACGGATGTATTTTGATAAGCCGGTAAATGATCTGAATTTAATTGAGGCAGCTATATTGGCCGGATTACCTCAGTGGCCTTCCAGATATTCACCCTTTAACGGTAAGGCTTACGAAGACAGAACTAAGGAAGTATTGCGGCGAATGACCGAAGACGGGTATATATCGAAGGAACAGGAGAAAAAAGCTCTGGAGGATTTACCAAACGTAGCTGTGGCGACACAAGCCGGAACACTTAAAGCTCCGCATTTTGTGTTTTATGTTAAACAACTATTGGAAAAGAAATATGGTGAAAACGTAGTTGAGCAGGGGGGTTTACGGGTGACAACAAGTTTAGATCTGGATCTGCAGGATAAAGCACAGCAGATCGTCGCGGAGGAAGTGGCAAAAGTAAATCATTTGAATATTACTAACGGAGCCGCAGTGGTGATGGATACTAAAACAGGCCAGATTTTGGCAATGGTAGGAAGCAAGGACTGGGGAGACCCCAACTATGACGGCAAATACAATGTAACTACGGCTATAAGGCAGCCGGGATCATCAATAAAACCGGTTGTTTATCTGGCGGCGCTGAGGAAGGGATATACAGCTTCGACTATCTTAATGGATACGCCGGTGACTTTTCCCGGCGGGGATGCTAAGGATTACTCCCCGGTTAATTACGACGGAAAGTTTCGAGGGCCGGTGCTGGTGCGCGAAGCTTTAGGGAATTCTCTTAATATCCCAGCGGTAAAGATGCTTGCTCTTGTCGGGATAAAAGACATGCTGACAGTGGCGTACGACATGGGATTTTCGACACTAAACCCGACACCAGAATTATTAAAGCGGGTGGGCCTATCAATGGCCCTAGGCGGCGGCGAAGTAACGTTACTTGATGAAGCAACGGCATTCAGTGCCTTTGCCAACGGCGGGCTTAAGGTTGACCCGGTGGCGCTACTTAAAGTGACTGATATAAACGGAAAAGTCTTGGAAGAGTGGAGACCGACCGAAGGGAGAAAAGTGATGAGTCGGGGTGAGGCATTTATCATTTCATCCATATTGTCAGACCCTGAGGCACGGAAGATTACTTTCGGCACCGGGAGTTCGCTTGAAGTGCCGGGAAAGACAGTGGCGGTAAAAACCGGAACAACAAACGATAAAAAGGACAACTGGACAATCGGGTGGACGCCAAACTTTATAACCGGAGTGTGGGTAGGAAACAATAACAATACTTCTATGAAACAGGTGGCTTCAGGGGTAACTGGTGCTTCTCCAATATGGAGAAAAATTATGAATGAAACGCTGAAAGGTAAGGCAGATGAAAAGTTTGTGCAGCCGGATGAGGTAGTCCAAATCGATGTAGATAAGATATCGGGGTTCAGGTCTCATGACGGGTTTGAAGCAAAAAAAGAGTATTTCATAAAGGGAACTGAACCATGGGCGGATGACTCTATTCATAAAAAAGTTAAGGTTTGTAAGGGCGAGGGGAAAATAGCAACGCCTTCTGATGTCGGGTCCGGTAATTATGATGAGAAGGAATTCTTTTACTTTAAAGAGGAAGATCCATTTGAAAGCCAAACCGGAAAAAATAAATGGCAGGAAGGGGTGCTGGCTTGGCTAAACGAACAGCAGGATCCAAAATATCATCCCCCATCAGACTATTGTTCAAACAATAATCCGATATGGGTCAAAATTTTAGAGCCTGGAGACAAAACGAGAATAAACAACCGGGATGTGAAGGTACGGGTGGAGGTTGAAGATTTAAGTACCGTTAAAAAGGTAGAGGTATTTGTGGACGGAACATTAAAGTATACAAACGGAAGCCAGCCGTATGAAGTGACAATCCCCAATATGTCCGATGGATATCACAAAATTGATGTCAGAGCTGAAGATGAAGCCGGAAAAGTGGGAACCAGATATGTGGAGTTTGCCGTTAACCAGGATTATTCCGGTCCTCCTCAACCGACTACTGTCCCCTCCTCAACTCCTACACCTTAGCAAAGGAGTATTCGGTATAAGGGTTTTGACAGGGATGGCCTTTAGCAATCCGGATAGTGCTTGAGGAAGTATCAAAAATAATTGAGGCTAGGGTCTCGTTAGGTCGGCAAATGGGATATTCGTTGTCGACTTTGTCGCTTAGGAGTTTGGCCATGTCATTAAAATCCATTGCCGGTTTAGCCAGTTCATTTGCACGATTGTATCTATGCAGTGAACTGGGCGAGCGAAATTTTTCGGCGTTGGAAAGCGGAGATAAATAATGGTTAGTATGAACGTAAGTTTGTGACGAGACGTGATCGATAAGGCTGCCAATGTTGGATACTTCAATATCGCTAACACTTTGATTTTGGATTAGGACATGGTTATAGCCTGATCCTGCTTGGGTATTTGTTAAGAGCTTTTCAGCAGCATCCAATGATTGGCATTCCATGATGGCCCGGGCAAGAAAGTTTTTAGGAATGCCAAAAGAAGAGTGCGAATTAAGATAATTAATACACTGGATGAGTCCGTAATTATTAATGCCAACCGCTGAACCCGGAATGTCAGCAGAATAGTTGAGAGAAAAAAAAGTAGTTTCGTTTACAGTCGCTTTAAGTAAATAAAGTGACGACATGGCGCTGATATCCCAATCTTCATTGTGGCCTATGATAGCGCCGGAAGTATTTTTGCTTACCACAGTGGTGCAATGATCCGGAAGTTTATTTTCTTTTGCGTCTTCAAATTCTTCCGTATCAAAGGCTTCAGGGTTATTACAAAAGAAATATTCCTGAGGGGATACATTGGCGGCCTGAGCTAGGGATTCAAGCTCGGTTATGTATTGAGGAAAAACGGATTGGGTGTGTGAATAATATTCAAGGGATTTTTTTAAGTGGGTGACGTAGTCCGGAACTTTAGCTTTATGAGCAAGGACCGCCTTGTTTATTTCAGATGACATGCGTAAGCCAATGGCTCGACCAACGTCAGCGTACGTACCTGAAACTTCGATAAAGGGAAATGGCTCCATATATTTATGAAAACGAGTGAATTATTTGATTTCTGATGGGAGCAACATCAGCATCGGATAACTGTTTATCTTTTGAATGGAACGTCAGCCTGAGGGTAAGTTTATCGCCGTATTTGTCAACCAGTTTAATCGATGTAATGAGCGGGCTCGTGGATTGAATTTGTTTGACGATCGTGGCATAGCTGCCTTGATAAAGGACATTTATGTCTTCAATTATGGGAGAGAATTTAGAAATGGGGGTGTAGGTTTTAATATCAGTTGCATGATCAATTATTTGATCTAAGCCTATTTCCCAATACTGAATACCGGAGTCTATTTTTATTTCAGGCTCAATATTTAAAATTCCCAAATCAGAAAGCAGGCCGACAATTAAACCTTTAAAACGGTAATAACCGGAGTCACTGGTACTTAATATTAGCCGGGGCTGTTCTTCGGGGAGATCCCCGGTTCGGGGTAGATAAACATTCGCAATTTCAAACAAATTTAAGGTCTCTACCCGGCCTTGATTTTCCTCCATAATTTTTTGGTGAGAAGGAAATAACGATGTGCGAAGATAAAGCCAGTCTGAGGTTAAGGGGTTGGACAGTTTTAATCCATGGTCTGCTGCTACCAGTGAGTAAGAGTATATTTCAGTAAAGCCAAAGTACTTCAGGGCGGTTTTTATTTTTCGTTCCCAGAAAAATGTTTTATCAAATGAAGGGGCCGGAAGCTCGCCTGACATTATTTCGGAGGGAATATTGTGGTAACCATAAAGTCTGGCTACTTCTTCAACCAAATCCTCAGGTATAGAAATATCGTATTTACGATAAAAGGGAATCTGAATTTCGGTTTGAGATTTAACCGTGAAGCCCAGTGATTTAAGGTAGTTTGCAGCTTTTTGGGCCGAGATATCTACACCCATTTTTTCAGACGATAGAGTGTGCAGAGGTTTCGGAAGCTTAATTGATTTTGAAGATTCAGTGCCGGAAAGAATATCCAGAGCTGTTGGTTCAGGTAATCCTCCGCTGACTTGTTTTAACATTTCGGCAGCCAATTCAAGGGTTGGCAAAACCTGTTCGGTGGGGAGATCTTTTTCAAATAATACCGCGGCAGAGGTGCGATGTGCTAAACTCATCGAAGTCCGGCGGACGCTGGGGCCGTGGTACGTTTGTACAAATAACAATACATTTTTAGTATCTGCTGTCACAGCTGAATTGAGCCCGCCCATAATTCCGCAGAGGTCTATTAATGTACCTGAACCGTCTTCAATGACGATATCGTTACCGGGGAGCGTATGAGATTTTCCGTCCAGAGTGGTGATTGTTTCCCCGGGATGGCTCGCGCGCAGGGTCATCATGTGGTGGGAAATTTTGTCGTAATCAAAAACATGTATGGGCTGACCTAACTCGTGCATAAGCAAATTTGTGACGTCAATAATATTGTTTAAGCCGCGCATACCCACCTTGGTTAGTTTTGATAGTGTGAGTTCGGGAGAACTTTTAACCTGAACGTTTTTTATGAGCAAGGCTGAAAACCGAGGGCAGAGTTTATGATCAATTTTTACTTTAAGGTAATCTACAGAGGAGGCGGTCTTTATTTTTGGCGAATGGATCAAGGGATCGGAGATGAGTTTAGCCGGTAAACCAAATTGTGGGAGAATAGCGGCAGCTTCGCGGGCTATACCCAAGACAGAAAGACAGTCGGGCCGATTGGTGGTAACTTCAATATCGTATACAGTGTCGTTGCTGATTTGCTGTGTTCTCTCTATCGATGGTCCGCAAAGCGAAAGATATTTTTGGATTTGGTCGGGTGTGGCTGCTGTAGATAAGTAGTCTTTGAGCCATGAATGCGGAATAAGAATATTCATATTTAAAATTGGGTAAGAAAGCGGATATCGTTGTCATATAACAAACGGATGTCATCAATTTTGGTTCCCGATTTCATCATGTAGCAGCGCTCTACTCCCCAACCAAAAGCAAAGCCGGAATAAATGTCGGGGTCGATATTTCCGGCTTTTAAAACTTTAGGGTGAACCATGCCCGAGCCACCTAATTCCAACCAGCCTTCCTTACAAACCCGACAGCCTTTTCCAGCACAAAGACCGCAGGATATATCAACTTCGAATGACGGCTCTGTGAATTGAAAATGGTACGGTCGTAAGCGGGATACTCTGTCGGGTCCGAAGAAGCTTTTAACGAAGTAATCGATTGTGCCTCTTAAATTAGCAATAGTGATGTTTTTATCAATTACTAAACCCTCAAATTGGTGAAACATGACAGTGTGAGAAACATCCGATTGGCGGCGATAGCATTTGGCGATGTTTATCATACGAATTGGAGGGGTTTTTACCCGTTCCATTTCTCTGACCTGGCCGCTGCTGGTATGAGGAGTGAGTAAGATCCGGCCTAATTTTTTATCTACTGGTGTGTCGACAAAAAATGTTTCCCAATCGTCACGCGCGGGATGATCCGGGGGGAAGTTTAAAGCACCGAAAGCATACCAGTCCCAATCAGCTTCCGGATACCTGACCCGGGTAAAAGCGATTTTTTCAAAGATGGAAGAAATTTCATCTATTGCCTGGGTAACGGGATGGATATGGCCAACAACAGGCATAAATCCAGGGAGTGTCGGATCGTGAATAGATACGGAATGTGAGGCGGGCGGTTTTAGGTGAGAAGTATCTAAAGCTGATGTAATTGCGGTTTTAATGTCATTGAAGAGTTTACCGGCTTCGGCTTTTGCATCCGGCTCGAGATTTTTTAAGAGTTTAGCTATTTCATTTAATTGGCCGGATTTACCCAGGTACTGAATTCGAATTCTCTCTAAATCTTCAGGTGAGCTGGCACTGATAATTTGGGCCAAAGCTTCGTTTTTTAAATTTTGTAATCTTTGCTGCATATGGTTCATTATATTAAAAAAACTCCCCGATTTGGGGGAGTTCTTATTAGTCAAAGGACTTGAGCCTCCCCTACTTGGAGATGGTAAAGCCTGCGGATTTAACTATTTCTTTAAAAACTTCAGGCTGACGGGTGGCTAATTCTGAAAGGATTTTGCGATCAATTTGAATGGATGATTTCTTAAGAGAGGAAATGAATTCGTGGTATTTGATGCCGAGTGCGGAAAGAGCAGCATTGATCCTGGTAATCCAAATGGCACGCATATCCCGGCGGCGAAGTTTGCGACCGATAAAGGCATATTGCCCGGCATGCAGGACAGCTTCGTGAGCTACCCTATACCAGCGATGACGACTTAAGCGGTAGCCTTGGGCGAGTTTAAGGATTTTATTATGTCTTTGTCTTCTGGGTGTTTTTACTCTCATGGTTTGGGTGTAAGTATTTAAGCAATGGCCATCAATCTTTTAACGCGTCTGGCTATTTTTCCGGTGACCACTTTGCTTTTACGGTAGGTACGGCGTTGGGCAGCCGTTTTGTTGCGGCGAAGATGCCGTCCGAAGGCTACACGACGGATAACTTTGCCCGTTGCTGATATTTTGAAACGTCGGGATACAGATTTACGCGTTTTCTGTTTATTGGCCATGGAGCGAATTATACTAGAAACTACTTCTTTTTGGTAGGACTTAAGGTCCCGAGGTATTGGCGACCTACCCATTTGGGTTCATTATCGAAGGTGGCCAGTTCAGAAAGTAAGGCAAAGGCTTTTTGCATCAGCTGCGGGCCAAATTCCCGGCGGGAAAGCTGACGGCCGACAAATTTAACGGTAACTCTGACTTTGTGGCCCTCGGTCAAAAATTCACGACAACGGTTAACGCGGGTCTGAAAGTCGTTTTCGGCCATAAACGGAGTAAACCGGACCTCTTTGAGATCCACCTTTTTGGTACCGGCTTTGCTAGCTCGTTCTTTTTTTGCCAGTTGATAAAGAAACTTCTTGTAGTTAATCAGCTTGACGACTGGTGGGCTGGCAAGTGGGGCTATTTCTACCGCGTCTACGGCGGCATCTCTGGCTTGAGCTAGGGCATCGTTCAAGGGAACAACTCCGATTTGTGTACCGTCAGTGCGTAAAAGTCTAACTTCCTTGGCTTTGATTTGTTGGTTTATGCGGTATGATTGGTCGCTCACGAGTTGGTGTAGATTGTATCAGACGGCGGTCTTGGCGTCTATTTCCTTACGGATATTGGAGATAAAGGTTTCAATCGGAAATGGACCATCCATTTTGCCACTTCTGGCTCGCTCAGTAACGGTGTTTGCGGATACTTCTTTATCGCCCAAAATTAACATGTAGGAAACCTTTTCCATTTGAGCGTCCCTAATTCTGGCATTTAAACTTTCGTTGCGGTCATCGAGTTCTGCCCGGACACTAGACTGAATTAGTTTAGAAAAAATTTCTTGGGCATATGAGAGATGTTTTTCGGAGATGGGCAGAACTTTAACCTGGACTGGAGTGAGCCAAGTAGGTAATGCTCCGGCAAAATGCTCAAGCAGGAAACCAACGAAGCGTTCACTGGAGCCAAGCGGTGCCCGATGCTGAACGATGACGAATTTTTCCTTGCCGTCCGAGTCAATATATTTTAAGTCAAATCGCCGCGGCATAAACAGATCAATCTGGTTTGTAGAAATCCCGTATTCGGTGCCGATGGCCGATTTGATTTTGAAATCCATCTTGGGTCCGTAATGAGCTGCGCCTTCGTTTTCGACTACATATTTGATCCCCGCTTTATCCATGGCCTGTCGGGATAACTTTTCGGACTTTTCCCATAGCTCTTCTTCTCCGTGATATTTATCTTTTTTAGCCGGGTCACGCAGACAAAGGACAATGTGATAGTCCTTTAGACCTAAGGTGTCATAGTAGTATTTATGTAGGTTGATAATTTCAACGAAGACGTCAACGGCCTGTTCTTCAGTACAATAAACATGGGCATCATTTTGGACAAAAATTCGGGGCCGAAGAATGCCATTTATAGCTCCGGCATTTTCATATCTGGCTACAGTGCCGTATTCGGCTAATTTAAGGGGTAAATCCCGGTAACTACGTGTTTTACTTTTATAGATCATGTGGTGAAACGGACAATTCATCGGCTTGATAAAGTATGTATCGTCTTTGTTTTCTCCAGGAACGGTGACTTTATACATTTCATCTTCAAAGTAAGGAACATGACCTGAGGTAACGAATAAATCACGTTTAGTCAAAAACGGAGTACTGACACGTTGGTAACCCCATTTTGCTTCGGTTTCTTTACCCCAGCGCTCTAATTCTTCTTTAATAATTGTGCCTTTGGGAAGCCATAAGGGCAGACCGGGGCCAATATCTTCGGCAAAAGTAAAAATTTCTAAGTCTTTGCCAAGTTTACGGTGGTCGCGTTTTTTAGCTTCTTCAAGTAAGTTCAAATAGTCATCGAGTTCTTTTTGGGATGGCCAGCAAGTGCCGTAGATGCGGGTTAACATTTTGTTTTTTTCACTACCTCGCCAGTAAGCTCCGGCGACGGACAAAAGTTTGAAGTGTTTTAACGGTTGTTTGGACAAATCAGTATGACCTCCCCGGCAAAGATCGGTAAAAGTTCCGGAAGTGTAGAGGGAAATCGGTTCATTTTTACCGGAGTGTTCGGTAATCAGTTCCAGCTTGTACGGATTAGAAGCGTAAACCTTTTTGGCTTCAGCAACAGATACTTCCCGACGTTCAAAGTTTTTCCAGGTTGCCGAAATATCGTGCATTTTGGTTTCAATTTTCGACAGATCTTCGTCTGTTATTTTGACAGTGTCGCCGAAATCAAAGTCGTAATAGAAGCCGTTTTCAATTGCCGGACCGAGGGTGGGTTTGACGTTAGGCCAAAAATGAGTGACTGCAGCAGCCAATAAATGTGAACAACTATGATTTAATTCTTCGTTTTGCATATTTTAAAAACAAAAAGCCGCCTTGTCGTCAAACCCAGGGTTCCATTTGACTACTCGGTGGCTCAATTATAACTATTTTTAGCATAGCTGCTGTCGGCTTTGAGGTTGGTGAAGTCTCATGCGAATGCCAACTTGTTTGTAATGTGTATTGTCCGCCTGCCGCACTTAGATGTCAATATTGGTTTATTTATTTGCAGCAAGGGATTGTAATAGTTCAACGTCCGTTTTGCGGGGTCCGTCGTGGTTTTCCCCCGGAACTTCGAGGATGAAGGGGACATTTTTTACACGCGGATCATTAAGAATGATCTGTAAGTTATCCGGACCGATTTTGCCTTGACCTAAATTTTCATGTCGGTCGACGTGGGAATTAAATTCGGTTTGAGAGTCATTTAAATGAATGACTGCCAGGTGTTTTAAGCCTATGTCCTTATCAAATTTATCGAGCAGTTTGGTCATTTCGTAGCCGGCGGCAAAAGCATGCTGAGTGTCAAGACAAATGGCAATTTTGGGTTTGTCCCCAATTCTTGCGATAATCGATGCTAATTCTTCAAAAGTCTGGCCGACGGTATTGGCTTGGCCGGCAGCATTTTCAAGAATTAATTTAGTGCCTCGGGGAGAGCTGTCCAGGATGTAGTTTAATGAAGCGACAATCTGATCAATGGTTTCGGATAGTCCGCGACCTTTGTGGCTGCCGATATGGAAGATGGTTCCGACTGCATTTATCTGACTGGCCAATTGCTGGTAGAAGATGAGGGATTCAACGCTAGCTTTGAGATAACTTTTGCTTTCACTGGCTAGATTTACGAGGTAGACGCCGTGGAAAAAGTGGGGGCCGATATTAAATTGGGTCTTTTTTTCCAAATAGGTATCTATTTCCTTCTGAGAAACAGTTTTAGTCTTTAGTGACCTGGGGGAAGAGGCAAAGGTCATGAGGGTATTACCACCTAGAGCCACAATCCTGTCAATGGATTTGTCCAGACCGCCGGCGATGGAAACATGAGCTCCTAGATACATCGGTGGAGCTGACAGGACTTGAACCTGTGACCTTTGCAATGTCAATGCAACGCTCT
>CAYTYO010000022.1:0-11053 GCA_964441445.1 uncultured Gammaproteobacteria bacterium | reverse complement strand
CGGCTTGCTGAGTGGCGGTTAATCGACCATGAATATCAGGAATGGGGGCGCCGAACTCGCCCAGGACAACTTTGCCGCCGGTGGTCTGGGCAAAATACTCTACATCTTCCACCAATTGCTCGGGAGATTTGACGTAGTGGTCGATAGTAACCACACCCCCTAATTTTTGAGTGGTATCACGATCCATGACCAGTTTAGCTACATCGGCATTCATGGAAAAATAGTTAGCGATTACGGCCTTGTCTATTTTGAAAAAAGCGGTTCGAGCTGCAGTGTACTCAGCAATTAAAAACTGGCGATACTCCTCTACCCTACCGGTTTGGCGGGGATCTCCGGGACCGCCGTTTTCACATTCCGGACAAGTGGAGAAAATGTCGCCATCTTTAAAAAGGTCTTCATGCCGGCTGATAAAATCAGAGATTTTTTTCTGGTGTTCTTCAGGTGATAATTTGGAATAACCAAACCAACCTTCCCAACCGGACCAGTTGCCCCGGAACCAAACTGAGAGGCCGTGGGCCCGGGCTGACTTTACCCATCGGGTAAGAAAGGGAACGAACTCTTCATCGTAAGGGGTGCCCAGAGCAACGTGGGTAGCACCGGCAGAGGCGATATCGGCGATTTGCCGATTAATTACCTGGTCAAATGCGACATCATTTAATCTTTCCCGGGCGGCATCACGGGAATATTTCATGGTATCTATGGACTGGAACTTCCACCAGGTATTTTTTTCCTGAACCGCCAATGCGGGTGACCCGATTAAGACGGATGCCGAGATTAATACCGCAAGTGAGATAAAGGTGAGTTTTTTCATTTTTGTTTACCGAATACCGGCTCCGTAGTAAGGTCGGGCAAATATTCCGGTTTAAGTTCGTAAATGTCGGCAAAAGGATAGGAACCTACTTTAACAAATTTATCAAAACCCTTGGACTGAGATACAAATTTCCAAGATAAATCATTATTATCGTGAGTGCGCATGATGATCCAGCGAGCCCATTTATCAGGAACCTGGGTAGCCGCATCCCAATATAGACCGGTCCCCTCGTGGATGAATTGTTTCATAGGCAATCCGGAAGAGAAGATGATGGCATCATGAGAAGCCGCGGAGATGAGGATGAAGCCTTTTTGATCTTTGGCGTGAGTGTGCAGCCAATTGGAAACTTCGGAGACATTTTTTTGACTTGAACCGACCAGAGCATCATCTATGGTAACCGCATCCTGGTTGGCAAAAGCAAAAAAGATAACAAAGGCCAAAAGACCTATCAAGGCAGGTCGAACAGTTTTGGCCTGATTAATGAGATAACCTACAAAAATAGCTAAGGAAGGCATAAGCATCATGCCGTAGCGAACATTAAACCAAGTGTCTCCAGACAGACCTTGGACAAAAAGTACGGAATGCCCCAGGTATAGAGCCAAGATGTTAAAGATAAACGGAGCCAGAAGAGCAGTGGATGCCAGCCGAACCGAAAAGGATAGGGTTTTATTTAGCCAAAGCACAAATACGCCAAAGGCGGCAAAAATTGCTGGGATGGTGTAGGAATTAAACATAAGAGCGTACAAATAAATTTTTGCCGACATCAACAGATTGCCTTTTGTTTCCAAAACGCCTGCGTTAGCTAACTGGTGTTGCTGGGCATAAGCGGAAAAAGGACCGAACATAAAATACAGAGGATCTTTAAAAATTAACTGGTTCCACAGAAACCACAGAGCGATCCCCACTCCTCCCATGGTTAAGAAGATGAGAACTGTTCCCTCCGCGGCTTTGTAACCTTTGTGTCTAAATGACTGAACTACCACCAACGCGGCGGACATGAGCAGTAAAAACCAGCCATCATAACGAATAAGAGTGGAAAGCATGATGAAGAAACTGGATTTGATTAAATCTACTAGGCGGTCATCCTGATGCCAGACAAGCAGGTAGTAGCAACCCGCGGTCATGGTGGCCAGGAGGAGGAGTTCGGTCATGGCAGTGGATTGAAGATATAAGACATTTAAATTGGCGACGAACACGGCTACTCCGACCAGTCTACCGAGTGCGCCCACATTAAGTTTTTCCAAAAATTTGTAAATCAGCGTACCGGTGGCTACAAACGCAATCATGGACTGGAGTGCACCGGCAAGTCCTGAATGCCACATGAAGTCGTTCCAAATGGTAGGAATCATTAATAAGTGGGTAAGCGGCAACCACACAGATCCAAGCTGAGCCAACCCAGGCTTTAACCCTTCCACCACCCGCCTACCAATGTCCAAGTGGGACCGGGCATCGTTATACGCTATTCCCAGACCATTTCTATAATATGTAATGAAGAAAAAAACAGAAATTAGAATCAGCGAAATGAAAACTAGCCAAGATAGTTTGTGACCCAGACGAATTTGGGGAAAGGAAAACTTAAGTTCGGTCATGGCGATATGCGGTAATTAAGCAAATTATTCCGGCAATAACGGGCAGTGATAAAACCAAATAGTAATACTGGACGGATGATAACAGCTGTCTGGCCCAGGTTTGGTAGATAAAAGATTTGGCGGCGGAGTTCTGGACATACTCCCAGTTACGGTCAAAGGAGTACCTTTCCTGGCGTCCGGAAAGTTGCTCCAACGCGAGCACTTCAACCTGGGGAGGATTTTTACTTGTAGTGATGGCGCCTAAAATGTTTACGCTGGTTGAATAGATGAAAAGAAACAGGAATACGGCAAGGAATAATATGTTCCGGCGCCATAAGGTCAAGGTCTGAGCGGCAAAAATTGCCAAAATGGCATATCCAGGAATAAGGTAGCGAGATCCAAAGGCCCAGCCCCCCCAAGGATCACCCCACATGGAATAAAGAGTGATATTGGCAAGCAGAACACCTAAAAGCGGAGCCAGATAAGGGTGTTGGCGACGGGATAATATAAATATGCCCAGTAAGCCGAACAATATAACCGGAGTAAATCTGATCAGGCCACGGTCTGGGCTGATCAGATGGATATAAAGACCATTGAGGATATTACGGGTTTTGAAAAAACCGATGGCAGACTTTTTCTGGCGTTCGGGGTTAAGGTACGAAGAAATGTCTCTTTTCAGCGCGACCAGGTTGGGAGCGGTCGGTAAACCATTGCTGTCGATTGCGTTAACCGAAGAAACAGTACCGGAAAACTGGAACGGATTTCCGTAAGACATTTTGTTGAACCAAAGGAAAAATAAAAGAGGCGGAAGAACACCCAAGAAAGTTAATATTCCCACGGGTCTGATGACGACACTAACTCTGTTCTTAAGGCTGGTGAGGCTGATCAGTCGGGTTAAAGCTAAGATGCCGACGGGCAGCATGAGGATTAAGTTGGGATAATCGATAGGGATGGCAGCTCCGCAGAGAAACCAGACCAGGGCAAGCGATTTAAGATCGGATTTTCGTTGAAGCAGCCAGATAGAGGTCAGAACCAGGAAAGTAGAGACGTGGTGCTGGTATAGGCTACCGGCATATGCAGCAGCGGGGGTAGCAAACAAAAAAGTGATGCCGGCTAGAACCGAAGATACAGAATTTGCTCCCAGGTTTTGGGAAATACGTTTAATTAAGAGGAAATTCAAAAAGGCAAAGAGAGTAATCACGGCGTATGACCCTACCTGAGATATACCTAACCACTTGCCAAGTAAATAACCGGGAATAACCAAATAGGAAATTCCAGGCGCAAATAAAGAAACATATTTCCCGTTTTTATAACCTAAGTCGGGCAGAGCTAATTTGGCCACCGGAAGCGAGAAGGAAAATGATTTATCTTCAAGAAGGGAATAAGTTAAAGCGAATCTTCCCCGTTCAGGCGACAGTTCGAGAGGGCCATTATCAGTCCATGAAGCTTCACCCATCTGTTCTGCGGAGAGATTGCCATGACGGCCACGGATGATTAGGCCCAAGGTGATGACAATAAGAATGGTCACTAGGAGTGATAATTTTTTCGACATAGGTTTTATTTTGAGCGTGAGTAAAGTATATCCGGTTCGATTAAAGGATCAGTGGTGCCAAAGACTGGCTCTACCTGTGTTTTATAACCTTTTATTAATAAGCCTTTGGCCTTTTTAAATTGGGAAAATACGAACCTTTGGAGTTGATGACGATGAATAAAATCCTGATCAGCCGAGTGGATGAGTTGATAAGGATGATCAGCCCAGTAGACCTTGGTATTTTGTAACTTAGTACAAGCGTCCCTGACGATAAGATGATCAACGTGTTTACCTATCCCTAACGGACAGAAAATTAAATCTTTCTGGCGGACATGCTTTTTGATAGTCCGAAATAACTCATCTACAGTAAGAGAATCGTTCGGGGAGATTTTACCTGTAGAGATATGCCACCTGTAGGTAGGGTAAGCACGTAAAAATTCGGGGGCTAATTTGCCCAAAAACCTGGTCAAGGGGTGGGCTGATTTTGATAATCTCCACAAGGCATCAACCAGCCCAAGGTTGATTACTTTAGTGTTTTTTAGCGTCAGAAATATGCGACTATCTTCAGCTAATCGTTTTGAAAATAGTCTGACGGGGTCGGCATCTTTGCACTGGGAGAGGAATTTACGGGAGGAAAGGGTTTCCCCGTTACCGTTACCTGGAGACGTAAAAACATTGATAACTAAAACAGGGAGGTTTAGTTTACTTAAAAAAGCTAAAATTCCTCCGGCCGAAAATGCAGCATCATCAAGGTGCGGGGAAATAAAAACGGCACGCTTGGTAGCGGTATGGTTTTTCAATAAGCTAAGTATGTTCATAGTTCAATACCTGATAGATAAATTTTTTATAAAGTAGAGCTGATCTGTCCCAGGAATGGGCGAGGGCAAAGTTTCGGCCATTAACGGAAAGTTTGGACCACAAAGCGGTAGAAGCAAGAATTTTATCAATATTTCTTGCCAGTTCGGATACATTAAACTGCTTTGCGCGAAGACAGCATGAGGCAGGAATCCACCTGAGGCCGGCAATATCAAAACAGGCAAGTGGAATTCCGTAAGCCATGGCCTCCAAAGCAACTAATGATTGGGTCTCGAACCGGGACGGGCAGATACAGACGGCGGCTTTTCTAAAAGCCAGATCGCGGGAATTGCCAACCACCCGACCTAGTTGTTTTACGCGGTCATTCAGTCCAAGTGAGGCGATTTTTGCATCAAGCAATGCTTTCTCTTTTTCCGTACTTGAACCGGCAATCACCAGGTCGGGCAGACGGGGATTTTTAAGCCGACTATAAGTATCAAGCAGGAGGTCCAGACCTTTTTGATTAAATTCGGTTCTACCCATGAACAAAAGGTGAGTCTTTTTAACGTTTTTAGTTAACTTAGGAATGGTTACCCCATTGGGGATAACTGCCAAATTAGTTTGAGCATTGATACTTTTGATTTCCTGTTTTGACGAATTGGTAAGAACGATAAAAAACTTTCTGGTTTTAACAACCAGATTTTGGATTAAGGAAAACGGAAGGCGGTATTTTCTTTCCATATCTTTACCCGGAAGCATGTGGATTAGGGCCACTACCGGTTTACGGGTAAATAAATTTAAAAAGGCTGAACCAAACGGCGGGGTAAAATTTTCTATCCAGAGGTCAAAAGATTGAGTTTGGATATAAAAGGGTAATAAGAAAAGGAAAATTAATTGAGAAAATTGCGGCCCGAATAAGGTTGTACCGATGTGGGAATACGCAACCCCATCAATTACCTCATTTTTACTGCCCTTAAAACC
Source organism: uncultured Gammaproteobacteria bacterium (assembly GCA_964441445.1). Classification (GTDB taxonomy): domain Bacteria; phylum Patescibacteriota; class Microgenomatia; order CAZETR01; family Amesbacteraceae; genus XYB1-FULL-44-23. The sequence goes on along the minus strand of CAYTYO010000022.1, from coordinate 5,367 downwards.
GGAAGTTATAACCTGAATCTGGAAATCGTCTTTTAGGCGTTTAGCAACTTCGTGAATAGCTCTGGCCCCTCCCCCTCCGTAGTAGGGGTTTTTCAGGTCGTCGTAATTGGAAAAAATTATTTTCTTTTTCATTTGGTTGAGGTAAGGATGTCCCATCTGCAACTAGTGTCGGGACCTTTGATGAGATAGAGCAGCTTAAAATAAATAAAGACAGATAAATACGAGAGAGTGGAAAAAGGTCTTTTAATAAAGTTTGGAGGTAATGCTGATAACCGATCAATAAACTTAATCGACCATTCTGATTGGACACTTGATTTGCCGAAAATTGATTTGTATATTTCCGGCGCAGCCTGATAACGAAGCTGCTGACTAAGATAGTCGCGAATGGTAGACGGAAGGCGGTAATAAATTTTGGCCTGCGGAACATATTTAAATTGGTAACCCATTCTTTTAGCGACAAAATACGGATAAGCATCATCAGCTGACATGTCAGGGAACCGCAACTGCTTATAAAAATCTTTGGAAAACGCACGAATAGACCCTTCACAATAAAATAAACAGTTTCCCGCCTTAGCCCGGATATCATTAGAGATTTGAACGCCGGCATATGCAATCTCCTGAACATAATTACGCGGAAAAAGCGGATCGGCTCTGCCACTCACAAAGCCAGACAAGTTGTCTTTCAAAAGCGGTTTAACCAGTCTGGCGAGGGCACTTGATGAAGCTAAAAGAATATCGGCGTCCAGCACAACGGCAACTTCTGAATTAATCAGGTTGAAAGCTTCATTAAGCCGGGCAGGTTTACCTTTGCGTTCATGATCGTCTAATACGCGGAGGTTTTGGTATTTTTTCTGAGCGTTTTTGGCTATTTGACAAGTGTTGTCGGTGCAACCGTCACAAATTACGATGATCTCCTTAAGCGCATAGCCGTCCGTTTTTTGGAGGGCCAACTGTTGGATAAGATTTAAAATGTTCTTAGCTTCATTGTGGGCCGGAATACATATAGAAACGGTTTTAGATTTCATAATGATTAGCGGCCGAGAATATTATTAAAGAAATTGGCTTTTTCATATAAGTACTTTTTTTCCGGTAAGCCCGAAGCCTGTTTTTTAAATTGACGATATTTAGCTAATAAGTGCTTATTATTTTTTAGTAAAAGGAAGGATTCATATCTTTCTTTGAATAAGCCTGTACCAGGGTCCATTAAATTGATTTCAACTTCAGCTTGTTTATAGGGAAACTTCCATTCAATAAACTTTTTCCTTTTTTTGGTCGGGTTTCCAAATTTATTAACAAGATCAGAAACCGCTTCTTTAAACTTATTTGAGGAAAGCTGGATTAAAATATCTACGTCGTTTTGGCCCTCAATTCCCAGGGCGACTGAACCCACTAGATCAGCTTTTAAGTTAGGGTTAATCTTCCGTATTTGGCTAACCAATTCGGTACCGATCTTTTTGATAGAGGGGTCATAGTTTTTCGTAACTATATTTCTTCTAGTAAAATGGGTTAAACCATAAATGGAATCTATAAACATCTGTCCAATTAATTGAAGTGAAAAGTTTTTAGTGTTTTCCTGAATAAATTTTAATGTTCGACTACTATTATTGGAATTAAGTGCTAGGTCATATAGAGAAAAATATACGGCATAGGTCCGAAACCGATTACTATATTGGTTGGAGGTATGGTTATTAAAAAATTTAATAAATTTGGGATCATTGAAGTGTTTTAAATTAATTACCACTTCATCTATGACCGAATTGGACAGGCAACAGAGTTGAAAATCTAAAATCCAATAACCGCTTTTATTTTTAACGATATTGTAATCGCTTAAATCCCGGTGAATAACTTTTCTGTCGCTAACTAAAAATGTCCGAAGGTGAAAAAGCAGAAAAACAACTCCCCTGAAAAGGGTTCTCCAGGCTGAAGTGTATTTAAAAAGTGATTTCAGAAAAACCACAGGGAGGAGACATAACCAGTAGTAGCTGGGCCGGTTTAATAAAGGCGGGTGTTCAGCTGAAGAAAAGTTATTCAGCCGGGAGATGAAATTTAAGGCTTGAGCATAAATTTGAGCCTTTTTTTCGGACTGGAGATCAAGAAGCGGTTTTCCATTAGAAATATATTCCGTAAGCAAGACCAGCCTGCCGGAATCGTTTATTTCTGAAATAAAGTGGGGTGGGCGGATTTGGTTAGAAGATTGAAGCCGAGGAGCGGGTAACTTTGAAAACCATTTGTAAAAACTGATTTCATTTTTTAACCAGTAATAATTTGAGTTTTTAAGAGTTCCGGTCCAGATTTTAGCAAAACCCAACTTACCATCTTTATTTCTATATAGACCGTATAAATACTTTCTTTCGGGCTTTTTCGTATTCAGCTCCCTGACGAAAGAATAACCGGCTATTTGAAAAGGAAGGAGATTACTATGCGTCTTTGAATTCATATGCGGGCGCTTCATAAATAATCCGATTTTGTTTTTCTGCAGCCAATTCGGCAATCAAACTTAGGAATAATTCAGATTGTTTATCCCAGCCGAATTCCCGTGACCATTCCTTGGCATTTTGAGACAAAGCCTTTCTATATGAATAGTTTTTAATTAAGGATGCGATTAAGCCGGAGAGCTGATTGATATCCTTAAGCTTCGTAAGCAAGCCAGTCTTCCCGTCAACTACTGAATCCCTTAACCCGGATACATCAGAGGCTATTACTGGAGTACCACAGGCGTTGGCTTCGATAACGGTTATTCCCCAGCCTTCAAAGGATGACGGCTGAAGCATCACCCAAGAACGCTTAAGCAAGATCAATTTATCCTTTTCAGATACCTTTCCTAAAAAGATTACCGACTTTTCGAGATTCAATTTCTCGGCAATATACGTAAGCTCTTTTAAGTTTTCTCCCCACCCGGCTATATAGAGTTTGGCCCGAGGATATTGATTAACCACTTCCTGGAATGATCGGATTGCAATGTCGACATTTTTATAGGGACGAATACGACCTAAATACAAGAAAGACGGATAAGGAGTTTTCTTTCCGGGCCGGAAATGCGACAGGTCAATACCCGGGCTGACGATATTTATCCGCTCGGGAGTGGATAAGCCCATGTTGAGAATGTCGGCCTTGGAAGAAGCAGAGACGGTGATGATCTGGTGATTGCTATAAACTAGGGGCATGAGCTTGCCTTCCAAAAAGATAGCGAGATGAGAAAGCGGAAACTTCAAGTGTTCCCGGAAGACGTTTTGATGGACGTGATGAATTAAAAGCAGCTTGGGTATCCGGGAAAAGAGCGGAGTAAAGAGCGGGATACCGTTTTCGGAGTCGACAATGACATCATTCTTGCAGCGAAACTTAAACAAATAATAAATCGGCGCCCAGAAATAGACCATAAAGAAGCCACCCCGGCGATATATTTCTACCCCATCGACGTATTCATGAGGTAAGTTTTTTTTGTCGTTGCCGCAAAAAATGGTTACCTGGTGACGCATTTTAACCCAACGCTTGGCCAACTCATGGACATATACCTCGGCTCCACCAGCCCAAACGTGTTTGGTGTCTCGCCAATTGAAAATGAGGATCCGGAGAGGTTTTTCTGCATCGGGAATAACTTTGCTGCCGGAGCGAAAGAACCGACCTATCAGACTTAAAAGGCGAGAGTAGGAAAAATGAAGGATAAAGGCGGTGGCGTTGAAGAGGAAGCTAATGCCGAACATTATTTCGACGAAAAGGTTTAAATCCTGGTCGACCCGCGAGAGGGCTACGGCTTGGACTAATCCTAAAACGAAAGCCACATAACCAAAAAGGTACTGTTTCTTAATTTGGTGGTAGTAGACTATAGCGCTGGCAATGGTGAAGAAGCTAACAGCAAAGGTGTAGAGGGGAAGATAGGAAGCAATGGCTATTGCCTTTTCACCCAGTAATAACGGAGCAGTGAATTGACCTAAAAGGCCTAATAAAGTAGCCGAGACGGCAGTCACCAAACCGGTTATAGCTAACAGACGGTAAAAAAGCCGACTGGAATTCCGACCTGCGCCTTCTTCGATGCTTACCAAAGGAACAATAAATTGTGAGAAAGTGGTGCCGGCAAAATAAACCATTTTCCCAATAGTAGAAATCAAGGCATACTCCCCCGCCTGTTCCGGGGTGAGGTAGAGCTTGGCAAGAATAATATCCAAACTCATGAAGGATAAACCCGAGAGGCGGGAAAGGATGGAATTATTAAAGAAGCGCTTGGGGAAGTAATGAAGAGAAGTGGTATCCACTTCCGGGCGAGGCGATGTCTTAATGCGTTTAATGACCAGCCAGCCGATGCAGAGGGCGGCAAAAGCAGAAAGCGGAATGGCTAAATACACTAACTGGGTAAGGCCAAGGCTAACTAGAACTACGGTAATTAATAATTTTGAGACGGCTTCGATCATGTACATAACCGCTAAAACACCAAACTTGCCTATCCCGCCTAAAAAGCCGCTATCTACGGCACCCAAGGTGCTGATGATCAGCATGGGAGAAAAGAGAAGAAAAGGAAAAATAGAATCAGAGCCAAAAAGCCGGGGAAGGAAAGGAGTGACGATCAGCCAGAAAAATAGGATTATTGCTGAGATGATGTAGGACTTGCGCCTGACATATGACCAAAAGTTAACTGGCGAAAAATCGTACTTTCCAGTGAGATAGCCGCTGCGATAGGTGACGGTTTTACTCAGTGCACTTTGAGGAATTTGAAAAATAGTCAGAATGCTGCCGATTAGGCTGATGAGACCGAATTGGGAAAGAGAAATGGCTTGGCTGTGGCTAAGATACGAGGTGTAAACAAAATTAATAACGTTGATAAGCATGGAGGCGATAACCAACACGCCGGCAGACCTGACTTGAGAAGAGAGGATTTTCCAAGGCTTAGGAAAACGGACCCAAGAAAAATCCGGGAAGCTGAAGGCCAGACGGACAGATTTGTTTTGAGCCTGGCTCTTGGTAATGCCATGAAGGGTTTTTTCCCAATAATACGGTTTTACCAGTAACTGATAAAAAGCCTTAACTGCTGCCAGGCTGATCATCAGGTAAGCGTACTTGATCAAATTCCAGTGGCCTTTTTTGGCACAACCGATCATGTAGTTGAAGAGGAAAAGAAAATTACCGATGATGGCCGCAAAGGCAGCCATGTAGAAAACCGGGGCTGGGTAAACCGATTCGATAGCCGGACCGACAAAGCGATAGGCGGCAAAATAAGCGATGGTGGTAGCCCATAAAAGTGGGTTTATGATCATAAAAGAGATGCGCATACCGATGATGAGCTGAAAAATAAGCGCATGCCTGCCGTGCTGACGAAGGAACTTTAAGGGGTGACGGTTGTGAACCAGGAAGGTCTGCAAATACCCCTTAATCCAA
>CAYTYO010000021.1:0-11319 GCA_964441445.1 uncultured Gammaproteobacteria bacterium | reverse complement strand
ATAAGTGTTTTGCGAGCAAAACTTACCGGTAGACTACCATCCGAAATCCAAAAAAGCAGATCGTAATTGCGGCTCCTGCCCGGGGAGTAGTCAGAGTTCTGCCAATTCGCCCGACTAATGTCCAGGCCAAAGCGGGTGATCAGATCGGAAGAAAGCTTTTTCTGCCAACAAATATCTACCTGCCAGCCCAAATCTAAAAGTAAGAGGGCGAAACTTGCCACATAACGCTCTCCCCCACCCAATGTGTCCCAATAAGGATTAACTATAAGGGCTTTATTTGGCACGGGCTTGACGCTGCATTTCCCATAAACGGGCGTAAATAATAAAAGTATTGAAGACCTGGAACAATCCGTCAATTACGCCTTCTGTTCCATCGCGCCAGGCCGAAAGCTTTACAAATCGGAGCCAAAATTCGGTGAACATAACACGAAAAAAACGCCACCAGGTCATTTGAGGGTGGCCCATGTCAAAACGGAGTTTTGCTTCATAAAGAGTAAATTCTATCGTCTTCTCCAACATAGAAGACAGATCGCGGTGCGAATAATGTAGCAGATGAGAATTGATGGTCCCGAGTTGACCTGAAAATTTAGGTTGTTCGTGCAATGGGTTTTCCCAAGCCTGTAGATCGGATTTTTTAAACAAGCGAATTATGTACTCCCCTCCCCAGCCACCGTAATTCATCTTCCGGCCAAGAAAAATATTCGACCGGGATATTTTATAAGCGGAAAAATTTTGCGAAGGGGAGGAAATTACGCTGTGAATATCAGACTGAAGGGCAGGTAAAACTCGTTCATCAGCGTCAACATACAATACCCAGTCGCCGCGGGCGGCTTTTAACCCGTCATTTCTAATTTGTGAATAGTCGGTGCCGTGTGAAACTATTACCCGGGCTTTTTTTGACTTGGCAATCGCATTTGTCCTGTCAGTATTGCCATTATCAATAACTAGCAATTCATCACAAAAAGACATACTGTCGAGACAATCACCGATCATCTTTTCCTCGTTTTTAGTGATGACTATTCCTGTAAGCATCGGTTATTCTGCCTGATATGACCCTGCTCCCAACTTTCTGGACATAAAATCCATGATGGCACGTTTCTGCCAGGGACGGCCTTGAAAATAAAGATATACAGCCTGTTTGATTAACAAAAATTTCGTATAGGCGGGAGCATACTTCAACCCGAACATAAGTCTATTACGGGTAATGTAATAGTCCTGAAGCGGTGAGCCTATACCTGTCGCTAAACCGTTAGCATGCCAGGCTTTGCTCATTGCCACATAAATCAGCGTCCAACCCCAGGCTGAAGCGCGCTGACAAAAATCGTTTTCTTCGTAATAAAGAAAATAGCGGGAATCGAGAATGCCAATCGTTTCAAACACTTTACGCCGAACGAACATTGATGCTCCGGTCACGAAGTCAGTAGTACTGTCGACATCGAACTGGCCACGATCGACCTGATCAACACCGCGGTGTTTACCTTCCATGTTTGACCAGTCAATTACTCCTCCCGCATACCAAATTACGTGACCAATTTCGTCTTTGGTGTAGCGATCCTTATGGAATTCGTAGCCAGGAGCAAAGTAGATTTTTGAACCGAATATTCCGGCCGAGGGGAATTTTTTGGCGGCTGCAATCAATTCTATAAGACTAGACTTTTCGACATGAACGTCCGGATTTACTATCCAGATAAAATCAAATTTCTTGTCCACAGCATAGCGAATACCAACATTATTGCCTTCGGCATAGCCGAGATTAACGGTGTTTTCGATCATCGTGACCCGGGGAAACTCTTTTTTGACCCGCGCAACCGTGTCGTCTGCTGAGGCATTATCAACTACGACAACCTCCAAACGGACATCTCCGGTGCTTAGGTCCTGAAGAGATTTAAGACATAAATCTATGTACTTTTCGCTATTCCAACTGAGGACAATTACGGCTACTCGCATAGTTTAGCGGCGGAAAAATTTAGATACGGACTTATACGGTTTATATGAGTTGGGCGAAGTGGTTTTAATACGGCGAACTAATTTCCAGAACGGGCGGAAGATGAACGAGCTGGTATCAATCCGGGTTTGGTAATACCACCAAACCAGGTTTTTGGCCTGATCATCTAATTCCGATTGAACCTGAGCCGGAGACAGAGATTTTTCAATAAAGCCGGATTGTTGCCAAAGCTTTAAGTAAAGAATTAGTTCTGAAAAAGCCTGAAGGGAGGCCAAAACCAGTCCGTGAAGACCGTCTTTGTAACCGCGGCGGGCAAAGTACTGGGTGATAAATTCGGCAAAGGGTTTGGTAATAATCAAATCCCAGGAGAAGCGGGTGTTTTGATCGAGGAGGAGTTTTAACTGAAAATCAGTATAGTTGTTAAGCCGCGAAACGTATTGGGAAACAGAGTTGTAATTGTGATGAATAAGAGCGTGATCCTGATCGACAGGAAAGTCGGCCCCGGTTCCGCGCGTGGAAGGCACGCTGTGAATCGCTTCATCCCAAACAACATAACCTTTACGAAACAGGCGATAAACATAATCCGGCCACCAATGGGAACTTTCGATCCATTTATTAAAGATGAGATTTTTACGGGGAAGACGATAGTAGTCAGCTTCCGGACGGGAAACGGCTTCTAAAATGAATTTTTTTAAGGATTCCGAAACCTCTTCATCCGCGTCCAAGAGGAGGATCCATTCACCTTTGGCTTTGGCGATCGAAAAATTTCGCACGGGTTCCACAATTCCGGGATACTTATGGGTATATACCCGACAGCCTAATTTACGGGCAATTTCAACTGTATTGTCGGTGCTTTCCGTATCTACAACAATTATTTCTCCGGCTAGACCTTTGACCGAGGCTACAGCGCGGGGAAGGTTTTTGGCCTCATTGAATGCGGTGATAACGACTGAAATCACGCCTTAATTGTACAATATTTTTACTTTCACCACAGAGCTTCGGGCTTTGATATGATTGGTTTGATGTCTACAAGGCAGTGGATATGGTTGGCCGGGGTAATTATCGGATTGGGTTTTATATTTATTGGGGTAAGGTTAGCGCCGACGGAAAATGAGTTACTATTGCGATATCTTGCAATGTCGGTCGGACAAAAAGTAATCCCCATGGCTGAATTGGCCGCAGAAATGCCATTTCCGGTAACTATTGGGTATATGGCAGCATTCATGAAGATAATTGGCTTTTCGGAGCTACTGTTTCGTTTGCCCAATTTAATAGTGGCAGCCGCAAGTATAACCGCGATGGCTTTTCTGACAGAAAAGAAAAACGGCAAATGGGAGCTGGTGTTACTGCTACCGGCACTTTCCCCGTGGTTTCTGTATATATCATTATTTGAGCTTCCCACAGCGATTACGCTGGCATTGGCTTTGGGACTTTATCTGGCGGAGATAAAAATGCCGGATAGACAAGCTAAGTGGATCGTGATGATAGTGCTAACCGGATGTGTAACTATGGCTTCGTATTCCGGCCCAATTTTCGGTCTGGTGTTTTGTGTCTGGAAACTTTTTAACTCGGCTCGAAAAAAACAGTCGGCAGCTGTTGGTGTAGTTCTCGCGCTTACGGTTTTGGCTGGTATTTACAAAACCCACTGGATAAACAACCCGACTTGGTTTTTTAAGATTGATGATATTTCCCTGTCAACGCAAAGTGAGTTAGTTGACCAACGGGTGCGTTATGAGTACAAAATCAATAACTTTGAGAACCATGTTCCGCTGATAGTTAAGCGGCTTGTGTACAACAAATTTTATTTTGCTTACAGATCTATAGTCAGCCAATTTGCCAAGGTGATTGATCCGGAAAAATGGGCTTTCCCGGGACAATCTGTTTCGACTGTAGCCCGAAGTTTATGGGGAAGCAAAGGACTTGCCTGGATTATGTTCTGGCAGTTCCCTCTCGCTCTTGCCGCAATAAAGTTTTTAAGTTCCAGGGAAAAAGAAGCCGCCGGCTTGTTTCTGACTTGGGGAATTTTGGGAATGACAGTTACAGACGCAGGAAATTTTTTAGGCCCGGGAGCGGGATTGATTGTGCCGCTTACCCTAGGATCGGTGGCGGTGATAACACGGATAAATTTGCGTAAGTGGTGGCCGATCGGGGTAATTGTCCTCTGGGGCTGTGCGGCATTTTTATTTCATTTTGTTTATCACGAAGATTATTGGCGCGATAACAGACCTAAAGCTTTTGCCGCGATGGCGGTAATGGAACAGAAGTATGGCCAGAATCAGCCAACACAAATAACAACTTTAATCGGCAGGTCATTTTTGTACTATGCGTGGAAAACAGAGCTGCATCCGAATGATCTGTGGCCAGGAATAAAGACCGGGTTAATCAAAAATGTGTACTTTGACCACTTTGACCTGAAGAATGCAAAACGAGATAAAAAAATCTATATCGGTTTTCCCGGTGAGTTTTTGGGCAGTAAACAACTGGATAATTCATTTGATCAAAGTCAACTGCCGGGAGAGTTTCGATTGTTAGAAAGTTATAAAACCAGAGACTCGTTAAGTTTTGGAAACGGAGATAATATTTGGGCAGTGGAAATAAGATGAAAAATATTTATGTCAAAGCTTTAATAATTGCCGTTGTAGTCGGTGTGGCGTTTGGCGCCAGGTGGTTCAGGATTGATATGGCTCCAGCATCGGTTAACTGGGACGAAGCGGCTTTGGGCTATAACAGCTATTCAATGCTTAAGACCGGAAGAGACGAGTTTGGAAAAGCAATGCCTGTGTCACTTCGATCCTTTGATGATTACAAACCCGCCGGATACGCGTACCTCGCTGTACCGGCAATCTTCTTTGCCGGGCTGACTGAAACCTCGACCAGGTTTCCCTCGGTTGTAATGGGGACATTGATTGTGTTTTTTGTCATTTATATCGGTTCAAAGATTAGCGGAAAATTTTCGGTCGGAGTAGCTGCCGGTGCGATAACGGCATTTTCGCCATGGGCATTACATTTTTCGAGAATTGCGTTTGAAAGTAACGTGGGAACGGCCTGGTATATGGCCGGTGTGGCTGCGTTTATTTACAGTCTGAAAAATAAAAATTATTACCCGGTTTCAGTAGCTTTATTTATCTTATCCATGTATATGTATCACGCACAACGGGTAATTGCACCATTAACACTTATTGCATTGACACTAGTATTCTGGGAACAAAAGAAAATATATCTAAAGTCAAAGTGGCTAAGATTGGTGATCGTGGCAGTGATGTTAGGTTTGCCGTTGGGAGTAAGTTTTCTGACCGAGCCGGCCGGGAGCAGATTGGCGGCGACAAATATTTTTAAATTATGGCCCTTTGTGCCAAAGGACTTTCCACTTTTGATATTTAATCCGGTTTATTCTTTGGCATGGCAGTTGACCGGACAGTTCATGGCTTATTTTTCACCGGCAAATTTATTTTTCCGGGGATCTACCGAACCAATCTTAAGGATTCCGGGATTGGCACTTTTTAACGTGGAGATTTTACCGTTTTGGCTCGTCGGGATGTTACAGGTATTCAGAAATAAACGCTTACGAAAAATACTTTTGCCTATTTTGATTCTTGGCCCACTTCCAGGTGTCGTTACCTGGAACTGGTTTTCGGTTATCCGGACTATTAGCCTGTATCCAATCTTTGGAATAGTTGCGGCTGTCGGGTTGGTTTGGTTACTTGAAAAAATTGCTCCAAAGGGGATAAGGTTTGTTGCAACACTGGCAATAAGCGGGTTATGCGGATTGGCGTTTTTGTTTAATTTTTTAACTATTTCGCTTTTTGCTCCTTATGTAACGTATGGAGATTTTCAACCGGGATTTGAGTTCAGTGTTCCCTATATGTTATCCGAGGCGAAGAAATATAATAAGGTCATAATTGACAGTCCACATATAGCTCCATATATATTTGTGCTTTTTTACGGCCAATATCCGCCGGATCAGTATTTGAGCGAGGCAGGATTAAACCGGAATAATTCCGGGACGGAGGAATACAGCTTCGGAAAATTTGAGTTTAGAAAGATCGGCAAGGATGAATTGTACGCTAAAGATATTCTCCTAATGGGATCTACAGGAGCAATCCCCGACTGGAGAAAAGAAGAAATGGAAAAAGTAGGAATTAAGGTAGCTGATTTTCCTGACCCAATGGGTTATACAAGTTTTCGAGTAACATCATTATAGAAACGGATATGAAACTTAAATTGGCAATTATTTTTGGTTTGGCGATTTTTGTTCGAGTATATTTACTCGATACCTCAACTCATTTTTTATCTGATGAGTCGAGAGATTTAGTGAACATTCACCAAATTTGGGTGGAGAAAAAATTGACTTTAGTTGGACCGATTTCGGATGACCGAAGTCATGTGTTTTCCTCCTTAACCTATTACATGCTGTTGCCGTTTGCGGTGATGTTTAATTTTGATCCGTTGGGAACGGTGGCCGGAGCTGTAGTTTGGGGAATTTTAGCCTGGGCACTGATTGTGGCAATTGTGTACAAGGTAAATAAAAAAATGGTACTACCTGCAGCATTAATTGCAGCTGTGTGGTTTCCGTTAGTACAAACATCCCGGTGGCCGTGGAATCCAAATTTGATGCTGTTTTGGTTATTTGCAGGTTTGTATTTGTCCGAATACAAACAAATCGGCTTAAGACTTCTGGCCGGTTTATGTTTCGGTCTGGCTGTGCATCATCACTATCTGGCGCTAATCCCGATGGTGCTTATGACAATAAAAAAGAAGGATATATTGATTGCCATTGGAGCCGGAGCAGCTTTGGTGCCGTTTGTGATTTTCGACATGCGGCATCCGCCGGGGATATTTATCGGTCGGATGATTGACTACAACCGCGGCCAAATGGGAACATCGGTCTGGGACTTAATCCGTAAGTTACCGGCCGTAATTAAATATTTCGGTGCTTATGTGTTTCAAAGCCAACCGTTTATCACTCTCGGAGGGCTTGCTTGTTTGGCTTTAGCCGGTTGGGATTGGATTAATAAATCAGCAGGACGGGTTTGGATGGTTATGACACTGATTACTCTTATTCCGCTGGGGATGTATTCACAGCAATTTCATTATTTACTGCCGGCGGTACCGTTATTTGCAATGTGGATTATGAGTTCCAGAACTGGGTGGGGAAAGCTCGCAGCAAAAACGGCAACTGTATTATTAATTGTGGGTTCGCTTACTGCTCTACCATCACATTGGACTCAAGCGGATTGGGAAGGGAATTTAAAAATTCTTAGGGGGGCGACACAGATAATTTCCGGCCAAATCAGGGAGAAGAAAATGGCGAATGTTAATTTGGCAGTGCTTGCCAGCCCAGATATTTATCCGGCTGGAAAAAGGTACCGCGATTTACTGCTAATAAATGAATACCGGTTAAGGATGTATGAGGAGTATGAGTTATCGGACAATCTGTTTGTAATTACCAAGGGCAGTGTATCTGACTTAAGAAAAGATCCGGCGGCGGAATTAATTTATTTTCGAAACGGCCCAGTGGCCGGAGAATGGCAAATACCTGAGAGTGACTGGAGGGTAGTTCAACTAAATAGATATTAAGATGACGGAAAAAATTATTAAGATCCCTTTGGTTGTGGCGTTAATTTTTTTAACGGCATTAGTTTTCAGACTTTATTTATCAGATAAGGCGTGGCATGTGGATATGCTGCCTAATGCTGCCTGGGGCGAACGGATATATGAGCATGGAACGAAAAGTTTTTACAGTAATAATATCTGGACGTATGCCTGGCCGACGCAACCTCCACTGATAAACTCGATTTATGGATTTAACAAAAAAATGTACATTGAACTTCTAGGGCGATTTGCCTGGACAGAATATCAATTAAATAAAGTGATCCCGGGAGATAAAGTTTTTTGGTTGTCAAATTTTGTAGAGTGGTTCGGATACGGAAGAGTGAACCTGGAAAACCCGTTCCAAATTGGATTTTTAGTGACGATGAAATTGATACCGATATTCGCGGATCTTTGCATCGGTTGGCTGATTTACATAATTACAAAAAAAACCATATATCCGCTAATTTACCTGGCCTCACCTTTTTCCTGGTATGTGAGCAGCTTATGGGGCCAATACGACCAAACGTCAACTTTATTTGCCCTGGCAGCTTTTTGGCTGATGAATAAAAGGACACAAATTTTGTCTCCAGCTATGCTGATGATTTCCATCTTGGTTAAACCGACAACTTTAGTAGTAATCCCTTTTTACGTTTATTGGGCGGTAAAGGCTTTTAGAAAAGAGTGGTTACAATTTGGGGTAGGAATAATTTTATCGGTAGCCATATTCTGGGTAACGACGGCACCTTATACACACAAAAACCCGTTTGAATTTGCCAGATACGATCTGACACGGATAGTGTTTGAAAAGGCTGAGCCCCGGGTAAATGTAAACTCGTTTAATTTTTGGAGAATTTTTATCGGTGACAAACCGGTTAATTCGACGTCTAAGATAGTATTTGTTTCATGGCAGACAATCGGGATACTTCTCGTCGCAATAATTAATGCGGTTGCCATATGGTATTGCCGAAAGGAAAAAGAGAGTGAGAGAAGTATGTGGATGGGAGTATTTGTTGTGACTGCCGGAGCATGGATGTTTATGACCGGAATGATGGATCGGTATTTATTTATGGGAATAACCAGTGGGTTGATAGCAGCGTCTTTTTATCCACACCTGTGGAAATACTGGATTGGCATGTCGGTCGTGTTTTGGACTAATCTTTTCTACCATTGGTGGGTACCGGAAAGTTTCGGTTTTCTTAAAGGACTGCTACTTTGGAATGAGAGTTTTGTTTCGCGAGTTTTGTCGTTGATTATGGTCGCGGTGTTTTTGAAGAGTATCAGTTATCCCCTACTGACCAAACTGAAACCTGGGAGTTTTCAAAAATTACCCGACCGCCCAATTGGGAAGCCGATAAGACGGGTCGGTGATTAGAGACGTCGGGCAAATAGATGTAACGGATATTATTTGATTTGAGAAGAGAAATAGCTTCAGGAATGGACGATTCTTTGAAGATATCTTCAGATATTTTCCGTCTTTGGGGCCAATCGTAACCGGTAATATTCAAATTAACGGTGTCAGCTACAAATGTGGGATGACCAGTAAAGGCAGAAACATATGCCGTTGATTCATACAGATATAGCGGTCGGGGTGCCGGAGCATACGGATCGGGATTTCCGGGATACTCAAGAACTACTCCCCGATCCTGCTTTGCAAGAACCGCCAGCGCCTCCAGCTCGTTTTTTGAAACCATTGCCGGGGGATTTTTAGGTAAATAATGTTTAAGGGAGTCCAGCGTGGTGGGCAGAGTAAGAATAACCAGACCAGCGATGATAAGCGGACGGAAGGACTTGTCTTTGATGCGACGCAATAAGCCGTAAAACGAAATAGCGGCAAAGATGTTCATGATAAAAAGAGAATAGTAGAAGAACTGGATCGTATTCCAGGGGGTACCAACCTGGATAAACAGAGTAGGAACAATTAATCCCGCAGCAAAGATCACTGATAAAAAGAATTCGATAGCGCCAAAACGTTTAAAGCCTTTGAATGAATTGAAACCCAGAGCCCGGGTGCCTAAATTTCCGAGAATAAAAATTGCCAATGCACCTGAGTAACCGACGATGAGACGCGGCCAATTGCCGGTTTGACGGTATGTAGACAGAGCACTGAATAATTTCGGCCAGTTAAAACGATCGGAAACCGAGAGCATGGTGTCCAAAAACCAAAAGGGCTGGAGGACAATCAATGAGGTAGACGTGCGATTAAAGGGAAAGAAAACCAGGGCCGAGAGAAGTGTCGCGGCAATAAATAATTTGAACGCGCCCCAACTGCGGGTCTTTGCAAGAGTAAAAGCTGCAACAACAAATAAGCCGCTTAAGGAAAGCAGACCGGCATAGATTTTAATAAACGGAAGTACGCCAAAAAGCAGGACGGAAAACCAAAAGTTTTTTCGGCCACCGTCTTTCAAGTAACGGTTGAGGAAAAATAGACCATAAAAAATAAAGATTAAAGACAGAGCAAACGGAGGATTTATGAGAGTGGAAATGCTTTGTTGGGCCCAAAACATGGATTCACCATCAAAGGAACCCGATCGAATTAGGTTGACAAGCCAGCCCCAGCTGCCGCCGAAATACCCGAAGAAAATCGCTAATAACGCGATACTTTTATTTCCTTTCCAATCTAAAACGAAGGTGTAGAGTGAATGACCAAACAGCAGGGCAAGTACCGGAGGAAAAACCTGAAAATATAAAACGCTTAAAGGGATGAAGGTGAGCTTATGAAAAAAAGCCAGAATAAAATCAAAGCCGAGATGGTAATTTCTGATTGCTTCCCCGGAAAATACTGGCATGTCAAAAATTGCCTGAGAAAGAGAATTGCTGACAGCAAGATGCCAAATGCCATCATGACCGTTGGCTCCCCAGAACCCTTGGCCGAAATCATAAACCAGGCCACTTTTGACCATAGTCAGTGACCAGATAAAAGTGCCAATGGCAATTAGAAACCAATGGCTATACTTTGCGGCGAATGACGAGCCAGATTTTTTGAGCATCGCGGAAAAAATTTTGACCAAAAGCTAAATAAGTAAATAAAATAAAGACAAGAACCGAGACGGAAATATTTGCGAATAGTCCTAGTACCGTCTTAGGTAAAACCAGTGATAAACAGGCAGAGATCAGCAGCATAGAAAGTGTCACCAAGCCGGGTTTGATGATACTTTCGAGCACGCTAAAGTGGACCATGCGCCAAACAATAATCACCGGAACAAGTGAGGTAAGAGCAATAATTCCGGTGGCATAGGCTACGCCATTAAACCCATATCGCATTGCAAGTGTCGGAGTGAGAGCCCAAGCCAGGACAGTCCACATGATCATTAAATAGGTATTAGTTTTGACCCTACCCATGGCGTTAAGAACGCTTGTTAGTGGTGTCGATACAGCTGCCCAAGCACTTCCCCAACAATATAAGACTAAGGGGAGCAGAGCGGCTTCCCATTTGGAATATTTGGGGATAAGACTGACTACTAACGGAGCCATTAGGGCCATGCCGCCTACAATCGGGAAGGTAATAAGGGAAATAAACTGCAAAGTTTTTTCAATCCCGGACTTAAGTTCCTGTGGATGATCCTGCATGCGACTAAAACTGGGGAAAGTGACTTTGGTGACGTTGTCCATAATAAAACGCAGCGGTTTTTGCGACCAGGTCTGAGCCCAACCGATGATGCCCACACCTTCGGCGCCGATTATTTTCCAGAGAATAATATTTAAAAACCGATCCTTAACCACTGCCATGAGAGTATTAATCTGAAAAGGCAGGCCGAAGGAAAGGAGCGACCTCAAGGAAGAAC
>CAYTYO010000020.1:9598-11767 GCA_964441445.1 uncultured Gammaproteobacteria bacterium | reverse complement strand
AACTCCCCTTTCATAAAACTCACTAAAACCCAAATCTTCAAGACTAATAATTTTGTTTTCTACCATCCATCTAATTATAAGCGTGAGTATCCATGTTGAAAACGGCACCTAAACTAACTTGCCAGATACATATAGGAGTAGCTTCGGATAAAACTTCAAAAACCTTGGGAATATAATGCCTTTATCATGAGCGGGGGAAAACTATCACCCAAGCTAACCTATGCCTCTCGCTGAATAAGTTTATTTTGCCGTATCTATATTGCCGTTTGCATGCTCAAACTTATTACCAAATCGTCCACCTTCGCCTTAATCATTAGAAACGCTTCTTCAGCTTGCATATTTATATCGGCCTCATGAATATAATCTTGCTTAACTAAGCCCACATCGGGGATATCCCAAATTACGGGTTCTCTTGTATATCCCATCTCGTCCCAACAATACTCGTAATTTATCCGCTCCATAAACACCACCATATCAGCGCTCTCCAAAATTTCCGCCGTCACCTGTCTCCAATCCCGACTTTCAAATTTAATCAACCCCTCATTTTTAATGATCCTCTGTCCCCACCAGGAAATTGGTCCGTTTAAATCCAATTTAGCCGTCGTCCCGCTGGACGACACTACAACTCCTGATACACCTTTTGATTTAAAATACGCCTCTGCCGTTCGGCTCCTAAAAGTATTTCCCGAACATACAAACTCCACCTTCACCATATCAGTCATCGTACCACTATCCATCTAATAATTCTCAGCTCCCGAACCGCCTTAATTTCCCACTTCCTTGAAAAAACTTCGCACTATTTCGCCATCCCCAAACGCAAATCTTAGACCTTTTACACCTTCAGCTGTCACAAACCGCACTTCACTAAATTCTTCCCGGTTAAACCTGGCCAAAACCATTGGTATTGCTGCATCATTCATTTCGATCACGAAATAATTATTATGCCAGGCCGCTCCGTGCTTATATCTAACTATTGTAGCTATCAAAATGGGTAATTCCTCATCAGTCAGATCCTGGATCGACACCCCGGTCTCCTCCACAATTTCTCTGTACACTTCCGCACCTAATGCGCTACTTTCTGCTCCGCCGCCTACCAAACACCACTTCCCTACCTCATAACCTGGACCTCCCCTTCCAATACACACCTCACCGTCCGTCGTAACCAGCACTGCCCTCACCACTTGTTTAACTTTTTCATTTTCGTCGCCGCTGCCTTTAGCCTCAAGCATCATACGCTGGCCATTATACTTACAAACGTGCTCTTGCAAACAAGTGACATAATTAAATCAATGAAAAAAGCCTCATTAGGTTTCATCGCTTTCCTTCAGGCGGTCGGTATACTCATCTATTGTGGATTAATCGGTACCGTATTCGTTAATGGTAATACTTGGTTTGGTCATCAACCCAATTTTCTTGGACCCGCAATTTTTCTGGCTCTCTTTGCAGTTTCAGCCGTTATCTGCACCCTCATTTTTCTTGGCTATCCGTTCATTATCTTTTGGGACCGCAAGCAAACTAAAACCGCTCTCCGGCTTATTCTCTACTCCACTGCCTGGTTAGCTACGTTTGTCTTAATCGGTCTTGTCATTGCCGCCTTAACTTAATCTTGCTGCCACCTCCTTCAACCTGATATCCTGAACCACCCTTCAGCCCTTCAACTATCAGCGCCCATTTACTTACCCCCTACCTTCCATCTTCTTTGGACTCATTCTGATATCACCTAATAACTTTGCCGGGTTGAAAAAACCGATAGTACAACAGCTTGACACTCTCAGTTGTCACAAAATAAGCGCTGACAATTAACATGATTAACCACATGTTCTGCCCTGTGGGAGAAACAAAGCTAAATACTTCATGCCCGAACTTCGTAAATGGAACAACTATTGTTATCGCCATGGCCAAAATAACCAACCCGGTAATCGCCACAGGTGGCCTGACCGCCCTCCAAAATGGCTTCTTTGTCCTTATCGAATAAATGAATACCAACTCCGTTAATATGCTGCCTATAAACCAGCCCGTCTGCAACACCGCGGCCCCCCCGCTCCGAAAAACCATAAAGAATATAAAGTCAAACACCGTGCTGACTAACCCTAAAATCAGTGCAATAAATGCAAAATTCCGGATATCAAACCGATGTGGTTCAGCCATACTTTCAACATCTACGTTGTC
>CAYTYO010000020.1:0-9498 GCA_964441445.1 uncultured Gammaproteobacteria bacterium | reverse complement strand
TTAATTGGATCCACAAACGAAACCAAACCTACAAGATCCATGGACTTCTCCACCGTTTCTAAATTAGCCATTTCGTCCTTCTCGATTTTTCGTGCAGCTACTGCCAAAACCCGAATTCCCTGCCGTCCCTTATCTTTAACCCATTCCGTCATCTTGTCCAAATCTTTTTTAGACAGCCCGGATATTAGCGGCCAAATTTCCTCTGCTGCCCCCCGAACCACCAATTGAATTTCTTTGTTTCCGCTCACAACACAACTTGATCTTTTCCGTTGCGGATCAAAAGGAATTTCTTTCAAGATTTTATACTTAGCCAGAACCGTTTTTTGCTTTTCATCTAAGGCATCGTATATTGCTTCCTCAAAGGCCTTATTACCCCGATTCCGGTCAACTTTATCCCATATCGAAGCCAAAGCCGCATATACGAGCACCTCCTTTTCAGACATGTTCAAAACCTCCTCCACTGTCAGATTGTTCTCAGTTAATGTTCCCGTTTTATCGCTGCACAATATTTCAATTCCCCCTAGGTCTTCAATTGCCGACAGGCGTTTTACGACCACTTTTTTCTTCGCCAGTCTGGCCGCACCGATAGACAAGGAAAAAGTTGTTACCACAGGTAACGCCTCGGGAATCACGGACACAGCCAAAGCGATTGCAAATACAATTAGCTCCAGCACGCTGGCAGATTGGTGAAACAACATATTAGCGCCCAGCACCAGAAATAGCGTAATGCCCACTAGGATTAATACAAACTTACTAAACTTGCCGATTTCTTTCTCGTACGATCCGCCTTTCTTGGTTTCGGAAGACAACTTAGCAATTTTTGCGTATTCCGTTCTTAATCCGGTGCCGACCACCACCCCTTTGGCTTCCCCGGAAACAATATTTGTTCCTGAAAAACAAATATTCGTCGCCTCAAATACTTCCGGCTTTGCCTCCTTAATTGGTTCACTAGTCTTAATGGTTGCTACACTTTCCCCGGTTAGTGCCGACTCATCTGCTACCAGATTGAAAGCTTCAATCAATCGCAAATCCGCCGGCACAATGTCGCCCGGCTCGAGTAATACGATATCTCCGGGAACTAAATTCTCTGTCTCAATGACCATCTCCTCACCGGATCTGACTACTCTTGATCTGCTGGCTAAATGTTTGTTCAGCAGCTTTACCGTCTGTTCGGATCGGTATTCCTGAATAAACCCCAAAAAAGTATTAAGTCCTACAAACAACAGGATCATCAGTGCATCGACCCTTTCACCTAACGCAAATGACAATACCAAAGCACCTACCAACAAATACTGGAACGGCGATCTTAGCTGTCGCACCAGAATTTGCCCCGGGGTCAGGTATTTCGCCTTGGTAAGATTTTTTCCGAACTCAAGTGTCCTTTTCTCGACATCTTCCCTCGCCAACCCCATATCACCAGTTTTTAAAGCGGTTAAAACTTGTTCTGGTGCAAACTGCGTAAACTCTAAATATGCCATAGTTAAACTCCCTTCTTCGTACACGGTGCACTCTCAGAAAATTCTTTCAATGGACACGCTTTAATTCCTTTCACATTTAAAATATCTGTAAGTCCTCCGTCTCTTCCCATCTCTACTGCAGCTGCCATATAACTATATATGATCTTACTACTGATAAAGTCAATCTACAGAAAGATGAAAATGCTAAAATATTAATAACTATGACTGCAAGTTTTGATCAGCTGCTTACCCAGATTGAAGCTCTCTACTTGGACCACAATCAGGAACTGGTTTATCACGGCTGGCACCATATAAATTTCGTCCTTAAAAAATCTATTGAATTCTCAAAAAGTATTAATGCCGACACTCAGTTGGTCAAAGCTGCCGCTCTCACCCACGATCTTAACTACCTAATCGAACCTAATTCTAAACCCGAATCAGCCACGAAACTCAGATCGGAAATCCTCTCCCAAAACGGCTACTCACAATCACAAATCGATCGCATCGAAAGCATAATAATGGAAGCCCACACCGCATATCGCACTGAAAAAATTTCTCCCGAAGGTATGGCTTTAGCCGATGCAGACAACGTCTACAAAATCCTCCCCATAAATCCGATCATGTTTTCCGGAAAATATATCACCCAAAATCACGTCGATATTCACAAACTAGCCCAAAAGATTACCTCAGAACAAAACCCATTAATGGCAAAGGGTATCTTTTTTAATACCGAATTGGCCAAGAAAAAATATTTGGGCTATGCCAAAACCAACCTCCAGTTATGGAACTCTTTAGCCGAATCTTTTTCGGACCCTGACGTTGCCGAGATACTTGCTATAGCCAAAGAAAACGGAATAATTTAAAACTATGCCTAGACAAGCCACTGACGCAGATTATGCAAAGATTCAAGGCGGAAAACCGTCAGTGTACAAGGATAATAATGGTCTTTGGCACATTCGACACGATTATATGAAGCCCCCCGTAGATGTCTGCACTCACATTGAACCGTCCACAAGGGGCACCGTGATTATTAACGATATTGAATACTGCACAGCTTATCTTTACCAGTTCGAAGGTGGACCCTGCGAAAGTCAAAGCCGACGTGCTGGTGGAGAACGATACTAATAAAACTGAAGAAATTAAATTACCGCATTTTTAACGCACTATTCCCGCAAGCTTCAACTCTGGCTTTCTCTCCATACTCTCTGGTAAACTACAACTCATGGCTTTTGCTCTCTCTGCCTTCCTATATTTGCTTTCGTTTTTGGCTATTTGGTTCGGAGCTGATCTCATTGTCCGATCCATCATTCGCTTTTCGCGCAAGCTTAAAATTTCATCTTTCTCGGTATCATTTTTCATCCTCGGGTTCCTTACCTCTCTGCCGGAAATAGCCCTCGGCTTAACCTCAATCAACAGCCATAACCCGGAAATCTTTGTCGGTAATCTCATCGGTGGGGTTGTGGTAATTTTTCTCTTTATTCTTCCCTTATTGGCTATCCTTGGCAACGGTATTAAAATCTCCCACGACCTGGACCCGTTTTCCTTGTTCTACACCTTGGCCGTTACAGCTTTACCAGCATTTTTAGTCATTGATCGCCGGGTTACCAATACCGAAGCTATTCTGCTCATCCTCTGCTACGCTGCCCTCTTCTACATCATTGAAAGTAAGCGCGGAATTTTAACCGGAAATAACGAAGAAACCGGCAATACTAAGCGCTACTCCATTATTGACCTGGCCAAAGTCATCGGTGGCATGATCCTCATTTTTGTTTCCAGCCATTTCATCGTCAATGAAACCATCTACTTTTCCCAATTCCTTCATCTCCCACCCCTGGTTTTAAGTATCTTACTGCTTTCTCTGGGTACCAATTTACCCGAACTTTCCCTGGCCGTAAAATCGGTCACCGCAGGTCGAAAAGACATTGCCTTTGGCAACTACATGGGCTCGGCAGCTGCCAACACCTTCCTCTTCGGCCTGTTTTCGCTCATCAACCAAGGGGAGGTTTTAACCTCAGATAATTTCTTCGTCAGTTTCATCTTCATTCTCATTGGTATGTGTCTCTTCTTCTATTTCACCCGTTCCAAAAATGACATCTCGAGAAAAGAAGGTTTAATTCTCTTAGGTTTGTATGTACTGTTTATAGCCTACTGGCTACTATAGTCTTTATCCTCTCCACCGTTTCCGCTATTGCACCTTCCTTATTTACCACTACATGTTCAAACTTGTTTTTCAATTGCTCCCACATTAGTTCATCACCGATTATCCTGTCTTTAATTACCGCCATCTTTTCTTTTTTGTTTCTGTTTTTTGACCTCGATATAGTTATCTTCGAACTCTCTGTTCGCAAAAAGACCACCGTCGTCCGCTCCAGCATTTTATTGGCTTCTTGGCCGAAATTATCCGCAAAGATTTTCTCCACTGCCGAAGCTGCCGTGGGATCTATCCGCCACACAATTCTTTTCCCGGCTAGGATCTTTTCCCTGATTTCATTCTTACCTGTTCCTTTTCGCGTTTCCGCATATTCCACCCACTCCAAAAACTCGCCCTCCGAAATCATTTTTTCAAATCTTTCCGGCGTCACAAAATGGTGATGCACTCCATCCACCTCACCCGGACGTGGATCTCTTCCTGCACTATAAGTTACAATTCGTTCCCAACCTTCTGCCACCAACCTATCGGCAACCGCATCTTTTCCTGAACCAGAAAAACCGCTTAGCACGAGTAAAAATCCCGAATATCCATCCCTCGACCTCATACACAATTGTACCTCGGCTCAATTTATATTTGCAACGCATCGCCACCTGATATATCATCCAAACTACAAAATAAGCTATGGAAACCGCACTCACTCCGTCAGTTTGGCGTAAATCTGACCAGCGCTTATTAAACCGTGCCGTGGGAAGTTTTGTCATCATCTTTATTCTTGGTCTTCTGGCCATGGGCTTATATTTAGTTTCTCCCCAAAACACTCAGATTCTTGGCGCTCACTCTCCGGCAGCCGAAACTGGCGTCAATCCTTAAATGGCCAAACGTTTGCGCGTTACCACCATAGGTGGCGGTACCGGATCACCCATTGTCATCAGGTCTTTAATTTTAGCCAGGTTTACAAATATTTTTGCCGTTTCCGCTTCAACCGACTCCGGCGGTAAAACCGGTCAGGTCAGAAGCGATGAGCGTGATCGTATCATTGCCGTATCCGACCTTCTACGTAATCTCTTAGCCCTCATCTCTCCCCGCCAAAATCACCTTCCCCGCATATCTGCCTTTACGGATCTGGTCAGTTTTACTGATGGCCGTAATCGCAACTTAGGCTACACCCTTTACTATGCCCTCCTGGAAAAGCACGCCGGTAATTTCCTTGCCGTTCAGAACACTCTGGAAAAAATCCTGGATATCCATTTCAGCGGCCAGGCAATCCCCATCACACTTCAATCAGCCAATATTCGTTTTTCCACCTCTCAGGGGAATACGTTTACCGGTGAACATGAATTAGACCGTCAATCCATGTCCGCCAATACTATTTCTAAAATCTGGCTGGATCATCCGGTTGCAGCCACTCCTGAGGCTATATCAGCAATTATCAATACCGATTACCTTATTTATAGCCCAGGCAGCGTCTACGGTTCAATTATTTCCAATTTTCTCCCCCAAGGCATTACTTCCGCTCTAAAAAAAACTTCCGCCCGTAAAATTCTCATTTCCAATCTCGTCTCCAACCGCAATCAAACTCATGAATTTACCCCTAAACAGTACTTGGGCATTTTTCAAACCTACACTAAACTCAAAAAACCCTTTGATGTTCTTATTTGTCCCGACATTTCCCGTGCCCAGTTTGACCGTAAGTACCCCAGCATTGCGGCCACTTACGCGGCCGAACATTCTCATTTCTTAGGCTGGAGTGCAGAGCAGACTTCTCCGCTTAAATCACTGGGTATTCGGGTTGAAACCGGCAAAATCTACTCCATTACCCCGCAATTGAACCGTCTTCGTCACGATCCTGTCGAGCTAGCCAAAATTTTCAAAAAGCTCCTCATTTAATCCTTGACAATTACCCTAAAAAAAGTAAAGTCGTTACAAGATTGTGTTTAAGGAAGTGGGATGTAATTTCCCCGCTGTGCCGCAACCGTTAAAGCCGGAAAACTAACAATCTCTTTAATCCCGAGTAGGATCATTATGTCAACCAGAAATAAATTACTTCTCTTTGCTGCACTCCTCCTGGCCTTTGTTATCTTTTTTCCTACTTCATCCTTAACCTCATTCCTCTCCCCTCGCACTCCTACACCCACAGCTGTTCCCGTCTCCGCTGATCTGTCTTTAAGCATCAATTACGGCAACCTACCAACCGTTACCTACTCCCAACCATATACCGGTTCACCTTCGGCTTTTACGCTGTTACAAAATGTAGCTGACCAGGAAAAAATCGAATTCACATATAAGAAATATAGCTTTGGCAATTTAGTGGAAAATATTGGCGGCTACAAAAATACTCCCGAAAAAGCCTGGGTATTTTATGTTAATGACCAGTCTTCCAGTGTTGGTGCCTCAGATTATTTACTTAAACCCGGCGATAAAATCGAATGGAAATATGTTAAACCTGAATAATCCGAAACCCATCTTTGCCGTTCTGTTCATCACAGTTCTTGCCTTTTTGGAACGAACCGTATTTGATCTCGGCCCCAATGTGGAATTAGTTACTTTAGCCATGATTGCCTCCGGCTGGTACTTGTCGGTCAAATCCAGCCTGAAATTTACCCTTCTGCTTCTAATCGCCACAGATCTTGTCATCGGCAACACCCGGATTTTTGTCTTCACCTGGTCCGGATTTATCCTCCCGCTGCTTGTCTTGCGCCAATTTAAACACCATGCCCTACAGCTTCCCGCCGCCGTTTCCGGCACCTTTTTCGGTTTGCTTTCCAATTTATTCTTTTTTTTCTGGACCAACTTCGGCGTTTGGTTGCTCGACTCCTGGGGCATGTACCCAAATACTCTTACCGGACTGCTTCAAAGTTATGTGGCCGGACTACCCTTCCTTCGCCTGCAACTGGCCAGCACCCTTCTTTTTATCCCCTCAGGCTTTCTGGCCATCCAGTTAATCCCCAACTTAATCGTCCAAACCAGAGCTTTACTCGTGCGCACCCGCCTGATATAATGCTTGACACGAGTCGGAAAGACTCTCTTTTTTTGCTAGAATAGCGGTATGAGTTTTACTACCTATATTAAGGAAACAATAGCTGAACTCAAACTTGTCCGCTGGCCAACAAGAAAAGAAACTCTAAATCTGACCGTCATAGTTATCGCCATCTCGGTTCTGGTTGGCGCCTATGTCGGAGGTTTGGATTTTGTTTTTGCTAATTTATTAAAATCTTTAGCCACCAAATAACATATGACCCAGGATAAAAACGATCCCCTAAATACCAATCTGGAACAGGTTTTCGAAGAAAATTCTGATACCTCGACTGTAGATGAAACTCCGGTTGTAGCTCCCGCCACCAATATCACTGAACGCGGCTTGGGAACTAAAATCATTCCCGGCCATCTGATCATAAACCCCAACACCGAACTTGCAGCTAATGCCAGATGGTTTGTTGTTCATACTTACTCCGGCCACGAAGCCAGAGTAGCCGAAACCTTGCGCCAACGTGTCGCCACGCTCGGCCAGACAGATAAAGTCTTCGAAGTTTTGATCCCGACCCAGGACAAAATCCAAATTAGGCACGGTAAAAAATCCTCTGTTAAAGAAAAAATCTTCCCCGGCTACTTGCTCATAAAAATGATTTTGGATGACGACTCCTGGTTGGTAGTCAGGACCACCGCCGGCGTAACCGGCTTTGTCGGTATCGGCAACAAGCCCACCCCTCTTTCCCTTCCCGAAGTCGAAGCTATTATGCAGTTTGCCCAAATGGGAGCTCCCAAATACAAAGCCAATTTCAGTGTCGGAGAAGCTGTCAAGATTACCGACGGTCCGTTTGCTGACTTCCTCGGTTCCATTGAATCAATTGACGAAGCCTCAGGTAAACTGAAGGTTTTGGTCAGCATCTTTGGTCGGGAAACCCCGGTAGAGCTTGATTTTTTACAGGTTAAAAAGATATAATCCGCACATGAACGAAACTGATAAAATCGCAAAACTTCGAGCCGCAGTGCAAAAATTTGGCTGCGCAAGTTGTATTCATCGAAACCGGTCTGGATCGATCGAGGAAAAAGTTTATGGCCCGTGTTCTGCCGGAAATTCCCCGGATACTATAATTAGCTACGCTGCACACCAACAAGACTGCCCTGATAACCCTAATCAAAGCTCTCACCGCGGTTAAAAACTAATATTTTCTCTACATGGCCCCCAAAAAAGTCAAAGTCATCCTTAAATTAAACCTGCCTGCCGGTGAAGCTACTCCCGCACCCCCGGTCGGTCCCGCTCTCGGCCAACACGGTATTCCCATCATGGATTTTGTCAAACAATACAATGACAAAACCAAAGACATGAAAGGTAACATTGTTCCGGCAGTGATCACCGTCTACGAAGACCGCAGTTTCACTTTTATTACTAAACTCGCTCCTGTTTCAGCCATGATTAAAAAGGTTCTGGGTCTTAAATCTGCTTCCCAAAAACCCGGTCGCGAAACCGCCGGCAATATCTCCCATGAACAAATAAAAGAAATTGCCGAAAAGAAACTCGGCGACCTCAATGCTGATACTCTGGAAGCCGCTATAAAGACCATAGAAGGCACGGCCCGCTCCATGGGTATCAAAGTCGTCTAACATCTTTCTCCATCCGCATACTAGCTCCATATCGTCTACTTTCCGCAACTTTTTTTGTCGCGTTTTCAGCGCGGTACTTCCCTCTCCGTTCACTAATTTATGGTTCACAAAGCATTTTTACAAAGCCATCAATTTATTACAAACTATATATATCTGTTA
Organism: uncultured Gammaproteobacteria bacterium; assembly: GCA_964441445.1. Taxonomy (GTDB): domain Bacteria; phylum Patescibacteriota; class Microgenomatia; order CAZETR01; family Amesbacteraceae; genus XYB1-FULL-44-23. Next base: position 1,128 of record CAYTYO010000020.1, on the reverse strand, counting down.
TTTAACAACTACAATGTCCATCCCTATTACGCAATAACTATTAACCTGCCCCATTCAGTGTATTCGACCCAACAGTACAAAGTACTTCCGCCAAAGAGGTTTTAAATCTGCACTAACTCTTCCCAGGTCTCTTCGTTTCATGTATAATCCTCTCTACCTCCTTTTTGATCGTTATTCTTTAGCAGATCGCCTGGAGGAAGTTTAATCAAACGCATATGGGTAAAAAACGCATCACAGTTTTAGGTTCTGAGAACGAATCCAAGTTAAAGGACAAACGGGCCGTCCAGTTAAAGCAAAAAAAACTTCGCACCGGCAAAGATATATCCCCTGAAAAAGAAAATATTGAATCTATTCCGGAAGAAACTGCTGCCTCCGCCGTTACCGTCTCACCTGAAGCTGAGAAGGTCGAAAACACCACCTCCTCAAAAACAGCCAAAGTTCACGTTCGCTCCTCAGCTTATAAAACTGCCAAGCTTCTCGTCAAAGTTGATCAGACATACTCCATTAGCGAAGCCTTAGACCTGCTTAAAAAAATCTCCCTGACCAAATTTGACCCCACAATTGAAATGCACATCGTTCTCAAATCGGGATCTCTTAATCAAACTCTCGATCTTCCCTTTTCGACCGGAAAAACCAAAAAAATCGCCTTAGCAGATGCCGCAACTATTTCCGAAATTGAAGCTGGGAACATCAAATTTGATGTTCTGATCGCCTCACCGGATCAAATGAGTAAATTAGTTAAATTCGCCAAAGTTCTGGGACCGAAAGGCTTAATGCCCAACCCTAAAAACGGAACTGTAGTCGCCGACCCACAAGCAGCCGCCAAAAAAATGGCCTCTGCCATAACTGTCAATCTTAAAACCGAAAAATCAGCACCGGTGATCCATTTAAGCGTCGGCAAATTATCCCAAAAAACCACTGAATTAGAAAAAAACATTGCCACTGTAAAATCAGCTCTTCCGTCAGGCAACGTCAAAAAAATTGTGCTCAAGTCAACCATGTCTCCCGGGATAAAGTTGACTGTCTAAATTAAAAGAGCTTGTATACCTGCAACTAATCAGGTAGAATTCGAAAGTTACGTTACCATTAAGACAGCGTGGCAAAAAAATAAGTCCCGCCGATGTGGTT
>CAYTYO010000019.1:9736-13377 GCA_964441445.1 uncultured Gammaproteobacteria bacterium | reverse complement strand
GAGTAATACTCATTTCCGGGGGCAATAAAGCGGATGTTGGCCAAACCCAAGACTGTAAAAACTAATAACCAGCGGTCAGAAAAACATTTTTTACGGAAAACAGCCAGTGCAATTAAGGCTGCCGAAAATAGCTGTTCTAGACGCAATGATGCAGTCACCGGATTAATAAACGCTAAAAACGGGGACAGAAAACTGCGCCAGAGTGTCGCTCCGGTAATTCGGGTCGGATCGGCGGGTAAATAGTAGCGCAAATTGTCGAAGAAAATTGTGCGCAGATAATCAGCCGGAGACGAAAAAATGAGGCAGAGAATAAAAAGCGGCAGAGCACCGAGAGCAAAATAAACATAGTTACGATAGTTAGTCCGCCACCTATAAACAAAGATGGCTGCAATCAGGATAAGTAATGGCCAAAGCGGAGCCAAGGATAGGGCTACCCAGGAATATAGAAATCCAAGCACGAGGAGCGGGATACGGAAGGGTTTTTTGTGGGTAAATAATTCTCCGATTAAAAAAACCAACGGGTAAACAGAAAGACTTTCGGCTAAATATAAATTTCCCAGCAGTAAGGATTTTGCCGGTTCGAAAACCAGGATAAAAGCGAGGCCCGGCCAACCGTAAACCCAGACTAACCCCAAGGAAAACAGCGCTGAGACGGCAATAACAAACTCCCGATGGCGGATAATCAGCTCGTAAAGTGAGTTAGGGCTCGTAACAAACTGCACCCCGGCACTTAATATGTACGGCAGGGGCTGATGCTGCGAATATAAATCCGAATAGAGAGTGTGGCCGGAAAGCAAATATTTAGCTAAGACAAAATTGTCCTCCTCATCAACAAAATGCAGCGACATGGAATTAGCGCGATGGAAGTAAGAAGTAATTACCAAAACGAGAGCGGTGATGATGAGCAATATTTTTTTCATCAACGACGACGCCAATATACGAGCAAACCGATTACCAATATCCAGCTTATTAAAGAAACTGTATTACCAACGCTGCGGATTGGCGTGTTGGTAAACACGGCTTCTACCTGATGGGTTCCGGCAGTCAAATCAATCTGCATCCGGCCAAGAAGCGGATCACGACGCGGATCAATTTTAACTTCCTGACCATCTACAAAAACCCGCCAACCGGGAAAATAAAAAGTTTGAATTTCGACGGTACTTTGCGGAGAACTTACTTCAATTGAATAAAGCTGTCTGCGGCTGTTTTTTTCAAGGGTGGTGTATTTCCCGGATCCGGAAGTAAAGCCAATATCCCCGCCTGCCGGATCACGCGGAGGAAGCGGAGCGTAAATGGGCAAGTAATCAAAAATACTGCCGGTGATCTGCCAGCGCCAGGAATCTCCGGAAAACTTTCTGGCATCCGTCATGTCGGCGTACCAAGCGCGCGGACGAAAATAGTTGGCGTTTAAAATCAGCGTTAAAACAATCACAATACTTAACATCGGTTGGTATTTTGGATGAGCGATGAACAGACCGAACATCCCTGCCAGAACTGAAGCTGAAAAAACAGCTAGTGTAAGGAACCGCCAGGGAAATTGCAGAAACTGGACTGGAGGAAGTTTGAGCCAAAGCGGTGTAGATTTGGAATGGGCCATAAACAAGGCCCCCAATACGCAGAAGGTCAACAATCCGGCCAGGGGTAAAAACTTTCTGAATTTGGGCAAAAGCAGAATGCCCAACAGACCTAATCCGGGCAGGATCCACTGGAGATATCCAAGGGCAAAACTCATCGTATCACCCGAGCCCAGAATTGATTCACCATATCCCCAGTTAATGCGAAAGAAAATCTGATTTAAATCCAGAAAGTGGGCGAGAAAATTAAAGTAACCGATCGTTAAGGTTTCAACATGGGCAAATCTTTGTTCAAACAGAACAGGCAGGGTGAAGAATGCAGCCAAACCGAAAGCCAATATGGCAGATGCTGCCAGTTTAGAAAAAGAGCGAAGGGATTTTTGCTGCCAAAGCCAGTAACCAGTCCAAGCCAGAGCGACCGGAGTAAAGATCATCAACATGGGATTGTGCGAAAGCATCAGTCCGGCAACCGAGAGCGCGGTTAAAGGGACATAACGAAATTTGTTAGTTTTTATTAGACGATACAGACAAAGAAAAATGGCCGGATAAAAAGCCATGGCCCAAAACTCATTCATGGCTCCACGGACATAAAAGTCGACGGAATGATACGGAGCATAGGTATAAATAAGGGTGGAAATTAATCCGCCGCGTTTGCCCCAGAGATCAACCCCCAGTAAATACATGAAATAAGCAGTGAGAATAAATCCGGTTATACCAACGGCTTTGATCACATCGACATAGGCTAATCCGAAGGACCGGTAAACCTGACCCAGCAGATACGGAACCGGAGGATAAAAGTTAAAAAGCGGATAGCCAAATCCGTAACCTAGGTTTTTGCTCCAGCGACAGGGAAGTTGGCCGTCTTTGAAACAATTATCCATTTCCAACTGACGGACAGTCTGAAGATCGTCATGCATGGTGAAGTATCCCGGTTGAAGTAACCAGGAAAAGGCCGGCAGGATGAGAAGGAAAATAATAAACAACCGTTTCATATCAGCGATTTACCGGCAGAGGTTTAACCCGGGCAAATATGAGGTATTCTTTGTTTCCATCCGGAGCTGTCGCTTTGGGGTAGGCCGAAAGTAATTCCAAGTTCAGCTGCTCGGGAGAGGCCAACATGCGGGAAGAGTTGGCGACGAAAAATACCTGGTTATCAACTAATGAGTTGGTGAGGCGGCTATCAATACCGCTGATATTCTGACCGATGCCGATTACTCTGACCTGAGGCAGGTCGTTAAGATACATCTGTAAAGCGGAAAACGGAGTGCCAAAGAAACCTTCGGAACCGACAAGAACGGATCCGGAAAGTGCGGACTGACGGATGGAATTTGCAGCTTCTTTGATACCGTAGCCGGCAGTCCATTGTTCCAGATAACCTGCACGTTCAATCCGAGGTAGGGGTACGGATTGAGGGTTGGTGATGAGGAGAAAATCAAAGCCTACCGATAAGGCCAGGATCAGGCCAAGCGCGGACAGGGCGAGGAAATGTTTTTTAGTGCGATCGCCGAAATGCCAAATAGCATGTGAGACCAAGATAACAGCAAACGGAGCGGAAAAAAGTAAGTAGCGGGCAGTCAAAGTTTTAGCCATGAAGGACATGGCAAAAACCGGAATCAGCCACCAGGCAGCCAGAACCAGGCGTTGACGCCAATGGTTGGCATAACCTTCGATTAAGCCTAAAATGGCCAGGGCCAAACCTAACGGAGTTGCGAGATACAGATAGAAATTGAATGAATCGCGCAGATGTGGAATTAAGGGATCGGTCGGATGTTTCAGGACTTCGGTAAGGGAAAGTACATAATCTTTATTGCGCAGGGCGATCATGTGAAATTCCGGACCTAATCTCAAAATGTTGTACATGACAAAAGCGATGACGTAAGTTGTGGCCAATAGACCCAGTGAAACCAAAACGCGTTTTTTGGTCAGCCGGGCTTCTACTGCGGGTAGGATCAGAAGGGGCAGAAGTGCAAACAAAAAAATGGCCGGTGATTTGGTCAGCCAGGCAAAGCCCAAGGTAAAGCCGGCCAGCATAGACATATCCCAACGCTGCAAACGAAGCGCCAGCAG
>CAYTYO010000019.1:0-9636 GCA_964441445.1 uncultured Gammaproteobacteria bacterium | reverse complement strand
TAGATGGACTCATCGGCAAAAACCGGAAGTGAGTTGAGATTATAGGCACGGACAAAACCGGCAATCGCCAGAATGGTAATGGTTAAATAGATGAGTTTTTTGTTCACAGTTTGTAGCCTCCGGTAAGTGACCGCCAACGGATATATAAAAGTTCACGCAGCCCGCCAATAGCGTCCTTGACGAAGGAAACCCGCTGGCTGTCCTGATGATGCCATTCAACCGGAACCTGGGCAATTTTCAAACCGAGTTTGCGACCCAGATAAAGCAACTCGACGTCAAAACCGGGGTTAACCGCAGGCCCGGAAATGGCTGCCGGAGGGTGAATAACCGTAAGCAAATCGAAAAGACGATCGGCTGAGGCGCGATCAAAAGCTTTGAAACCACATTGGGTATCGTGATACGGAAGGTTGAGTAAAAGGGTACGGACAAAAACCATGCCGTAAGCTAAGACCCGGCGATACAACGGGGCACCTTTCCGGCCGGAACGGGAACCGATAACCACATTAGAGCCGCGTTTGAATTCGGGGAAGAATTTTTCAACTTCACTAATCGGGGTAGCCTGATCCATATCACTGAAAAGAATTATCTGACCGCGGCTTTTTTTGGCGCCGGAAATAATTGTGGCGGCTTTCCCCTGATGCGGGTTGTTAACAACAATTACGCCTTTATGACCTGCTGCAAATTCGGAAGCCAGATCAAAAGTGGCGTCGGTTGAGCCGTCATTGACGAGGAGAATTTCCCAGGAATAATCCACGGAGGAGAGATAGTCATATACGCGGGAAAGACCGCCTCTTTGAAAATTTTCGGCTTCATTAAACGCAGGAATAATGACTGAAAGGTAGATGGCGGAATTATTTTTCATAGGCATTATTTAGTGAACCCAAACATGGGATCAGTCAGGTTGGCATTATCCCCTGCACAACTAAGTTTAACAGCTTCCGGCGAATAACTAGCGTAGTCCGGATAGATCAAACCCAGAGCGCCGAAAGTTTTGTCCAAACGATCGACGAGGGAATGCGGAAAAACAATCGAATAAACAGGGGAACCGCTTTTGGGTTGATTGACGTGAAGGTTTTGTAAATAAAACAAGTATCTATAGCCCAATTCATTGCCCGGACTGGTGATGTAGGAAACCGAAACACAAGGGTATCCGTGTGAACGGGCATCTGCGGCAATAAAATCAACTATGGCGCGACGGGGATAGTAGCCGCTGGCGTTTATGGGAGAGGTTAAAAATGATGATAGGTTGGCAAAAAGATAGCCGGTTAAAATCAGTAAAGATAACGGACGCAGCAGCTTAGTTTTAAACATTACGGAAAGCAAAACACCGGCAATAATTAACCAAAATATATTCATGCCGTTGAGATAATATTCCGATAGATTGATGGGATGGTAGGTAAAGAAGAAAATAAATAAACCCATCCAGAGAATAAAGACTAGTCCCAAATACCGAGGTAATTTTTTAAACAACAGTAATAAGCCAAAACCGATAATCAAAATTGTCGGCAGTATCCACAGACCTTGTTCGTTACCGTTATCAAGAAAAATATGATTAGCATTCTTATGCGCATAAAAAACTACATGGGAGATTTTCTCCACCAACGGCACAGAAACAGTCGTTTCTCCGGCAGAAACCAGGGTTTGGGTTAACGCCCGGGTTTGAATAAAACCGTGGCGAACTTCAAAAATCAGTAACGGTGCGGATAGAATGATGAAGGTTACGGCCGGAAGGATTAGATCCGAGAACTTAAACCGGGGGCGAGCGGAGAAAAAACCGACGACAAAAATGGGGGCGAGAAGGATTAAGGCCAGATTGATGTGCCAGACTAAGGCAAATAAGACGGCGGCGATGATAAAGCCTTTTTTTTCACCCCGAAAGACCAAGTTGACGGCGTAGTAACACCAAATAGACCAAAGCATGACCGGGGTTGTCGGAACGACTTCGCGTTCAGTCCTCGAAATCAGCTCCGATCCCGCATAAAGAAGTGAACTTATTTTTCCGGCAGCGGGTGAGTGAAGACGGCCGACAACCCAATAGAGACTGGCAATGGAAACAAGACCGATAAGTAGTGACAGGTAAAGTCCGGAGGCCGGATCCATGCCTCCTGCAAGGTAAAAAGGAATGAGAGAATAATAAAACAGCGGACCAATGAAAATTCCCGGGGCTGAGGTAAGCTGACCAATTAATCTGAAATGATGATCAACAACCACGTCTTTTATTATCCAGGAGGACAGATCATTATCGTGTCCGTAAAGAAACCGTTCTTTTAACTCGTAGCCGCGCATAAAAATGCCGATGATCAGGACTATAAGCATAAAAATCGGGATGGAGTGAATTTTTTTAAACATACATTTATATTCTGATGCGACGCTCGGCAGTAACACCGCCGAATTTCATTTTAAGCTCCGGAACAGCAATGGTCGATTGGCGAAGTAGCCAGGCATCCAGGCGTTCAGGATGTGATGCGTCAGTTTCATAAATGAGATACAACGTCTTCTGGCTTTCCCGGGATGGCATACGGGAGAAACGGTTAGTCCCCCGCCACAAAAACAAATAATCGTAGGAATGAGCAATGACCGGAGGAACATAAACATCGACGTTAAATTCCGTATCACCGGCGTCGGTATACACCCAATCGACGGCAGCGCGGGAAGGACCAAGGGCGACGGAGTTTTGCCCGGTTTGGTCGTCCAGTAAATCGGTGCGAAGTGAAAGAAGATTGGTAACAAAAAAGACAGAGATAAAAATTCCCACGAGCGCTCTGACAGGCCAAAGTCCAGATTTGTAAGCGGTAATAAGAACCCAGGAGACCAGTAATACAAACGCCGGGTAAACACCGGTAAAGTAGTAACCCCAAACGTAGCCATTGTTGCCGTGATAAAAAAGTAAAAATACCAACGGAGTGATAACCCAGATGAGAAGAACTGTTAGAGGGCGAGTAATAAGCTTGCTACGGAAGAAAAATGTCAGAAGAAGCAGAACTACGGAAAAAACCAGAGCCAAAGTGTGATCGGCAAAAAACTTAGCCGAAAATTCAGCGAAATAAAAACCTAGGCGGCGGGGATAAAAATCAAAGACTGCGGGCAAGAAACTGCGGTCAGTGACAAGAAACCGGCGAAACGAATCTAGAAGAAGATTGTCATGACGGAGATTAAACCAGAGCTGAGGAATTAAGGTCAGCGAAAAAGTAAAAAAGAAATGCAGCGGAATACGAATGCGGAAAAGGAGAAAGATAAAAGCGGCTGCAGGTAAGAAGAAGACCGCTGAGGCAGCTTCGAGTTGGAGACTTAAACCTAAAATCAGACCGAGGCCTAACCAGTCAGATGCAGCCTTGCTACCTCTGACTATTTTCAGGATGAGTAAAAGTGCTAAAGCTGCAAATAAAGGTAAAGGGGTGGGATTGGACAACCAGCGATGTGCCTGAACTAACTGATGGGAAAAGGTGATGAAAAAAGCCGTTAATAAACCGGTTTTTTCGTCAAAATAGTGCCGGCCAATAAGATAGATGACGTAAATTCCCAGGCAATTTATCAGCGCTAGCGCAACGGCCGGAAAGACCGGGTTACCGGTACCGAGTAAATAAAACGGGGCAATAAGATAGTAATAAAAGGGACCTAGAAAAATTCCTTCGATACCAGTTGTCGGGCCGATTAGAAAAAGTTTTCCGGAGTGCCAAAGTTCCCAAACCACTTTTGCGTCCCGGCCCTGGTCATAATAAAAACCGGTCAGATCCCCGACCCGATAGACACGTAAAAATAAGGAACAGGCAAGGATAATCCAAATGAGATATTTCATATTCCCTGCGGGTTTGGCACCAGGCGGTAAAGGGTAGTACCCCAGGTGAACGTCCATTTGCGATCAATTTTTGCCCAGCCGAAAGAAGCAATTTCCCACAGCGGATGGTTGATCGGTTCGCAATCAACATTTTCGCAGATGACAAATAACTGATCCGTGATTTGCTGTTGGATAGGGCGGTAGTCACTTCTTTTGAGGGTGAGCAAATAACGATATGAAGCGTCATAGTTAGTCTTTGAGACTAAAGCCAGATTGTACGGACGGCCTTCGGACTTGGAAATAATAAAATCCGCAATTTCACCGGTACGGTCCAACTGTTGATTGGGCTCAAATAACTGCGGGTTTTTAGCGATATTTATGATCAACAACCAAGCGACTAATCCGCCGGCAATTAGTTTTCCCACCGGCCATTTCCAGAGATAGCGTAAGGCAAAGCCAAACAACAGATATACGGCGGGGTAAAGGAAACCGTAGTAATGAATATAAATATGCTGTTTATAAAGACCCAGGCCGACCAGGCCAACAGCCAGCCAGGTAATCGTAAACAATAAATCTCTTTTTTCGGGATTATGGTTTTTGACAAATGACAGACCGATAAAGGCAATCAGGAACCAAGAGAGGTATTTACCGGCAGTGAGATTTTCAGGAGTTAACAAGGAACCCGTGATATCGGCAAAGATCGGAAGTAAATTCGGAACTGCCTTATAAACTTTAATATTGACAGTGGACTGACGGTTGGAAAAAAAGGTGGAGACAGCCTGAAAGTTTTTCCACCCATGCCTGGCATCAAAGAAAATTAAAGGTGACATGAGTAAGGCAAAAAGCACGATACCGACAGCGGTCACGGACCAGAAGGATTTGTCTTTAGCGGAAAGCAGCCAAAAAATAATAATTGTGGGAATTAATAACAGACCCAGATAGTGGGAATTGAGAACAAAGGCCAGACTGACCGCTGATATCACCAGCCAGTTCCAATTGTGCTGGCGCCAGACATTCCAGATACCATACATAGTAAGCAAGGCAAAGAACGGCATGACATTGGGGTTCCAGGACGACCGAGAATAGGTAATGACCGCAGGCGACAGTGCGTACAACAGAGAAACGGTGAGGGAGATCGGTTTGCCGAACCAACGCCTGCCTACCCACCAAAGTAAAGCGACTGTCAAAACGCCTATCAGACCGACAAATATGGCCGGGCCGACAGGTGATAAACCGGACAATAACAATGACGGAGCAATGAGGTAGTAATAGAGCGGACCCAAATACATGCTGCCGATCGAAGTGCCCGGTCCGATAGCGGGAAAATGTTTACCCTCAACAATATTACGGACGACCAGCATATCGCGGCCTTCATCACCTAAAAAGGTCATGTAGCTGTGAATATTGTTCAGGCGCGAAAAAGCGGCAATGGCCAAAATCACCAACAGGGCTGCAAACTCCATTTTGGAAACGGTCAAACCACGTTCGGTTAATAATTCTTTCTGCAATTCCCACCAATAGGCAAATAGCTCTTTGAAGGCTTTGAAAATAACAGCCGGATTTGCGCCGGTAGATTTTCCGGCAAGCCTCGGTAAATGCGTGACCGGAGTTTCGGCAATCTTGTAACCTCGGGCTTTAGCTGCGGCAAATAACTGGGTATCAATAAGGGCACCGTTGGAGGTTAAATGGATTTTGTCTAAGATAGAGCGGCGAAAGAGTTTGAAACCACAATCTACATCTGTCGCCAAGCGACCGAAAAGAACGGTCAAAATGGAATTCCAGCCAAACCGGTTGACCTTGCGCAAAAACGGATCGGCTCCCCCACCAAGTCTGATACCACTGATAATGTCTGCCCCGGAGCTAATCTGCATGTCGACAAGTTTGTGAATTTCGGAAAAATCAAACTGGTTATCGGCCGGAACAAAAGCGATAAATTCTTTTGTTGCAGCGGTAAAACCACTGTTTAACGAACCGCCGTAACCTTTATTGGGTTTGTTTTCGATAACTTTAAGATGAGGTATTTTTTTAGTGAATGATTTGGCGATTTCGCCGGTTTTGTCTTTTGAACCGTCGTTGACAAAGATTATTTCCCAATCGTAATCGCTGGATTTAAGCACCGAATAGACTTTATTCAGACACTCGGCAGTATTTTCTTCTTCGTTGTAGGCGGGAATGACCACTGAAAGACCAAGCTTCATACCGGTCAATCATACTATAATTAACCCAAGTGAAAAAGTTTTTGGTCCTTGTCAGCTTAGTAATTATTACTTTCCCCGCTTATAAAGCGCTGCGGCATATCGGAATGATTACCGGACACGACACGGAGGCGGCGGTTTTTAAGGCCGGCGAATACTACAACGCGGTAAGAGACGGTCACTTTCCGCCCCGATGGTCCAAGAGATTAGCTTACGGATTAGGTCAGCCAACTTTTACGTTCAGCTATGTTCTGCCGTATGTAATTACATCTACGGTCATGTTTGCCGGACTTTCTTCACTGGCTGCGTTTAAATTGGTGATGGCGGTAAGCTTCCCGCTGGCCGCGTTTTTTGCCTATCTGTGGTTATCTTCGCGCTTCGGAACCTGGCCGGGAATAGCCGGCGGGATAATTTATGCACTAGCACCGTATCATTTTGCCAATGTATATGTGCGGGGGGCTATCGGGGAAACAGTGGCGGCGACACTGCTGCCGTTATCTTTCTATTACCTGGACCGATTAGGGGAAAAACCAGACAGACGAAGATTATTTGGGGCAGCATTGGCAATTGCGGCCGTGGTGTTAAGTCACCCATTTTACGGGTTGATATTTTCAATAGTGTGGATCGGATATGTAATTGCAAACAAATGGCCGAAGCAGGTGATGACCGCTATAGTCTGGGGTTACCTGATGTGCGCTTTTTATATTATTCCTGCTTACGCGTACAAAAATAGCACACATTTGGACCGGATAGAGGATTATTTGCTGGAAAAAAAGGGTTTTGTTAGTCTTGATCAGCTCGTTAGTTCACCGTGGGGTTTTGCAGCTGTAGCGGAAAGCGATAAGGATCCAATGTCGGTGCAAGTCGGAGCTGTGGCACTGGTAATGGTTCTTGGAGCCCTCACAGTGTACCGAAAACACAAAGATAAAACGGCCGGGCTGTTTTTAGTAATCTTTGCTGCCGCGGTAATAATGATGTTGCCGGTATCGCTGCCGGTATGGAAATTACTAACGCCGTTGCGGGCGCTGCAGTTTCCATGGAGATTGTTGTTTGTGGTGAATATTGCTGCGGCTTTTTCAACCGGCTACTTTTTGGCACGGATTAAAAATAAAACATTGATATCTGTGGGTCTGGTCATGCTGACAGTGATAATGAGCCGGGGTTTTTGGTCTGTCGGTCGGTATTACCCTGAAAGTGATTTGATTGATATGCATAAAACCATCGGCTACCCAGGAACTCTGACTTTACTGTTGGAGGAAACGCCCAAGTGGCATACGATTAAACAGGAATCCAACCCGTATACATTCTTTAACGTCCAATCAGGGATAGCAGGAGTGAAAAATATTGTCTGGAAAACAAATTATCACAAGTTTGAGGTCGAGGCGGAGGAAACGGCAATTATTAATGATAAGACGCATTACTGGCCGGGGTGGGAAGTATTTGTAGACGGCCGACGGGTTGAATTAATCGATCCGTATAATAATTTAAGCCAGGGAACTCTGGCATTTGAGGTTCCGGCCGGAAAACATATTATTGAGAGCCGACTGACTGAGCCATGGATCAATAAATTTGGCAATGCCATAAGTCTTTTTAGCCTGACGGCCGGCTTAGTGATAATATTAAAAAGGAATGAAAAACTGGCGTGAGATCCTGGGACTGGTGATTGCGACGACTTTGAGCACGTTGGTGGTGTGGTGGGCGGCCGGAATGGGAACGGTTTACCGAAATTATGACGGGCCATACTACGTAGCCGTGGCTAAAACCTGGTACGACAAAGCCGCACTTGGCGGGCAATTTGCGTTCAATCTGCCGCTCGAATATTATCCGGCGCACTTCCCGTTTTATCCGTTCTTAATTTCGATAGTGTCAGCATTAGGCTTTAATAATCTGCAGGCCATGGTGGGCATAAATTTAGCGGCGGGAGTAAGTCTTTCTCTGGCAATGTATTTCATCGGGAAAAAATCGGGGTGGAAAAATCCGTTTTGGATTGCACTCGCGACAATGTTTTTGTGGCCCCGGATGTGGGCTGTCCGGTCCGTCGGCAGTCCGGAAACTTTGTTTATGCTGGCCTTAGTTGGGGCGCTGTACTTTTTTGATAAAGGAAAATATGGGTATGCAGGTGTGGCCGGGGCACTGGCGGTACTGACTAAATCACCGGGGGTACTGCTAATTCCCACTTTCGGGATATTAGCGGTGTGGAAAAGTATAGAAAAGAAAAAGTTTGAGACGGCAATTTTGTGGCCGGTAATTTTAGTAACACTGGCATTAGCCGGGTTATTTTATTTCTATTACTTAAGAACCGGAGACTTTTTAGCTTACTTTCATACCGGGGATAACATTCATCTGGGATTTCTGCCGTTTCGTGTGTTTGACAGTTCCCAATCATGGGTAGGCAGTTTTTGGCTGGAAGATATTATTTGGGTATATCTCGCTGCTGGTCTGGGTGTGTATTATGCCTTCAAGAAAAATATTACCTGGGGACTTTTCGGAGCGATATTTTATATAAGCTTATTGTTTGTGGCTCACCGGGATATATCCAGGTATAGCCTGCCGCTAGTGCCGATCGCAATGATGGGATTTGCGGAAGTGTGGAGCAGGAAAGAAGTTAGAACAGCGCTGCTACTTCTTTTGATACCGCTGTTTTTCTATACGTTAAACTTCGTGAACAACAACACCCTGAATATTGCGGATTGGGCTCCCCTGCTGTAATTACTTTTTGGTTTTCCAGATGAACTTGTTGTAGACAAACCAATTGTAGGGAACGGTAAAACAAAATACGGCAATGACTAAAAATAGTTCCCGGTAGGCGTCGCCAAAAATTTGGGTCCCTAAACCAATTATTAATGAGGGGACTAAAATTCCGCCGACAATTGAAGAGACGTTGAAGGCGACAAATTTGGACAAAATCTGGGACAGACTGGTGATACGTTCCGCTTTAAAAGTCCAAAGATTGTTAAAGATAAAATTGGAGATAATTGAAATTTCGGAGGCAGTAGCATTGGCAAGAAAGTTGATTACGCCAATGGGCAGAGCTAAACCCTTGTAAGCAGAATTAAAAAATCTCAGGCCCAAAAAATTGATGACAAAACCAAACCCGCCGACAAAACCGAATTTAATGAACTTCCTGATTTGGGGATTGGCCAGCTGAAACAGAAAAATGACCTTGAGCGACTCTTTTATTTCATTTGTGTTGTATTTAGAGCTGCCGGAGGTACGATCGCCAAAATGAAACGGGACTTCTTTTACTTTGGCTTTCCGTGTGACGATCATGAAAGCCAACAAATGAATTTTGTAGGCAAAGCGTTTCGAGTAAAGGGTGGAAAAATCAAACTGGTCCATAAAACCTTTGACCCGGGATAATTTAAATCCGCCGGTGCAGTCGTGAACCTGCGGAATAAGCAAACCTACCCGAGCAATGAGATTTCCGACCAGGCTGACCATTTTGCGATCAAGCGTCCAGGCGGCAGGAACTGAACCTCCGGGAACATAGCGAGAGGCTAAGATGTAATCGTAGCCATGATCAATTTCGGCAATAAGCCGGGGGATATCCGTAGGCGGATGCTGAAAATCAGCATCAAATTCCATAAGGAAGTCCGCATGCAGCTCTTTCATGGCATAGGTCATGCCGCGGGCATAGGCTACGCCCAATCCCTGCTTTTTGCTGCC
>CAYTYO010000018.1:0-13736 GCA_964441445.1 uncultured Gammaproteobacteria bacterium | reverse complement strand
ACATGGCTCGAAAAAGGTCATTTCTGGGGCGGAAGAACTTCAAATTCAAGCTCAAACAGAATACCATCTATTCCATATCTTCAATACTGCTTTTTTTCCTGGCAGGTATAGTTTGGATATCGTTTATTAGGCAGGGAATTCTTTTATCACGAATAAACACTTACATCTTGGATCAGTTTGGACTGGTGGCGTCGCTTTTTGTTCCTTTTCCGTTAATCATTGGCGGACTAATGATTACCAAAATTAAATCTTCTTTGGGAAAAGTACACGTTTTTATGGGCAGTATAGTGATTATTTCTGCCTTAACCGGAATTTTTCATTCCGGTGAACTTGGCAAAAAACTTTGGATAAATTCTAGTTTATTTTTATCGATTCCCGGAGCATATCTTTTCTTGGTAACTATGTTAGCTGTGGGAGTGATCATAATGTTAAACATTGCTTTTGAGGATTTGCTGAACTTTTTTGCCAAACTCAATATATCCAACCCGCTGTCAAAGAAAAATCAATTGGAAACAGGGCAAGTCATAAAAATGTCGGGAATTTCAGCTGCCGATAAACAGCTACCAACGGCTGAAATTAAACCCACCATGATCACAGACAAAACTTCCAATCCCGCTAAAAATAGTTCCGCAAAAACTTCCTCCGGGGATACCCATCTTCCCGGCCAGCCAACTTTCCAGCCTCCTCATGCAGCTACTAATTCTCCTTGGCATTATCCACCGCTCTCGCTTTTGTCAGAGAATATTTCGGGTAAAGCTGATCGTGGCAATGTCAAAACAAATGCAGATACAATTGAACAGACCCTTAATGCCTTTGGAATAACAGCTAAAGTTAAAGAAGTAAATGGTGGTCCGGCAGTAACTCAGTACGCGTTAGAAGTTGCCATAGGTACCAAATTAAGCAAAATAAACGCCCTTTCAAACGACCTGGCTCTTGCCCTAGCAGCTCCGACCGGCCAAATTCGTATTGAAGCACCAATTCCTGGCCGCTCTCTTGTCGGCATAGAACTTCCCAATCGTGCACCTGAATTTGTGAGTTTAAGAAGAATTCTCGAAGATGACAAAATGAAACACCACAAAAGCAAATTAGCTGTGGCAATGGGCTTGGATGTCTCCGGAAATGCAATTATTGCGGATATCAGCCGAATGCCACACATTTTAATTGCCGGTCAGACAGGTTCCGGTAAATCAGTCCTGATCAATGACTTTATTGCGTCATTACTTTTCCGCTGCAGCCCACAGGAAGTCAACTTAATTATGGTCGATCCGAAACGCGTAGAGCTCACTGGATACAACGGTATTCCACACCTGATAGCTCCGGTAATTGTCGAACCGGAAAAAGTTTTGTCTGCACTCAACTGGGCTATGGCCGAGATGGAAAGACGTTACAAACTCTTTTCAGAAGTTGGTGTGAGAAATCTTGAAGGATACAATGAACTCTCTGGTTTTCAGGCCTTGCCTTACATTGTCATATTTATTGACGAACTCGCCGATATTATGCTGTTTGCACCAGTTGAGGTTGAAGATGCAATTACGCGTATTGCGCAAATGGCCAGAGCCACAGGTATTCACTTGGTGATTGCCACCCAAAGACCATCCGTGGATATTATCACCGGTCTCATCAAAGCAAACATCCCTTCCAGAATTGCCTTTGCTGTCTCGAGCATGATCGATTCCCGGGTAATTATTGACTCTCCCGGAGCCGAAAAATTATTGGGTCGAGGAGACATGCTTTATGTACCCCCTGATGCGGCCAAGCCGACCCGTATTCAGGCTTCATTTGTTTCCGACAAGGAAATTCGCCAACTTATCGACTATTTAAAAAAACAAGGAATTACTCCAAACTACACCGAAGAAATTACTTCTATGCCGGCAAACACAAATCGTCGAGGTGGGAAAGGTTCTTCCTTTATCTCTCCCAGCGGCGGTGAACGGGACACTCTTTTTGAAGAAGCCCTTCGATTAATACTGCAGCATGAAAACGCCTCGGCTTCGTTTTTACAACGCAAACTGAGTGTCGGATATGCCAGAGCAGCCCGCATATTAGACGAATTACAACAGGCTGGTTTTGTTGGCCCGGGCGAAGGCTCCAAGCCCAGAGAAATTCTGATTAGAGATATGCCCTTGAGCGTGTCCGAAAATCCGCCCGCAGAAATATGAAAACAACGGGTCAGGTTCTCCAAGATTCTCGATTAGCACAAAATCTAGAATTAGAAGCAGTTGCTAAAAATACCAAAATCAGAGTTAATTTTCTCAAATTACTTGAGGCTGATGATTTTGGCCAACTTCCTAACGCTACTGTTGCAAAAGGCTTCATTAGAAACTACTCGCAGCATTTAGGCTTGAATTCGGATCAGGTTTTAGCAATTTTCAGACGAGATTTTATCGAAAACGAACAAGGTCAGATAGTTCCTCGGGGAATAGTGGACCCTGTTGGTAAAAACAGTTTCTGGACGCCTAAATCAACGGTAATAGCCTTCGTGGTCTTGGTTTTCACTCTATTTGGAAGTTACGTCGCTTATCAATTTTGGCTTTTAAAAGGGCCGCCGTATCTTTCAGTCGATTCACCTCAAACCAATATCACCGTCACTGATCCATCCGTTGAAATTGAGGGTAAAACAAATCCCGAGGCGACAATTTTTGTAAACGACCAATTAGTATCCTTAGACAAAGGGGGAGAGTTCTTCGTTCGTCTTCAATTACATAACGGCCAAAACGTGATTGTTGTTGAAGCCAGGGGAAAATCAGGAAAAACAACAAAAATAATTCGTCAAGTTTTCTTGACAACTGAGCCTTAAACAAGTTAACCTTCATCAATGAATCTTTTTATTCAACTTTTGTTAACCGTCGTAATTACAAGCTTAACCATAATGGTCTCTGTACTTGGCATTCAGATTTTCCAAATACTTCACGATTTTAGGTTCACACTCAAAAAGCTTAATCGCATTCTTGACAATACGGAAACCATGTCTCAAACGGCAGTGAGACCATTAGTCGCAGTAAACTCATTTTTCGCCCAAGTAAAGGATCTGGTAAAAGAAACACAGGATGAAATAATCGAAGACACTCCAGATAAATTAATCGTTGCTTCGGAGAATTCAAAACAAGATAAATTTCACAAGCGTTTTTTCCGTCGGTCAGGACTTCCTCTTCGCGCGTCTTGATCGTGTTAAAATTAGCTTCGAATGATAACAGGATCTCAGGTTAGACAAAAATATCTTGATTACTTTTCGAATAGGGGACATGCTGTTGTTCCTTCAGCTCCGCTGGTCCCTGAAAATGATCCTTCTACTCTTTTTACGGGTTCAGGTATGCAACCCATGATTCCCTACCTTTTGGGTCTACCACACCCCTTAGGTAACAGGATTGTTGACTCCCAAAAGTGTTTCCGATCTCAAGATATCGATGAGGTAGGAGACAATCGTCATGACACTTTCTTTGAAATGCTTGGAAATTGGTCACTTGGAAATTATTTTAAAAAGGAACAACTGTCTTGGTTATTCGAATTTCTGACACACGAATTAACACTTCCGGCTGAAAATCTGTGGGTATCCGTTTTCGAAGGTACCTCCGATATTCCCAAAGACGATGAAGCCGCCAATCTCTGGAAAGAAATCGGTATTAATTCTGATCATATTTATCATTACGGTGTTAATAAAAATTGGTGGTCTAGATCCGGTGTTCCAGAATCCATGCCTGTTGGTGAACCTGGTGGTCCGGACTCCGAAGTTTTTTTTGATTTCGGTCCGGGTCTGAAATTCCATGAAAATTCAAAATTTAAAGACCAAAAATGCCATCCAAATTGTGATTGTGGACGATTCATGGAGATAGGGAACTCTGTGTTTATGACGTATAAAAAAACTGCTAACGGATTTGAACCACTTGTAAAAAAGAATATTGATTTTGGCGGAGGTTTGGAAAGAATTGCCGCAGCATGTAATTCTGACCCCGATATTTTTAAAACTGACCTTTTTTCTTCGATTATTACCGAAGTCGAAAACTTTAGCGGTAAGAGTTACTCCGAAGAAATAAATAAATCAAATATCAGAATAATTACAGATCATCTCAAAGCCTCCACATTTTTAATAATTGATGGCGTAACGCCTTCAAACAAGGCTCAAGGCTATTTCCTTCGCCGGCTACTTCGTCGTGCGGCCGTAAAAATGCATCAGCTTAAAGGCCAGTCGGCTACATCCTCCGACTTCAGGAATATCTGCAAAAGCGTCCTTCTTACATATTCCGATACCCCATATGTTGATTATTCTCGTGATTTTGATCTAATTAACGGCATAATTTCTGAGGAACTCACCAAGTTCTCATCCTCTCTTGATAAAGGCCTGAGAGAATTTACCAAATTCTCTTCACATCAGTTAACCGCGGAAAACGCTTTTAACCTTTTCCAGACATACGGATTTCCTTATGAAGTAACTGAGGAACTTTATTCACAAAAAGGAAAGACGTTAGACAAACAGGAATTCGACAAAATCTTTTCAGGACACAGAGAACTTTCTCGCACCGCTTCAAAAGGTATGTTTAAAGGCGGACTTCAGGATCAGTCAGAAATTACCACCAAATATCATACAGCTACGCATCTTCTTCATAAGGCACTCAGGCTTACTCTGGGAGACCATGTCCAACAGAAAGGAAGCAATATTAACGCTGACAGACTTAGGTTTGACTTTTCCCACGGCGAAAAATTAACTCCTGAACAGATAAAAAAAATTGAGCAAATAATGAACGAAAAAATCGCCGAAGATTTGCCAGTATATCGTCAGGAAATCCCCAAATCCCAGGCATTATCTGAAGGCGCACTTGCTTTTTTCGTGGAAAAATACCCAGAAATAGTCAGTGTCTACACGATAGGTGCAGGGGAAAGCTGGTTTAGTAAAGAATTATGTGGCGGTCCTCACGTAAACTCTACAGGGAAAATTGGCAAGATAGTAATACAAAAGGAAGAATCAGCAGGAGCTGGAATAAGACGTATCTATGCGAAATTGGACAATCCGTCATAAACTAGAGATATATGCACCTGCCATTTCTAAAAAAAACTTCAGTCGTAAGGTCGGAAAGAGAGTATCTCTTTTCGTTGGAAATTTCTTCTGACTCAATTAAATCTTCAATTTGGGCCGTAATAAACGATAAAATTCAGGTTTTAGCCATCGGACCGATTTGTAATTGGGATGGAGCCGGAGATGAAAGTTTGATAGCAGCTTGCGATGAATCTCTTTCCGAAGTAACGCAAAAAATAGACTTGTCGGGAAATATCCAACCTGAAAAGGTAATTCTAGGTTTACCTTCGGACTGGGTTTTATCAGACAAAATCGTTGTCCCCAAACTTAAATTACTTAAAAATTTAACTAAAGAACTTTCTCTCAAAGCTGTAGGTTTCGTTGTTACGCCTCAAGCCCTAGTTAGGCATATGCACCTTACCGAAGGAGTAATGCCTACAGCGATATTGGTGGGTATACAAAAGGATTATTTGGAGATAATCCTTTGCCGACTCGGAAAAATCACTTTCATAGAAAATGTCCGTAGAAGTGGAAAAATCGGCCCTGACGTCTCAGAAGGCCTGTCCCGTTTTCAGAATGAAAATATGCTTCCGTCTCGAATCCTTTTATATAGCTCTAAATTAGACATGGAAGATATAAAACAGGAATTGCTCAATTTTTCCTGGCAATCACCTCAATACAAATTACCCTTTTTACATTTTCCTAAAATTGAAATTTTGCCACCAGACTTTTCGATCAAAGCCATTAGCAATGCTGGTGGAGAAGAGGTAGCCAAATCTATAGGACTAATTCCTACGTCGGATGAAACAGATACCCCTTCAAAGTCAACTTCAGACGACACTTCTCCGGACGAATTGGGTTTCTTTTCAGATACAGACGTAGCTCTTACCGCTCAGTCATCAATTACTGCTCAATCACAGACAATTATTCCCCAGGAACCGACACCGAAATCAAAACGATCTTACAAACTCCCTAATTTTCCTACAGTAAAACTACCCAATCTACACCTCAAAGCCGTTTTTCTCATAATTCCATTATTTATTTTTATAGGTATCGCACTCTGGTTTTTTTGGTTTCAAATACGTGCCACAATTTCGATTGTCCCTGCAACAAAAGCTCTTGAACACAAACTAGAAATAACTGCTGACTCGACACTCAGCGCCACAGATTTTTCCGCCGGTTTACTTTCCGGCAAAATAGTTTCGACCAAGGCCACAGGTGAAAAATCCAAACCGACTACAGGATCAAAAATCGTTGGTGATAAGGCCGTGGGCGAAGTAACCATTGTTAATGGGACTTCTTCCCCCCGAACATTCCCAGCCGGAACAGTCTTAGCTTCGCCGTCCGGACTTAAATTTGTATTGGATACATCAATTGAGATAGCTTCTGCGTCAGGAACGGCTGACCCAAATTCTTATCAGCCGGGCAAAGCTACAGTAAAAGTTTCTGCAGCCTCGATTGGTATAGACAGTAATTTATCCGCCGGCACACAATTCAAAATTGGCTCATTTTCTTCATTAGATTATGTCGCTAAAAACGAGACGGCGTTTTCAGGTGGTTCTAGTCGTCAGGTCCAAACTGTTTCGAAACAGGATATTGCTGAATTAAGATCGGACCTTGTATCTTCGTTATCGGAACAGGCAAAAACGGAGTTCCTATCGCAAACCGACGACAATGAAATTATTATTCCAGAAACAATAACCTCAAAAAGTATATCCGAACAGCCCAACCATCAACCTGATGATGTTTCTGATAGTGTATCTCTTCAACTCACAGTCGAAGCTACAGGAATGAGTATTATGAGACATGATTTGGATCAAATAGTCTCTGAGCAAATAACTTTAGTTACACCAGAAGGATATTCGCAGTTTAAACAACCAGATTATAAATTTAACATCGGCACCACGGATGGTAAGAAAACAACGATTGCAATCGATGTTTCGACCGAATTACTTCCCGAGATAAACGAGAAAGAACTAATCCACTCGATTATAGGCAAGCCTCAGTCTGAAGCCATGAGATACATAAAATCCAACGCTAGTATTTCTGACGCCACAATTACCCTTGTTCCCGAATTTTTATCTTGGATTAAAATCTTACCTCATGTTGAAAGTAACATCCGTTTATCCATCAATCCCAATCAATAGGGCAGAAAAAATTAAAAAAATCGCCCCGCTAGTATTAATAGCGCTCGGATTTACCTGCCTACTTTTAGTTGTTGCCCCGTTTATCCGGCCATTAATTAGTTTTTTTCTTTATCCACACCGAGAATTAATTAATCCATTATCGTCTTCGTCTTTTCCCTTGCCGGTTATTGTTGATTCGTCTGCAGAAAACGGCACTGATTTGACCAAAGCGTCTGCATGGTTTATTAAAACGGCACTTCTTCCATCTCCGGCCGTCAGCGACGTTCCTTATTTATTACTTTCAATACCGGGGAGCAAATTAAAGGACATAGAGGTCAAAGTAAATGGACTTGACTTAAAAAAAGGCCCAATCCACTATCCCGGCACTTCGTTGCCGGGTGAGTTTGGAAATACTGTTATATTCGGCCACTCTGCCCTGCCCCAGTTTTATCGGCCCAAGGACCCTTTAACAATTTTTAATCCCTTAACGCAAATAAAAGTAGGAGATTCAATTGACATCGAATTTGCCGGCACTTCATACATTTACTCGGTAAAAAATAGAATTGAAGTCACTCCTGACCAAATTGAAGTACTCACGCAGGACTTCAGCACTCGCAAACTAACCTTAATTACGTGTGTTCCGCTAGGAACATACTGGCGTCGGCTCGTAATTCAGGCAGACCTGGTTAATTAGCTTATATCCCGTATAATTTACGTACACATGTTACCAGTTTTGGGGTTGGATTATGGTAAATCTAAAGTAGGTGTGGCATTAAGTGTTGGCCCGCTAGCGGAACCCCTATGCGAAATTTCTACCGGCAGTCTCTTGGAAAGTCTTCCCCGGCTAATTGCCAAACATAACATTCACACAATAATTATCGGTCTTCCTCAAGGACCGGTAAGGGTAGATGTTGAGAATCTAGCAAACTTGATCCATGAAATTCCGGTACTTGCTGAAATTACAGTAGTATTTCAGGACGAGACACTTTCCACATACGATGCGGTTAATTCTCTCCAGCATGTTTCACCACGACAACGTAAAAAACGTGAACATAAGACAGCGGCGGCCATTATTCTTCAAACTTGGCTTGACTCACATTCAACCAAATTGTAAAGTACCCTAGATGTTTAGAAATGTTATCGCTCCCGTCCAAGCGTGGCTACTTTCCCAAGGAAGGTGCGTCGGTTGTGGAAATGAACTTTCGGACGGAAAGAAGGAACCAAATTCAGCGGGCGAGCGAGTTACTTGTAACAAGTGCGGCAGAATCTTTATCAAGGAATCCGTTACCGGGAAGTATCGCCGGGCACTTTTTGAAGAGGTCTAAGATCTGTGTTTCGCCTTCACACAAAAATTTTATTGCCATTCTTCATTTTTCTTGTCGCTGTTTTGGTTTTTACTACTGCTTGGTATACAAACAATCTCAAGCCAGCGGGTACGGGAGACGTTTCGCTCCAGATTTTTAGTATTGCAGACAAAGAATCGGCAGGATCAATTTTATCTAGGCTGGAAACACAAAAAATTATTAGATCGTCCTTAGCGGCTAAAATCTACCTTAAAGCGACAAATCAGGAAAAAAAACTCTCTCCCGGGACATATTCGTTAAACCCGAAATTATCAGCCTCGGAAACCCTTTCTCAGCTTTTTCAGGGCCCAAAAAGTATAAAAGTTACCATCCCTGAAGGCTGGCGGAGAGAGCAGGTTGCCTTACGCTTTTCTTCAGTTCTTACTGGCCTGCAAGTCAAATTCGATCCACAAGCATTTATAGATCAGACAGCCACATTGGAAGGTCAGCTTTTTCCAGATACATACCTGGTTTCTCCACAATCTTCAACGTCTGAAATAATCAGCCTATTACACAAAACATTTCTGCAAAAATCTGGCCTCAACATCAACGACCCTGCTATACGGGATCCTTCTAAACTCACCGACAGACAAATTTTAATCATTGCTTCCCTGGTAGAAAGAGAGGCCGCGACCGAAGCAGATAGGCAAAAAGTGGCCAGTATAATAAAAAAACGTTTATTCTCCTCCTGGCCCCTGCAAATTGATGCTACTATCCAGTATGCCGTTTCTTCTAGCTGCACTATTTCGTTTTCCGATTGCGATTGGTGGTCCCCAGTATTAAATATAAATTATCCCTCAGCCTATAACACCTATCAATATTTAGGCCTTCCACCTAGCCCTATTTGTAGTCCCGGACTTGCCTCGATATTAGCTGTGAAAAACGCTCCTAATACAACCTATTGGTATTACCTTACAGGTAATGATGGTAATACCTACTACGCCGAAACGCTTATTGAACATAATCGAAACATTGACAAATATCTAAGGCCCTGATATAACTACCCCAATTGTCTAGGCTAATAAGCTAGCCGAGATTTTTTGCGCCCTTAGGGCCTTTTTGTTTTCCTATAAGCCATCTGATGTCTAAAGCCAGCCGTCTCTATTGGGGAAAATCCTACCCGAATATCCCCGAACTAAACTTAAATCAGCTTCAAAAGGAGTCGTGGCAATGGTTTTTAGAAACAGGAATTAAAAAAAGTTTAAAAGAAATAATCCCTATAGAGGATTTTACCGGAAAGAATTGGACATTGGAGTTTCTCGATCATTCGGTTGAAAAACCAAGTATTACTCCCCAGCAAGCATTAAAAAAAGGCCTGACTTACTCTTCTTCCCTTCGCATTCAAGCCAAACTAACAAATCTGCAAACTGGTAAAAGCACCTCAGGAGAGGTGTTTTTAGGTGATTTACCACAGATGACAGATAGAGGAACATTCGTCATAAACGGTGTAGAAAGAGCCATAATAAATCAAATAGTTCGCTCCCCAGGAGCTTACTTTGGTGCCGAGCTGGATGCAGCTTCGGGTAGAATTCTGCACAACGCTGAATTAAGACCCATTCGTGGGACTTGGCTGGAATTCGAAGTCTCACGGAATGACATACTGTCGGTACGAATTGACCGTAGAAGAAAATTCGTTGCTTCCACATTGCTTAGAGCGATGGGAATATCTTCAGACGACCAAATCAGATCATTATTTACTGATGTTGACACTGACGAAAATCACAAGTTCATTGAAAACACTTTGGCAAAAGATACTACTAAAACTTCAGAAGAAGCCCTAATTGAAATTTACAAAAAATTAAGGCCTGGGGAACCGATTGTTCTGGATAATGCTCAAAAACTTATTTACGATCTGTTTTTTAACTCTCGTCGTTACGATCTGGGCCAGGTTGGTCGATATAAACTCAACAAAAAATTCGGTCTGGATTCAGATCAACAATTTCTTACGCGGGACGATCTTGTAAAAACCATAAAATATCTTATCACTCTCCAAAACGGTAAAGGGAAGGTCGATGATATAGATCATTTGGCCAATCGACGCATCCGCCGTGTGGGTGAGTTAGTCAGCCTCACCGCTTTTAGGGACGGGTTACTTCGGCTAGAACGCACTATTAAGGAAAAAATGAGTTTAGTTTCTACAGAAGATCTTATTACTCCTGCCATGTTGGTTAATGCCCGGCCGGTAATAGCATCAGTCAACGAATTCTTTAGAAGCTCTCAATTGTCTCAGATATTGGAACAGACAAATCCCTTGTCAGAAATAGATCATTTACGGCGTCTAACCGTAATGGGTCGAGGGGGTATTACTCGTGAAAGAGCGTCTTTTAGCATCCGGGATGTAAATAGCAGCCAATATGGCAGAATTGACCCAGTAAGATCACCCGAAGGTACAAATATCGGTTTAGTCACATACCTAGCTATTTACGCCAGGATTAACGAATTGGGTTTTGTTGAGGCGCCTTATCGAAAACTGATTAAGGAAAAGGCTAATGGAAACACTAAAGTCAAAATCAGTAACGAAATAGTCTATCTCACTGCGGATGACGAAGAAGAGTTTAAGATTTCTCATGCTGATATTCACGCCAATTCTGACGGCTACATTGTTGAGGAATGGGTCCCAATAAGATATAAAAACAATTTTTTGGAAGGAAACATTGCTGATGTTGACCTAATAGATGCCGTTCCACGTCAGGTCGTAGGGACATCAGCGTCTCTAATTCCCTTTTTGGCCAATGATGCTGCCAATAGAGCGCTTATGGGTTCAAATATGCAGACACAAGCAGTACCTTTAGTTAAACCTCAAAGCCCCAATGTTGGTACAGGTGTTGAGAGAGATGTGGCTTCGTCCATGGGTTGGTGTATCTATGCCCGCCACTCCGGTGTAGTTCAACAAGTAGACTCTCAAAGAATTGTTATTAAATTGGACAAAAAACCGGAAAAAATAGACGAAACGGAAAACATAGTCGTTAAGGGAGACGTTGAAACTTATCATTTAATAAAATTTAAACGCACTTCGCAAAGTTCTTGTTTCAATCAAATACCCGTCGTTTCCCTAGGTGAAAAAATTACGAAAGGTCAATTGATTATTGATGGCCCATCATCGCAGGATGGTGAATTGGCACTTGGGCAGAATTTATTAGTTGCCTATGCCTCATTTGAAGGTCTGGGATATGAAGACGCGATTGCCATATCAGAACGACTTGTTCGTGACGATGTTCTTACCTCCATCCACATCGAAGAACACGAAGCAGATATTGTAGATACGAAACTTGGACCCGAAGAATTGACCCGAGATATTCCCAATGTTGGAGAAAACTTTTTGGCCAATCTTGATGCAGAGGGTGTCGTCACTATTGGTTCAGAAGTAAACCCCAATGACATTTTGGTAGGAAAAATTGCTCCAAAAGGCGAAACAGAGCTTTCTGCAGAAGAAAGACTTTTAAGGGCCATATTCGGGGAGAAAGCTCGTGATGTTAGGGATACATCTCTCCGCATGCCACACGGTGAAAGGGGTATCGTAGTAGATGTTCAAGTTTTAGATCGTGATGCGGGTGATGAATTACCCCCAGGAGTAAACAAAAGAGTTATTGTAAAAGTAGCCCAGATAAGAAAAATAAGCGTCGGTGATAAACTCGCTGGTAGGCATGGAAATAAAGGCGTTATTAGCCGCATAGTTCCAGTTGCAGACATGCCATATCTCGCTGATGGCACACCGGTAGATTTGCTAATCTCTCCAATTTCAGTCTTATCACGTATGAATCTCGGACAATTATTGGAGGCACGTTTAGGCTGGGCGATGGCAAAGCTAAATAAAAAAGTTGCTGTTCCGGTTTTTGAGAAGATTTCAGAAGACCAAATTGCTACATCAATGACGGAAGCCAATTTACCGATTTCTGGTAAAGCCAAACTATATGATGGACGGACGGGTAAGGCTTTCGAAGAATCTTCCGTTGTGGGAGTTGGCTATATATTGAAACTTCATCACATGGTAGAGGATAAAACTCACGCCAGATCCACTGGACCATACTCTCTTGTAACACAACAACCATTAGGTGGTAAGGCGCAAATGGGCGGCCAGCGTCTGGGAGAGATGGAGGTTTGGGCTTTGGAGAGTCACCGTGCGGCTCATACACTTCAGGAGATGCTCACTATAAAATCAGATGATGTCGTAGGCAGAGCTAAAGCATTCGAAGCTATTGTTAAAGGTACAGAAATTCCCACTAGCTCCGTGCCAGAATCCTTTAATGTTTTAGTCAAGGAATTACAAAGTTTGGGTTTACAGGTAATTCCTCATGGAGTCAAAATGAAGCTAGATGATGCTGCTTCCACAATTGCAGAAGAAAATGTCACCATCTCTGATGACCAGTCTAAAATTGTTATTCCATTGACCGAAACAGAGCCTGAAAACGCTGCTATTTTAGAATCCTAAAGTATTACTAATCATATGCAACAATCAAAAAATAATATCCATCAAGACTCATTTAAAAATATTCAAGATTTTACTAGTCTTCAAATCAAATTGGCTTCCCCGGAAGTAATAAAAGTGTGGTCGCATGGAGAAGTGACAAAACCGGAAACTATCAACTATCGCACTTTAAGACCAGAAAAAGATGGCCTCTTCGATGAAAGAATATTCGGACCAGTAAAAGACTGGGAATGTTATTGTGGTAAGTATAAAAGAATTCGCTACAAGGGGATTGTCTGTGACAAATGCGGAGTTGAAGTTACACATTCGCGCGTGCGTCGCGAACGCATGGGGCATATTACTCTAGCCTGTCCAGTCTCACATGTTTGGTATTTTAAAGGTTCTCCTTCTCGGCTCTCCTTGCTCATGGATGTACCACCAAAATCATTAGAGTCCGTAATTTATTTTGCTCAATATATTGTCGAATCTGTTAATGAATCTCAACGAGAAAAGACGATTGAAAGATTGCAGAAGGAATTTTCTGATAAAAAAGATGCAATAAAAAGTGAATACCAGAAACGGGTTTCTTTGATTGACAAAAGCTCTGATCGTAACGAAAAAGATCTTAAATCTGAGAAACTTAATGAAGATGCTCAGGCCTTAGCATTGGATCAGCTTAGCCTTAAGAACAGACAAGAAATACAGGTCATAAAGGATCAAGAAACTATTGAGATCGAAAAAATTAGCAGCTTATATCAACGATTATCCGATATTGTCCAATCAATTAAACCAACAAGTATAGTGAGTGAAGACGAATACCTTAAACTGTTGGAATATGATGCACTTGATTTTGC
>CAYTYO010000017.1:0-16330 GCA_964441445.1 uncultured Gammaproteobacteria bacterium | reverse complement strand
AGTTACGTTACCATTAAGACAGCGTGGCAAAAAAATAAGTCCCGCCGATGTGGTTATGTCACCTAAAAAACTTCAACCCGTAAAAGTATCTCTAATATCAGAGCTAAAAGCCCTGCTGGATAAATCCAAATCCGTCGCTGTAGTCGATTACAAAGGCCTTAAAGTTTCTCAGGCCACCGAACTTCGCAAGGCGGTAAAAAAAGCCGGTGGTCAACTGATCGTAACCAAAAATACCCTGTTTTCCATCGCTCTTGGCCACTCAGATTTCCAACTTGAAGGCCCGTCAGCCTTTGTATTTTCTCTTGACGATGAGATATCTGCCATCAAAGCCGTAGCTGAATTCGCCAAAAAAAACACCCTTCCCAGTTTCAAAATGGGCTTCTTGGACAATAAAGAATTATCAGCAGAACAGATTGCTTCACTCGCCGCCCTTCCCTCCAAAGACATCCTTATCACCAAAACGGTCACCACTCTCAAATCCCCTCACTTTGGCCTGGCCTACAACTTAAACTGGCCCATTTCTCAGTTAGTCAGAACATTGGATGCAATTGCCCGCATCAAACCTAACTAAAAGGAGGTGACACACAAATCATGTCAGATAAAATTCAAAAACTAATCAGCGAAATCGAAAAACTTTCCGTTATCGAGCTAGCTGAACTCGTCAAAGCTTTGGAAGAAAAATTTGGTGTCACTGCCGCAGCTCCCGTAGCTGCCGCTGCCGCCCCCGCTGCCGCTGCTGATGCAGCACCGGTTGAAGAGCAATCTTCCTTTACCGTCGTCCTTAAGGAAGGCGGAGCCAACAAGATCGCCGTCATCAAGGCACTTCGTGAAATTAATCCTAATTTTGGTTTGAAAGAAGCCAAGGATCTTTCCGAAAAACCCGGAGCTGTTATTGCCGAAAACGTCAATAAAGCTGCTGCTGAAGAAGCTAAAACTAAGCTTACAACTGCCGGAGCAACGGTCGAACTTAAGTAAAGCTTGACAAAAAACCGTCCGCAAAGTCTTTTTGGGACGGTTTTTTTTATTTCTTAGCCACACTTTTCTTATACAAGTCCAAATTCTCGACGGCAACTCCGGTTCCCCGCACCACACACAACAACGGATCTTCTGCCACATGACACGGTACGCCGGTCACTTCAGTCATTAATTTATCAAAATTTTTCAACATCGACGTCCCTCCGCTCATTACTATGCCTTTATCAATAATATCTGAAGACAATTCCGGCGGGGTTTCCTCTAATACTCCCTTAGCCGCCCCGATAATTTGCAGCAGCACTGGTCGTATTGCCTCTGTAATTTCCGTGGACGAAACCATCTGTGCCCGTGGCAGTCCGGTAATGTTATCCCTGCCTTTCACTTCCATCGCTTCAATTTCCGGCAAAATCACCGCCGAACCTATGCGCATCTTTACCTCTTCCGCCGTCGTTTCTCCCACCATCAGGTTATATTTCTTCCGCAAGTAATTAATAACCGCCTCATCAATTTTATTCCCGGCTATCCGCACACTCTTATGCACCACAACCCCGCCCAGTGAAATTACCGCCGCCTCAGCTGACCCGCCGCCGATGTCAATTATCATATTCCCGGAAGCCGCGGCAATAGGCAGCTTCGCTCCGATAGCAGCCGCTAACGGTTCATCAATCAGATACGCGACTTTTGCCCCGGCTGACAAAGTTGCGTCCAGTACTGCCCGCCTCTCCACCTGAGTAACTCCCGCAGGTACGCAAATCATCACTTCCGGCTTAAACAGAAACACATTTCCGCACACTTTTTGAATAAAATACTTCAACATCGCCTGGGTCACCCTATAGTCAGCAATAACTCCGTCCCGCATCGGCCTGCTGGCCGCAATATTACCCGGCGTTCTTCCTAACATTTCTTTAGCTTCATTCCCGACCGCCACCACCCTACCGTCTTCCACTCCGACGGCGACCACCGTTGGTTCATTCATCACAATTCCATGTCCGGCCTGCCAAACTACACTGTTGGCCGTCCCCAGGTCTATAGCAATTCTCTGACTAAACATACTTGATCTACTTTGACATTCTTGGAACTAGTACTAATTTCTGCTGCGCGTGTTGATTTAATGACACTTCCGTTAATTTGTCCAGAGAGGGTATATGCGGGACAGGGAAAA
The DNA here is from genome assembly GCA_964441445.1 of uncultured Gammaproteobacteria bacterium. Lineage (GTDB taxonomy): Bacteria > Patescibacteriota > Microgenomatia > CAZETR01 > Amesbacteraceae > XYB1-FULL-44-23. The sequence continues at coordinate 14,193 of CAYTYO010000017.1, read as the reverse complement.
CACCCACAGCATGTTAAAATTATGGTTAATCTCGTAAGCTATGCCGAATATCGTTCGAACTCGCCTCCTCTCCTTTGTCGCCGGACTTATCGTCGTTCCCATTTGTACTGTTTTAGTGGTCCTTTTTGCTAAAGGCTACCGTCCCAATCTTCAAAACGGGCAGATCACCGTAACCGGTATCTTGTCTACCCACACCTACCCGGAAAACTCTCAGATTTGGATTAATGGCGTACAAACTTCTTCCATCACCAACTCTAACCTCAATTTACCTCCTGGAGATTATTTGGTTGAATTTAAAAAAGAAGGCTATCAGTCGTGGAAAAAAGACCTCAAAATTGAAAGAGAAATCGTTACTACTGCCACCGCTGTTCTCTTTCCTTCAGTCCCCTCGCTTAAACCGGTAAGTACTCAAACAGCCACTCATGTTACTCTGTCTCCCGACGGAACCAAAGTGGCTTTCATCTCTAAAAATAATCAAATCCACACTCTTGATATCACCGAATCTCCTCTCGGCACTTTTACCCGGGAATCTCGCCTCTCCGGATCACTTCCGCTTTCCCTTCCCGCCAGTACACTAGCTTTAATCTGGTCCCCCGACTCCCGCCATATTTTAGTCACTGATATCCAATCAAAACCCTCCAGCCCTTCCGCATACCTGATTGACCCCGCCAACCAGCAAGTTGCCCCCGCAACCAATTCTTTAAGTTATCTCCTCCAGGATTGGCAAAGCCGCGAGAAGGCCCAGGATTTGCAAAAATTTAACACCCTGCCTCCCATTTTAAAAAATGTTCTGGCCACCTCCTCGGCCGATATTGTCTGGGCTCCTCGGGAAAACAAAATTCTTTATACCGCTACCGCTTCAGCCACCCTGCCCGACCAAATTAAAAAGCCTTTACCAGGCAGCAGCACTCAAAATCAAACCCGCTCCCTGGTTCCTGGACATACCTATGTCTACGATTTGGAAGAGGACCGTAATTTCTTTATCAGCCTCACTCCTCTCCCCACCCCCTCGCCGGCCGCCAAAAAACCGGTTAAGACCACCAAGTCGCTGCCACTTAGTATTCCGTCCGGCCACCCTTCCGGCTGGGCGTGGTTCCCAACTTCCTCCCATTTGTACCGAATTGAAAATAACCGTGTCATCATCATTGAGTACGACAGCCAAAACCAAACCACCATCTATTCCGGCCCACTTTTTGAAAACACTGCCATACCCTACACTTCCGGCAAACAAATGCTTCTCCTTACCAGCTTTGAAACCACCCCAGCAGCCTCTACCTCAGCCACCCCCAACCTTTACGCTCTTACCCTCAGGTAACCTGTTTTGTGTCCCCGCTCAGAATCGAACTGAGATTTAGGGTTTAGGAAACCCTCGTTCTATCCGTTGAACTACGGGAACAATTACCCGAACTTCACAATTTTACCCCAAAACCCTCCTATATTTCTCCTGTATAAGGTAAAATCAAATAGGTTCAGTATCTGTCCGGGGTGTAGGTCATCGGTAGACCGCTCGGTTCGGGACCGAGAGGCAGAGAGTTCAATTCTCTCCACCCCGACTAAAACTACTTCTTTTTTCTTAGTCTAAAAACCGGCCGAAGCTTCTTTAAGCGAAGTCGCCGCCAACCGTTACAAACTGGAAAATTTGTTCTATAAGTCCTTTAAAACCGTTTTTGGTTGTTGGCTCTGCTGAAACCATAACGGATGTTTCCTGACCCACACCCATGCCAGACAATCCACTAAAACTTTCATGGATTTCAATCTTTGGACTTATATCAACTTTCCTTGCACTCATACATCCATAGAACCACTTCCAGAAATCCATGTCAATAGGGAACCTTCAAAAACGTTCACAATTTATGATCAATTATCAGCCTCAAATCACACTTCCAAAACGTCAGCTAGTTGCTTTACCATGCTCACGACTACAGCCGGAGCCATAAGACTATAAGACTTAATTCCGTTATCATCTTTTATTGTCCAGGGCTTCTCCTCCACCTCAATTGTGTCTTTTTTATCGTTCCGCTTTAAAACAAACTCTGGGGTTAATTCATAGTGGTCATAATACTTTTCCGCCTGATTTGCCGGTACATGATTTCTCAGTAGCACCTTAGGCATCCCATGCAAATCAAAAATCATTCTCAAAATCTGTTCATCCTTCTTTAACCTCTCGGAAATCGGTCCTATCCCCAAATCATCACCTTCTTTTGGCACCATTCTCTCTCCGTTACATTCCGGATTGTCACACTTCAGAAAAAACTTTTCGGTTTTGCTGTCATACCCGATATCTTTAGTCACCAACAGTTTTAAATTACGGGAATTCCTGCACTTTGGACAAATTACCCGATATTTAATCCTCTCGTCGATTACCGACAAGGGAATATCAATCAAAACAAATAAATCAGGATCATCACGAAAGTTCGCCAGATCCCGGAAAAATAGTGAATATGACACTTGATCTATATCCCGCGGCAAGCCGTCCACAAATATCGCCTTTCCCGAATATTTAGCCAATCTGACCTTTAGCAAAGATAAAATAAACTCTGTCGGCAGCAAACTCGTGGTTCCCCTCCCATGCAGCCTTTCCACCGCTTCATCAAAGCTAATAAACCCTCTGTAGTTCTTTTTTAACTTAATATAATCATCGGTTTTAACAAAATCATCCCAGCCAGTATGTACTTCACGTACCAGATCTCCTATCCCCACAAAAGCAATCTTATCCTTTCCGAAAATTTCCCCCATCAGGTTGGAGTACGTGCCCTTACCGGAGTTTTTCTTACCCACCAGATAAGCCATAAACGTCCCTGTCGCCAGATACCGTTTTATTCTGTCGATTTCTCCACCGATTTTAGCTCGAAAGTACTCTTTTCTGCCCTCAAGGCTATTGATATCAAAAGTCTGGGTTAAACCATTAACTTTTGTCCCTACTATCGGAAATTCTAAATCCAACATAACTACAAGCTATTTTACTGCCCTTCTCTCAATCTCTCAAGAGCTGAACCATTTCTTGTCCCTGTGCCTGAGTTGTCTCGCCAACTATGGAAAGCCGTAAATTGTCCGCCTTAAATAATTCCCGCGCCACTTCCCTTATCTCATCCGAATTTACCTCATTCAAACTACTTATAAAGGTATCGTAATCTATCATTTCTTCAGGTTTATCCAGAGCCTGTCGGGCAAAAAATTCCATTTGATAAATGGGGTTTTCCTTTGCAAACACTATCTGGCCGCGTATTTTTTCTTTGGCCGCTTTTAGTTCATTTTCATCTAAATGTACTTCCCTTAATCGCTTCATTTCCTCCCATACCGCCACAAGCGCGGCAGAAAACTTGTCTTTAGCCACACCGGCATACACGCTCCACATTCCCACATCCTCCATGTGTGAGGCGCTTGCTTGAACACTGTAGCAAAGCCCCCGCTTCTCTCTTAACTCTGTAAATAGTCTGCTTGATAAGCCCTGGCCTAAATACGAAGTCAGAACTGCCAAAGCAAACCGGCGCTTGTCTTTAGAATTAAACGCCCTCATCCCTATTTCAAAATGAATTTGGTCTGCCGTCTTTTTAAAATGCACCGCCGCCTCGGAACTTACCAAATTATTATCCACGGTCTGAAAATCCTTCCCTGCATCAGGAGCCAATTTACCATACAACTTCTCGATTGTTGCTCTGATTTTTGCCTCATTGGCCAATTTTCCTGCTACAACTACTACCATCCGCCCAGCAACGTACTGCTGGCTGTGGTAATCGATAAAATCTCTCCTAGTGACACTTTTTATTACTTCCGCTCGACCCAGCACTGTCATCTCCAACGGATTTCCGACAAACAGCTTCTCTTGTAACCCCTCTGATACTATTTCGTCGGGTCGGTCTTCCCGTCTGTTAATCTCTTCCAAAATAACTCCCCGTTCAATCTCTAAATCCTGGCTTGGAAATGTCGGGTTAAGCGCTAATTCAGACATCAGGTCCAATCCTTCCGCCCATCTTTCTGCCACAATCTTGCACCAGTAAGCCGTCGCATCCACGTCAGTCCAGGCATTTTGAATAGCTCCGAGCCCTTCCAGATAGCTAGTGTCCTTATGGCTGAGGTACTTTTTCGTGCCCTTAAACACCATATGCTCCAGGAAATGCGATAAACCGCTTATCCGAGGACTTTCATATCTACTCCCGGTTTTGATATAAGTCCCAATCCCCACACTCTCCACTCCCGCCATTGGCACCAAGACTACTCTCACTCCATTTGACAATCTATAAAACGTATACATCAGTAGCTGATTTTAGATGAATTTTATGGATTAGTCATCCGGTAATTTAAGTTACATTCGTTCCAGTGTTTCAATTCCCAACAGCCCCAACCCGTTGCTCAGTACCTGCGCGATACTCCTCGTCAGTCTCACCCGCATGTTTTTTATCTCCTTTTTATCAGCAGACAATATGGAGTGCTGATTGTAAAATGAGTTAAACCTGGCTGCCAACTCCTGCAAATATGTAGCTACCAAGTTAGGCGCCATTCTTACACCGGCCTCGTGCACCACCTCCGGGTATCTAGCCAGCCAGCGCATCAACCGTATTTCTTCCACAGCTAACACCTCTACAACCTCCGTATCTGGAATATCTGCTTTTGCAATTACACTTCGGCACCGGGCGTACGTGTATTGTAGATATGGACCGGAGCTGCCTTCCAGGTTTACCGACTGTTTCGGATCAAAGGCAACATTGAGTTCCGGGTTACTTTTTAGCACTGAGTACTTAATGGCTGCTAAGGTAACTGTTTCGGATATTTTCTCCATTTCTTGGGCAGATATGTCAGTTTTTCTAATTAAGTCCCTTGTCATAGCCTTTATTTCCTCTATCAACCCTCCTACGGTCAAAATTTCACCCGTCCGGGAGGACATCTTCCGACCGACCAGGTTCACCATCCCCATAGCTAAATGAACTTCCCGCCCATCAAATACCTTGTCCATAGTCTCAAGCGCCTTAATAACCACTGAAAAGTAACCACTTTGCTCGTTCGCCACTACGTGGATACACCGGTCAAACGGAAATGTCTCATGTTGCAGGTAAGCCAGCCCCATCTCTTTTCCCTCATATGTCGGATTTCCATCGCTGGTTACGAATACCCGTTTGTGTAACCCATGCTTCTCACCGTTAAAAATAATCGCCCCGTCACTAACTTCAAAGACCTTCCCCACATTGGCTTTTACCAATTGCAGTCCGCGATCCGCCACCTCTGATTCAAAAAATAATCGGTCAAATTTTGTCCCTAATCTGTCATAAAAAGACTTATAGTAATCTAAACTCCATTGTCTAGTTTGCTCATATATGCCCATAACATCTTTCTTTTTTTCATACAAATCTTTATTCAGTTTATCAATCTCCTGTTTATTATCCTCATATTCACCGCTGCCCAATATATACCCTTCTCCCAACAAGTGAGCCTTTTCTGTCAACCCAATTTGTTCCGCCTTGTCCCAATCCAATTTCCTTTCAGACATTATTTTTTGTGTCCCCCAAATAGCCTTGGCCACATGGGGTCCGATATCTCCCTGATAATTTGCCCTAAAAACACTTGCCCCGTTTTTCTCAAATATTCGGGCCAACGCCTCTCCGGTAATCAATGTTCGCATGTGTCCGACGTGCAGCTCCTTGTGTGTATTCGGATGGGCATACTCAACCATAATTTTTTCCCCACTCATTGTGTGCCCCATACCGTAATCGTTTCCTAACTTTTCAATCTCAGCTAAATTTTCCTGCCATACACTGTTCTTTACATAAACATTCACAAATCCCGGACCTTCGACACTCACCTTTTCAATTTCTGGCTCTCCGCTCAATATCTCAGCAATTTTCAAAGCCAAGTTCTTGCCGCCCTTCTTCACCAAAGCCAAATTTGTAGAGTAATCTCCAAACTCTTCGCGTTCTGGATGTTCCCACTTCACTTCCTCACTGGCAACTTCACCATTCAACGCACCTACAATTTTTTCATTCAGTTTTCGCTTTAATTCCACCTCCCAATTGTACCATCAAAGGAAAAAAAGCCCATCTTTAAAACAAATTTACTTTTCAAAAACCTCAAAATATATTACAATATACCGACCTGAGTTTTTTTCTGCATATTTGCAAATTTCTTCTTCAAATTACACCACCTATCAAACACTAGTATCGACCGCTAACACACCTCATACGGGTTGATGTATAGGCATTTTTATACCTTAGAGATCCCGATAAATATCCTCACCTGGTTGTCTTCTACCATCATAATCCCGTTATCGATTGTCAATTCTTCAATCTTCCCATTTGCTTTTCTCAGCACTATTTTTTTCTGAATCATTGACACAAAGTTGGCATGTGTCGGCAAAACATCAAATTCACCTTTGGCATTGTATGAAGTGACAGCAAACAAATCACCTTCAAATACCAAGCCCTGTCTGCTCCTCACCTCTACTCGCAAAGTTGCATCAGCCACTATTACCGCCACCTCCCTCAACCTCGCTTGCTATTCCTATATACAGAAATTTATCTTCCGGAACCTGATCGTACTTGCCGTCCAATATCTGTGCTATTCCGGCGATAGTATCGGTCAATTTCACAAATGCCCCTTTTCGGCCGGTTTGATCTTCAGCCACAAAGAAATTCTGCGTCATAAAATTCTTTATTTTTTTTGCTCTTCTGTACAACAATTGATTTTCCGCCGACAATTCCGACTCACCTACTAAAGCTACCATTCGTTCTAAACCTTCAGCCTTATTTAAGGTTACCTGAGCTCTTACCGCCGTATCATAATGCAGCTGGCCCACAACCAGTGGATTAAGCGCTGACGAATTTGAAGACAAAATGTCAATTGCCGGTAATCTGCCTTGTTGATAAACGGTCCGGGAAAGTGTCACCACTGAGTCTAAATATGGAAAAATCGATTGTACACCCTGGTCCAGAAGATCATCAGACGGCACATAAATAGCCTCGATGGAGGATACTACACCTTTTTGGGTAGACACCAGTCTCTCGTGGAACTCAGCCATCTCAGAGGCTAAGGTGGCCTGATAGCCATCCTCAGACGGTATGGTATTCATCAACGTCGACAACTCATTTCCTGCTTGAGCCAAACGAAAAACGTTGTCGATCAGAAACAGGACATTTTTTCCGTTATCCCGAAAATACTCAGCCATGGTAACCCCTGTAAGCCCCGTTAAAAACCTAACTGCGGCATTGGCTCCCATTGGACCAAAAATCAAACTCACATATTGCAGTAATCCCCTGCTTTTAAGTTCTCCATACAATTCGTGACCTTCCCTGGTCCTTTCCCCCACCCCTGAAAAAACAGACGCATTTCCGGGAACTGCCGTCACCACGTTATGCATCATTTCCGTCAATAACAAGGTCTTTCCTACACCGGCTCCTCCGAATAGACCCATTTTTCCGCCCTTTAATAACGGCGAAAATAAATCTATAGCCTTAATCCCGGTCTCCCAAATCTCCGATTTGGTTGATATTTCTTCATAACTCGGCGAAGATCCAAAAATCGGTTTTCTTTCCTTTGTAATTATTTCTGCTCCTCCATCTGCTGCATCTCCGAAAACATTCATTACCCGACCTAATACCTCATCACCAACCGGAACTGACATACTGGCACCCGTATCAATCACTTCCGCTCCCCGGTATAACGCATCACTTGAAGCTAAAACCAAACAATAAAAACGGTTTTCTCCTGAAGAAGAATACACTTTCAATTTCACTTCTTTTTTTTCAGCCAAAACCAAAATATTGTGAATTTCCGGCAACGTCTCGCCGAATTCAACTTCAGCGATGTTCCCTTTCACTGTAACTATTCTCCCTAAGTTTTTTATTTTTGTTTCCATACTCTTAATTTGACCATAATGATACGCCTGAAAATGTCCCTAACTGTTTCCTGTTTTGCGTTTTATGTCGCAATTTAACCCCCTCGCTTCTTATTCTATTTAACCTTCGCTCGATATTCTCTACCGATTTATCCAACGCCAGCATTCTCGAAGCAAATTTTGACAATTGTGACTCATGCAATGTTTGTTCAAAAACTGAAGCTAAAATTTGCCCTTCGAATACCCTCGCCACTTCGGCCACAGATGGCTCGAAAATATACTGTCTGGCTACCTGTTTTATTTTCGCGTCTATTGCCGCCTGTTCCTCCGCCTGAATTGCATCCCCGGAAACTGAAGTTACTACCGGTTCCTGATTTAAAATCGTCTTAAATTGGCCGTAAAACACCAAAATCTTTTCATATTGCACCAGGTATCTCATGATCATCTCGAAGCTTTCCACATCCACCCCTTCGTCTGAAAAATCATAATAATTGTACAGCCTACCCGGCAATCTATCGGTCATCATCTTCACTCCTAATTTCCCTAAAACCACCACCTCAGGGTCAGCTTGTTTTACGAATTGGGCAAACTTCTCAAAACTCTTCTCTACAATATCTCCGTACAGACCGGAATTTGCCGAAATAAACACTGCCACTGTTTTACCATTCCTTGGCCTGACAGATACTCCGGACTGATCCTTTTTTTGGTAAGCAGCCTTAACTCTTTTAAATACTTCTAATAGTCCACCTAAAAATTGCCTTGACTGCAAAACCGCCCCCCTAATCCTTTGCATTCGTCCGGCTGCTATCTCCTCGTACACCTCAACCAGTCCTTTCAATGACAATAATCCATCTGTTTCCGCGCTGATTTGTTTTTTGGTAATCATGATAATACCGGTAATATTTTGTCCGCTGACCTCCTCACTTTATCCATCAGCCCATTTAAACTATCACTTTCAGCCACCATCGTCTCCACTAATCTGGAAAATTCCCCGTCTTTTTCATAAGCCGTTAACGCTTTAGACATATCCTTTCCTGCCCACATCCCCGACAACAACAACGCAAACAATACCAACTGCAAAGAATATGGCACCACTACATCAATTGGCTGGTCAAAAAATTGCAGTGCCCTCTCCCCCATAGTCAATATCTGTCTCGAACTCTCCCCAAGCTCAGCCCCAAACTTTAAAAAACTCTGCGTCCGTTCATAACTTGACAACAGATCCAACAATGCCCGGCCAGCTTCACGGGCAAGGTTGGTTTGGGTTTGGTGTCCCACCCGGGTGACTGAAACAAACGGATTAATAGCCGGTCGCCGGCCTTTAAAATAAAGTTCGCCGTCAAAAAAGACGTGACCGTCGGTCATAGACATCAAATTTGTCTGTATATAACCGGTAATATCACCCTGCACTGTTTCCGCAATTGGAAGACAAGTAATCGAAACCTCTTTTCCATTTACCGCAAAATTACCGGCTCTTTCCAATAGCTTTGAATGTGCGTAAAAAATGTCTCCTGGATATGAATCTCTTCCCGGAAATTTGCGGGAAATAAGTGACAGTTCTCTGTAAAAAATTGCATGTGCGGTCAAGTCATCGAGGATCAACAGTACATCTCGCCCCCTATCTCTAAAAAATTCCGCAATAGTCATTGCTGTATATGGGCTTAAAAATATTTCCCCGGGGGAATCCTGAGAAGATGCCGCGACTACCACCGAATTCTCCCATACCCCTTTTTCCTTCAGAAAAGCTTCAATCCGTTTTACTTCCATCTTCTTCTTTGCAATTGCAGCATATATCACTACCCGACCCAATTTAGCCTGCGTAACCGCCGATTGAAGTAATAAGTGACTCTTACCGGTCTTCCGATCTCCTACAATTAATTCTCTTTGCCCCATCCCCAGAGGAATCATTAAATCAACCAAAATTACGCCCGTATACATGGGTTTATTCACCTTTACCCTGGAAGAAATTCCCGAAGGTTCGACATCAATCGCCACCTCACCTTCACTTGCTGTAAGTGCCGTACCGGTAATTACCCTCCCCAGCACGTCAACTGTATGTGCCAAAATTTTCTCCTCCACCGGTACCGTTAACTTCCTCCCTGTCCTGGTCACCCTCGTTCCCACTCGAATTGTGTCTTTTGATAACACCAACACTTCCACTCCACCTTCCTTTAAAGCCACGACCTGGCCTAGTTGACCAGTTTCAAACATCACCATTTCGCCCAAGCGCACGCTCGGTAAGCCGGACAGTTCCACCACGGACTGGAACAATTTCCCTGCAAACCCCACTTCACCATACTGATCTAGATATTTATCAAATAGGGCAGAATCGGTATCCATAAAATCAATTCGCGGGTTTTTTTCTTACCCGGCTCCAAATTTCAGGCCAATACTTCAATAAACTTTCATCAGTATATTTGCCTTCGTATGTAATCTTAGCTCCGGCTATCAAGACTTCATTGTAGGTTAAATCCAAAACAACTTTTTCACCAATATTTATCTCTGCCCATTTATGAATTGTTGTAGTCAGTTGTTTAGTCGGTATAACTGCTAACTCTAAATGTAAAACGTGAATCTTAGATATTGAGTTTCGCATTTCCAATAAAACTGCTGCTCTGATTTTTTGGCTGTCACCAGCATTATTTTTTTGCAAATTTTCAATTACCGCATCGTGTAAATCGCTATTTATAAGCGTTTTAATCACTTTTTCAAAACCAAATTCACCATCTTTATACACCGAACTAATCAAGAGGTCTAATTCCCGCAAGGCGGTATAAACATCGCTCTTAAGGACCAAATCAGGTAATACTACTTGATTAAATTGCATTTATTTTTTTAGCCTGATCAAGAGATCGAATAATTAATTGCTCATGGTCTTTAATTGTCAGACCCTTACCAAAAACTTCCCTCACCACTTTATCTAGCAACACTTCAGATTTAGCTTCAATTTCCTTTATTTTTTCTGATTTATACTCTTGGATTTGCTCTTCTATTACACTAAATTCATCCTGGACTCGCTTTGCTACCGCCTTTTGTACTCCGACTGTCTCCATTTCCAAGACCTTCCTAAAATCTTCTGCTCCTATCTTTACATCTTTTTCGACATCTTTAGATATAGTTTGTAATTTTTCTTTATACTCGACTAGCTGTTCATCTGTCAGCTTCATTATTTCCTCATCCAGTGTATCTCGCCACTTAATCGTGTCTACTTTTGCTTCACCAATTATCTCAATCGCTTTTTCCCGTGCATCTTTGATCAATCTTAAAGCATATAATCTCGAAGCTTTTTCTTCCTCATTTTTCTCCCTCTTTAACTTCAATAATTGCGTAACCGCCCGTTCATAAGAAAACAAAACTACTCCTAAAATTGTGCTTAAAACTACAACTGCTAGCAACTCAAAACTCATATTCAGGTTATATTATCAGAATAATGTAGGCAAGAACCAGTCCGCCTATTACGATAACCAAGGTTAAAAATAAGTTAAGAATAACTGTTAACTGAATAGCCCTACCCGCTAATGGATTACGTCCTAATGCTTCAACCCCTTGTCTAGCCACCCTTCCGAAGTAAACAAACCCCAAAATAAAAGCCAAAATCGCAATCAATATTGCCAGCAAATATCTTAGCGAGGCCAGGGGAGTTAATGTTGGTGCCAGTAAACCCTCTTTTAATGTTTCTAAAATATTTCCCCTGGCTGTCCGTGACACGATTGCTGGGCGAATATCTATTGCCACCAGGACTTTGCCCGTCCCGCTCTGATCTCGGCCTTCTACCGAACCCATAGCCACACCTAACACATTTCCACTTTTAGTGCCCAACTGTCCAACTCCCGGATCCGTCGACGTTGTTACAAAAGATCCGTTGCTGATAATTCCATTTTTATCGGATGCCCTGACATAAGCTTTGCCAGAAGATGCAACAGCCTTTCCGTCAACTAAATCAAGATTGTCTAAAATTACCGCAGGTGCCTCAATAAATACACCGAACATAGTAACATCATATTCAGAATTACACTTAATTACACCAATCTCTGATAGGCACACAATACTGCCATCAGGTATTTCATTTTCCGCAATTACCATGGTTTGAGACACTCCAATAGCCGCATCCTGAGCAAAGACTGCTCTTGGAGTTACCATCAGTAACAAAGATCCAACAATGACTAATAAACATCTGGTCACTAATCTAGTTTAGTTCGATTGTCAAAAAAAAGAAACACCAATTTTCAATTTAGGGCTTGACACCGCAGATGTAATAAATAATCATTATAATAATAAACTTAGACAAACTTACCCAATGTCCAAGTTCTAGCCTCAAAAATGCCTGCCAATCTGCCCAACTCACTTAAATATCCCTTTCGTCTGTCCATCCAGGAAGCTGCCGATTTCCTGAAAGTGTCAACGAAAACTCTTCGTCGTTGGGAAAAACAAGGCGTTTTAATACCAGAGAGAACAATAGGCAACCAGAGACGATATTCACTAGTTCAATTACAGAATTTTAAACCTCAGCCTCGAGAAAACTTACTTCACCTCACACCTATAATCCCCATTCCGAATTTGACCAGTTCTCAGAAGGCAAAAGCGAAATTCGACAAAAATAGCTTCTTTTCCAGAAATGAGCATGTCTTTAATCCCCTTCTCACTTTTTCCCGCAAGACTGCGTTAATTACACTTCTACTGGCTGTATCTGTCGTTTCAGCTGTAGCCACCTATACAAAACTTCCTCTCGACATAGGTAAACTTATTTCTCGCAAAAACGCGCTTTACGACTCTACTCCTACAGACTTTTCCCTCTCAGACGTTCCCAAAACCGTTCTTGCTACACAAACTGTCGCCGGGAATCTTCAATTGGGTGTAAATATCCCCGCAAATTTTTCGCAGAATGTGAATGTAGAAGGAAATTTAACAGCTCCAAACATTATCTACGGTTTAATTGCAGGTCCTGGCATTACAATCTCTGCCGGTCAAACACCCACCATTTCCGCTACTACCGTAGGCGTAAATAGCTTTCAAGGTCAAAGTGGAGACGTGTCACTTAGTGCGGATGCAGGTATTTCCATCACCGGTACCACGATCAAAAACACCGACCCGGGATCAGCCCAAGAGTTTTTTTCCAAAATAAAAGTTACGGGGCAATCTGAAATAAATGCTGGTGGTAATAAAGCTACACTCGAGTTTGCGGCCGGCAGCGGAATTTCGCTATCAACTAATGCCAGCGATAAAAAAGTAACTATCAGCTCTACTAACAACGGAATAGGCATAACCAACTTTGTGATCGGAGATTTATTATATGCCTCATCTTCCAGTCAACTGGCCACTCTTGCAGCTGGTCTTGATGGTCAAATTTTAACACTGTCTAGTGGTCTCCCGACTTGGACCACAACGTCTACAACTTGCTCAGGAAGTTGTATTGGTACCACCCCAATCGCCACTCAAATCATTACACCTTCATCTTCCAACGCCACCGGTTTAATTATTGCTCAGGCTTCCGGAGGAACGGTTGACATATTTAGCGTTACAAACAACTCGGGACTTACAAAATATTTTTTTGTGGACGCAAACGGAGATGTAAATATATCCTCTGATTTAAATCTGACTTCAGCCAGTCCAACAGTCAACATTTCGAACGGTTCAGCACTAGCAATAACAGATGGAACAAACACTCTAGCCACGATCAGTGATAATGGCACAAACGGAACTTTTACTGTCCAAAATGTGGCTGCCACAAATATAGGCGGATACAATCTTACAGGCAACATTGTCGGCATTGGTTCACCATCACTCAGTGGTATCGGAACAATCAACGCCGGAACCTTTAATGGGGCAACCATATCCGGCGGAACTCTCTCAGGAGGTAATATTTCTGGTGGAACTTACACCGCAACTGGCCTCACAGTTACAGGAAATTACACTGCAACCATTGGTGACGGAAATTCCTTCGCTATAAGCGATGGAACGAATAATTTACTTACACTTACCGACAATGGTTTGACTGGAAGTCTTTCCGTCAATAGTCTGTTAGTACCAGGCTTATCCGACGGCGTCACCTATGTGAGTGGGGGGAATGGAACTTTTGCATCTGAACCGCAACTAGCCATAACAAGGGGTGGTACAAACTCTACTTCTATTCCGACGGCAGGCGCCATAGCCTTTGGAGATGGAACCTCTTATCAATTCAACTCTCCTGGAATAAGCGGACAATTTCTCCAAAGTAACGGTACCGGCACACCAACCTGGGTAAATATTCCATCAGGCAGTGTAAACTACTGGCAGTTAAATTCCGGTGCCCTGTCACCTGTTTCCTTAACCGCCGACGTTAACTTAGGCGCAACAGCCAGTACCTCCGCCAAGATTAGTTTGGCCGGTTCCCT
>CAYTYO010000016.1:0-16842 GCA_964441445.1 uncultured Gammaproteobacteria bacterium | reverse complement strand
GAACCGACTTCAGTTTCAGTATTGACGATATCTTTGCCGCCAGCCAAAGTTTCGGAAGCCGCAGTACCGGATGAATTCCGGGACAGCATATAACCGGTTAATAATCCGGCTATAACTACGACCAAAAACCAAACATAAATTCCGGCTGAGGATTTGGTTGGTGCAGTCGATTCCTCGGGAGATAATGTGTCAGGATTTACCGGGGTTACTAAGGGTGTTTCTTCCATGAATTTGAGTATAACACACAGATGTTTTCGATTAAGTGCCAATCCAAATCAGGTACTCAGTATTTTTCCCTTTTTCGCCCAAAATCGGAGACATTGTCTGGCCTAAAACATTGATATGTTCCTGTCGAAGATCCGCGAGGACCGCTGATAAAACGGAATCAATTTCATCCGTCCGAACGCGTCCGTGATCCAGCTGGTCTTTTCGGGCTTCATAGTGCAATTTAACTAATGAGATAATGTTTCCCCCGGGGGAAAGCAGAGAAAGAGCATGAGGAATTATTAATTTTTGGCGGGTCCAGCCCACATCTATTGCAATCAGTGCCGGTTTTTCAGGCAGGGAGACATGCAAAGCATTAGTGCGTTCCATAACGACGACCCGGGAATCCTGACGTAATTTCCATTCCAGGACACCATATCCTGTATCAACAGCGTAGACTTTGGCCGCTCCGCGTTGCAGCAGACAGTCAGTAAATCCACCGGTACTGCAACCAAGATCCGCACAGACTTTTCCGGTCACATCAAGATTAAAAGCTGCTAAGGCATGGTCTAATTTTTCACCGGCACGGGAGACAAATTTTTCGGACATAGATTATTATTTGGCCAGCTGACGAATTTCGGCCTCGATAAATTCGTCCAACTGACCGTCAAGAACTTTTTCTGCCTGGGATGTTTCCACATCGGTGCGTAAATCTTTGACCATTTTATAGGGGTGCAAAACATACGATCTAATCTGATTACCCCAGGAAGCGGCTTTATATACTCCTTTAAGTTGTTTCTCCTGACTGGCACGGTTGTCTTCCTGAAGCTGCCAGAGTTTGGCTTTAAGAAGGGTAAGAGCAATTTTGCGGTTTTGTTCCTGGAAGCGCTGGGTCTGACAGGCAACGGAAATACCGGTTGGCTTATGGGTTAAGCGGACGGCTGTCGAAACTTTATTGACATTCTGGCCCCCATGACCCGTGGCCCGGAAAGCTTCAAATAGAATATCGTCGGGTTTAATATCAATCTCAGAACCGACTTCGGGGAGTTCCGGCAGAACTTCAACCAGGGCAAAGGAGGTCTGACGCAAATTGTCGGCATTAAACGGCGACTGGCGGACTAAGCGGTGAGCTCCCCTTTCACCGGAAAGATAGCCGAATGCATAGCTGCCCTCGACCGTAAAAGTAATTGACTTCAATCCGGCTTCTTCACCGGGCGCCTCATCGACTATTTCGGTGGTCCAGCCCCGATTTTCGCAAAATTTAAGATACATGCGCAAAAGCATGGATACCCAGTCCATAGCTTCCACACCTCCCTGGCCTGCGTGAATACTGAGTATGGCATTATTTTGATCGTAGGGGCCGTTTAGAAAGGTGGACAATTCCATTTTCTGCAACTGACGGGAGAGCTTAGTCACGTGGCGCGTAATTTCATCTGTTTCTCCCATGACTTCCAACAAACCTTTAGCCTCAGTTAAATCCGCACCCAAAGAATTAATGAGGGATAGATCCTGCTGCAGACTGGCAAGCCGTTTCATGGTGGACTGAGCTTTTGAAGCGTCAGCCCAAAAATCCGGATGCATGGTTTCGGCCTCAAGCTCACGGATGCGTTTCTGAAGTGAAACGACGTCGATCTTCGTCTGGACCTGAGAAAGCCTGGTCGTTAAAGTGTCGAGCTGATCCTGTAAATCCGCCATAATCTAGTACCTATTATATAAGTGTTGGGGAGTGTCGATTATAGCAATCAAAAAAAACCCCGAAGTCCACTGTTGCTGTTGTTCACACAATTGCCATTGGAACACTTTACTGCACTCTGTTTTCAGAAAATCCGTCAGCGACTTTTTTCCCGTGATAGATCACGAGTTGATAAGATTGATCGTCCTTTATTGGTGTGTAAGTATCCACTTCCACTATCGCCTCAAATCCGTGTTTGATCATCAGTGCTCCAAATTTGTCTCGTTGTGGCAGGGTTGCTTCAGGAACATTTTCGAAATTTGCTGTTTCGATTATTAAATGTCCCCCATTTTTTAGCACTTTATTGGCTTGTTGCAGTAATCTTGCCGCATGGACGCCGTCAACGCCTTCGCGGCTAAACCTGATATATTCCGCATAGATGTAGTCCTGTGTGCGTGGAAAAATTACTGTTTCCAGGTGATTAGCGTCGGCTATAATATCTGCACCTACACTTGGATCAATATCCAGGGTTGTCCAACCTCTTTGTCGCCACGATTCAGAATTTTCACCCGAGCCAATAACAATTCCCCTTTTCCCCTCTGGCATGTGAACCATTACTTCGCGGTCTTCGTCGACTATTTGCAACCAGTCCAATTCATGTTTCATTCCCTCCGAATTTAACCTGTTAACAGCACCTTTATTAACCACTACCGGTGGCTGTGCCTCTACAGCAGATAGTTCGGGTGTGGTTGATCCATCTGACATGGGTCAATGCTAACAAATATGTATTAGGCGATCAAATATTGGGTAACGATTTATATTCGTCGGGTTGGTTGTTAAAAATAAGTGACGTGCGGCGAAGTTGAAATTTGAATTGGGATTCGGACGTTGTGAATCTTATGCTTTTACTTATTGAGCAGCAGGTGACGCGTCTTCACAAACAAATTTACGTACCAGCTCAAGTTCTTGGGGGGGCAAACTGCGAATTGAATCCACCATGGCTTCCAGGCTTTTGTTGGTGATGTCGATACCCATGACCATGGGGGAACGATCGGTGTGGGTAATGAGTTTGTCTAATTGATAACTAAGATTGGAGGAAACAGCTTTAACATCAACTTGTTTGGCCAGGTTTAAAACATTCCCCAAACTGCCAATATCCGGCATTTGGCCAGAGAAACGCCCGGTGATAAATAGACCGATCCCGCCAATCAGGAATACCGTGACCAACATTTTGAGCAGAAAACCAAACATCAGTTAGTAATATGAGTATATACCAAGACCGGAAGCTGCGGTATTAATGAGGCTATTTACGTACAATATATATGTACAGGCCAAATAGCTTTTGAGTATTAAGGCTTGATATCGGGAGAGACACGGGTGACCGCTTTAGCCAGGGAAAGACGGGCACGGCGAAGCCGGCCTTCCAATTGGCGGGGAGTGATCTGGAGGAGCACACATATTTCCCGGGTGCTTAAGCTTTGATAATACTTAAGATGGAGAAGGCGGCGGTATTTTCCGGGTAATAGATCCAAACAGCGATTGACCTGAGTTTTTAACTCATCCAAGCTTAATCTTTCTTCGTGACTAAGACCCGGATCAATAAGAGAGTTAAACTGGTCAACGGACGGAACGACTACTTTGGAACGATAGTGAACCTGTTCCCGGTAGTAATCGGCTAATTTGGAGAGGGAAATTTTGCACAGCCAGGTAAAGTAGCTGCTTTTGTGACGAAAGGTGTGATATGAGCGGAAGGCAGCGATAAAAGTGTCCTGGAGCACACTCCTGGCGACACTTTCGTCCCCGCCATTGCGCTTCAAAAGGAAGCGAAAAATCTTCCCGGATAAGTCTTTATAGCTTTGATTTGTCTGATCCATGGTAAAATTAGGTTGCGCTGGGAGGCGCTTTATTTGTGGAAACTCAATATTACTACATATGTTTGAAGACATCAGGAACATTGCTATTATCGCCCACGTTGACCACGGGAAGACTACCCTGGTCGACGGGATGCTGAAACAGACACACACTTTCCGGGATAACCAGGCGGAGATGCAGCAGACCACAATTCTCGACAGTAATGATCTGGAGCGGGAACGGGGAATTACAATCTTGTCCAAAAATACGGCAGTTTTTTACAAGGGGGTAAAGATTAATATTATTGATACCCCGGGACATGCCGATTTCGGCGGTGAAGTAGAGCGGGTGTTAAATATGGCCGACGCGGCACTGTTAGTGGTTGATGCAGCGGAAGGTCCCCTACCGCAAACCCGGTTTGTACTGCAGAAGGCAATCCAAACGGGACTGAAAGTCATATTGGTAATTAACAAGATTGATAAGAAAGATGCCAGAACTGAAGAAGTAACCGCCGAAACCGAAGAATTGTTTCTGAAACTGGTCACCGATGCGGCTCAATTAGAGTTCCCGACTATTTATGTGGTCGGCCGGGACGGAAAAGCTTTTGACAAACTACCGGAAGGCTATAATTCCGAAACCCCAGGAGACCTGACGCCACTGTTCGAGATGATTCTGCGCGAAGTGCCGAATGCGGTGAAAGATGTGGATAAACCAACCCAGATGCTTATTTCCACGCTGGACTTTGATACCCACCTGGGGAAACTGGGGATAGGAAGAATTTCCAGAGGAACAGTTGCGGTCGGACAACGTGTTGCCCTTATTACTCCTGACGAAAATCACGGAGTGTACACCGTAGAAAAACTGTATATCAGTAAGGGAATTGTCAGGGAAGAAGTAAGCAAAGCCGGAGCCGGTGACATTGTGGCCGTGTCAGGGGTGAAACAAATTGAGATAGGACAAACCATTACCGATCCTGCAGTTTTAGAAGCACTGCCGATTATTGAGGTAAGCGAACCGACACTGAAGATTACCATCGGAGCAAACACCTCACCCTTTGCCGGCAGAGAGGGTAAATATGTAACCAGCCGACAAATCGGTGAAAGACTGCTGCGGGAAAAAGAAACTAACTTAGGAATGAGATTTACTGATGTGGGCGGTGGTGAGTTTGAAGTGGTGGGCAGAGGGGAATTGCATTTGGCTGTCTTAATCGAAAATATGCGACGGGAAGGATATGAAATGCAGGTGTCCAAACCACAGGTAATTATTCAGGGTCACAATGAACCATATGACGAAGTGACGATAGACGTGCCGGATCAATATGTGGGGGAAATCACCACGGAAATGGGAAAAAGACGGGCCAAAATGGAAGATATGAAAGCAGACGGAAAAGGGAACACCCGAATTTCGTATGTAATTTCGCAACGAAATATGATCGGGGCCAGAAACGAACTGTTAACCAGAACCCGCGGGACCGCCATGTTTAACACGATATTTGCAGGGTATGCCGAAATCGGACCTGTGGCGGAACGACTTAGAAACGGAGTACTTGTGGCAATTGAAGCCGGCAGGTCACTGTCCTATTCGCTGGAAGCGGCACAAGAACGCGGAATTACTTTTATTGAACCGGGTGAAGATGTATATGAGGGGATGATTATCGGCTTAAACAGCAGGGATATGGATATTGATATGAATATCACCAAGGGTAAACATTTAACCAACACCAGGTCGGCCAATAAAGATTCTAAAACCACACTAACACCTGCTTATAAAATGAGTTTGGAACAGGCCTTGGATTTCCTGGAAGACGATGAATTACTGGAAGTTACGCCAGTCAGTTTGCGGTTAAGAAAAAAAGTACTTAATAAAACGGACCGGGTAAAATCGCAACGGTCGACTAAGAAGTAGCATCCAGAAATTTGCTGGAAACCGCGTTCCAATTGACTACATTCCACCAGGCAGCAACATATTCCGCGCGGCGATTTTGGTAGAGAAGATAGTAGGCATGTTCCCAAACATCCAGACACAACAGCGGGATCTCCCCTGTCGTGTAGGGAGAGTCCTGATTGGAAGTAGAGGTAATATCCAATTTACCCTGTTTGAAAACTAACCAGGCCCAGCCACTGCCGAAATGCGAAATGGCTTTGGCAGAAAACTGTTCCTTAAACTTATCTAAGCTGCCAAAAGAATTTTCCAGGGCGGATAAAAGTTTGGCTGGAGGTGCAGTTTTTTCCGGCGTTAAATACTGCCAAAAGAGAGAGTGATTAAGATGACCGCCGCCGTGATTTCTGACAGCAGTCTGAACAGCTTCAGGTAAAAAGCTGACATTTGTGACCAGGTCAACAATGTCACGGTTAAATAATTCGGGGGCGGGCTCGAGCGCGGCATTCAAGTTTTTTACGTATGCAGCGTGATGCAGGTCATGGTGCACATGCATAGTTTTAGCGTCTATGAACGGTTCTAGGGCTTCATATGTATACGGTAAATCGGGAAGAGTAAACATCAGAAACTTATATTACCACAACACGATAGTCACCCGGACCCGGACCAGGTTCTAAACGAATGTGATCTCCGGGTTTTACAGTTTCGTTTAAGATAGCTGTGCCAATTACGTCACCGATCGTAATATCCACAATCCGGCGCATCGGTCTCGCCCCATTCTCCGGTTCATAGCCTTCTGTCGCCAATTTGAGGCAGACATCGTCGGTAATTTCCAGGGTGATGTTTTTAACCCCAAGATTTTTTTTGGTTTCTTCGAGCATAAGTTTGGCTACAGCAGTTAACTCTTCCCGACTTAATGACTGGAAAACAACAACTCCGTCAAAACGATTTAAGAATTCCGGTGAAAAAATACCACTGGACTGAATATAGTTGACCATTTCCTGCTGTAAAATTTCGGGTGCAGTCCCCGCGGCCACTAATTCCCTTACTTTCATGGCGCCAGCATTAGAGGTAGCAATGACAAAAAGATGGCGACAGACAATTTTTTTACCCATCGAGTCGGTGATATGGCCTTCGTCCAAAAGTGTCAAAAACAGATTGTAGATTTCCTTGGGAGCTTTTTCTATCTCGTCTAATAAAAGTAAGCTCGCGGGATGTTTGCGAATGGCCGAAGTTAAAGCTCCGGGCTGATTTTTATCAGCCGAACCAATTAAACGGGTAATACCTTCAGCGCCGGCATATTCAGCCATGTCAAAACGCAACAGATAATCTTCGGAGCCATAGTAAACCCGGGCGAGAGTTTTGGCAGCCTGGGTCTTACCTACACCGGTCGGGCCTAAAAACAGGAAGGAACCGATCGGACGTTCGGGATTTTTAGTTCCCACAGTCCGGGCACGTAAACTGGAAGCAATAAACTTAACCGCGACATTCTGGCCGACTAAACTGGTGTGAAGAACTTCTTCGAGGTTAGCCAGGAGTTTTTTCTCGGATTGAGTAAGCCTCGCCATGGAAACGCCGGTTTGTTCGGAGAGAACGGCGTTAACATCTTCAGGAACCGAATGAGATTGACGCTTTTTTTCCATGTAGATAACTACATGATCAAGCAGTTCGAGAACTTTTTCGGGGAAGGGTGTGTCGGTAATGTAATTGTCCGCTCCATCAAGAATATTTCTTATGGTACGAATGGAAAATGTCAGATGCTTAATCTTTTCCCAGCGACTGACAAATTCAAATAAAATAAGCAGCGCATCATCCTTGGAAACCGGTTCCACTTCAACCGGCTGAAAGTATTTGCGCAGACGAATATTGGGAAGCATAAAGCGCTCATATTCAACCTGAGACGAAACGGCAATAATTTTTAATTTGCGTTTTTCCAGGAACTTTTCAAAAAGGTCGGTAAAATCCAAACCTTCAACGTCCGGGTGAACCAGCCGGTGCAGATCGCGGATAACTAAAATAATATTCCCGGCTTCGGATGCTTCCCGAAGCAGATATGATAATTTGGCTTTTTTCTGATTGACATCCAATGATTGGGAAAGGAGGAAATTGTAATCCAATTCTAAAACCCGTTTGTAAAGCAGGTCGGTACCCAGTTCCCCGGACATAGCCCGGCGGGCAAATTCCATGAGAATTGTTTTCCTACCTACTCCCGGCTGGCCAATTAAGAAGACGCTAGATCCCCCGGTGAGTTCACGTTCGATGCGGTTGACAAGGGATTCCCGGCCAACGAGATGGTGGGAAAAATCCTGCGGAGCTGCTAAATCCATCGAATACTGGTTTAGCTGCGGAGTGTAACCGAAAAGCAGTTCCAAGCCTAATCCAGGTTGACTAAGATGAATAGTGTCGTCGTCTTCATCAGAACGAACGCTATTTACTGTATCCCACCAACGAGCTGAATAGCGAAAATCGGTAAAGTCCGCACCCAACTTCATTAACTGTTCTTCAGGCCAAATTCCACTTTGTATCAGGTGATCAATAAATTGTTCGAACGAAGTGTGTTCAAATTCGGAAAACTTCCAAGCTTCCATGTTAGTAATAGCCGATATAGCCGGAATATCGAGACCTACTTTGGTGAGGACAAACTTGCCGGGAAGAGTGTCAAAGACAACGTTTAAAACATCGCCACCGGCGCCGGATTGCAGGCGCAGATACATCTGGTCATAAAGGCGAAGGTGGCGGCGGTCACTGGTTAAGTAATATGGGATGCCGATGAAGGGAATTAATATCCAGGCGATGAGACCTACCAGACCTAAGAAAAATGCCGGCAACAGCGCTAAGACGCCAAAAACGAACAAAAATAGCCGGACTACCGCACCGATACTTCTGGAAATGAGATTGAAAGTAAAACGGCGGAAAAAACGCTCAAAACTGAAGCCGGGAAGCTCTTCGTCGTCGATGAGGCGTTTCCAGGGAGAGAAAAGACTGGGAAGTAAAAGCGGCAACGAGAAGAAGTGCACAACCCAAGCCATAAGAAAATACCAGCGACGGAGATAATTGTTCAGACCATCAGAATAATGCCAGCCAAAAAAGCCCATATGTTAAGTCTAACTATAGCAAAAATCAGCTGCTGTTATAATTGAGTTATGGCTATGAGGAGTTCAAGGAGACCTTTGCGGGTACTATTTGTTGCATCAGAGGTGTGGCCCTACGCCAGTGCGGGCGGCTTATCCCGAGTACTTTCCTATCTGCCGAAGGCATTAATTAAAGACGGGGTTGATGCACGAATAATGATGCCTAAATACGGCAAGATCGACTCAAAGAAGTATAAGTTTAAGAAAATTGTGGATCAAATGAAGGTGCCCACAGGAAAGGGCGAAAAGAGCACAAATCTGATTTGTAACGTACTTAGCCACCAATTACCGAATAGTCCGATCACGTATTTCCTGGAAAATCAGGAATACTATGAATTGCGGGCAAACGTATATGCATATGCGGACGACCATATCCGCTGGGGATTGCTACAAAAAGGGATGTGGGAGTTTTTGAAAGTTTATGATGCCTGGACACCGGATATTATTCACTGCCATGATTGGCATACGGCGCTAACTGCAAATTATTTTGAGCAGGATTATAAGAAATATGAAAAGCTGGAAAACATAAAAACTGTTTTTACAATTCACAACATTGGGTTTCAGGCCCCATATGACCACCGGTTTATTTCCGAACTTGATTTTGATGCAGGAAAATCGGAAATCCCCGATTTAATGGCGGCTGGTTACGCGAAACTTAACAGCATGAGGAGAGGAATACTTTATTCCGACCAGATTACGACGGTTTCGTCTACTTACGCTAAAGAAATAATGTCCAAGGAATATGGCGAGGGACTTGATCCCCTGCTGCGGGAAGTGCGATCTAAAGTAGTGGGGATTTTAAACGGGTTAGATTATGACGATTACGATTCTTTTACAGATGAAAACCTAGCGTTCAAGTACAGAAAAGGTGAATGGGTAAGCCGACAGCAGAATAAGTTGTATTTGCAGGATAAATTTGCATTAAAAAAAGGAGCGGAGTTCCCGATGTTCGGATTATCCTATCGGCTTACGCCCCAAAAGGGCCTGGATCTAATCGTGGAAACTATAGAAACAATTATTCAAGAATTTGACGCCCAACTGATTGTTAACGGCGACGGAGATGCTGAATATAAGACCTTTTTCCTGGAGCTGTCGAAACAGTATCCTGATAATGTGGGGATTAATCTCAACTACGACGAAAAACTACCAAGACAAATATTTGCCGGGTGTGATTTTTTACTGCATCCGTCTAAGTTTGAACCATGTGGGATAGTCCAGATGGAAGCAATGGCGTACGGATGTATTCCGATAGTGCGAAAAGTTGGGGGACTAGCTGATACGGTTACCGACGGAGAAAACGGATTTACATTTACCGAATTTAAGGGGAACTCACTTTTGGTAACCCTGGCACGGGCAGTTGAAGCGTTTAAACACAAGGAAGTTATAACCGCACTGAGAATGTCATGTATGAAGGAAGATTTTTCCTGGGAAGTGGCGGCAGAACGATACTTGAGAATTTATAAGACCCTTGTGGGGATAAAATAGTCCTGTGAACGATAACGAAGGCAAAGAAATTTTGGTTAAATCGGCCGTATGGCTAATGATGGTGATTGTGTTTTTGTATATTTTGGGACGACAGGCACCATACGTCACATTTTTTGATAACACAAATTTGCTGATGCACGAGTCGGGGCATGTATTTTTTGGCGGCGGCGGAGAATTAATTTCCGCTTTGGGGGGGACGATTATGCAGTTGCTGGTCCCCTGTTTCGTAATAATATATTTCGCATTAAAGAGGCAAAAATTTGAAAGTGGGTTCGGATTGTTTTGGCTCGGACAGAATTTGGTAAATATTAGTATCTACGTCAGGGACGCAAGAACTAAACTGCTGCCGCTGGTTAATGACGGAACTCATGACTGGAATAAAATACTGACAATTTTAGGAGGACTAAAAAGCGACGTGGCATTAGCAAATATTTTTATGGTCAGCGGCAAATTGATTATGGCCGTTGTCATTGGCTGGTCGGCTATTTTTCTGTTTGATAAATTGAAGCAAAGAGCAGCCCGGCCCCTGATTTAATCCAAATACTAATCTAGCCTGCCCAATAACCCCGGGTGAATAAAGCAGTCATATAAATTAACAACCCGGAACTAAGTAAGTAGTACAAGATAAGCACCTTCCCGGTTATGTGCCGGGCTAGAAAAATAAAAACGGGAAACATTACCAGAATGTAACGGGGAACTGAAGAAAAATTTCCCGCCAATAATAGGATTGCAAATGAGCTGGCCACATATAAGTAAAGCGGCGCCGAAATACGCCGGTACATTTTGATGACCAAAATAAATAAGAATAAAACCGAAAGAAATTCGATGATAATTCCGGGGTAGACAAACGGACTGTCGTAGCCGGGCTGAGGACCGGCTAGAACTTTGCCGGTCCATTCAGCAAATGAGGTGAAGGGATTTAAGAGGGAGAATTTTCGGGACCAATACGCCTGACCGGAAAACACCAGCGCCCAATTTCCCCTCGTAATCTGGGTATAAATAAGATAAAAGAAAAGGCCTAGCGGAGAAACTAAAAGCGGGTACGGAAATCTGCCATCGGTGCGATAGCGCAAGTATAACTCCCAAGCTAAAGGAGGGATTAAGGCCAAACCTACAACTCTGGTCGCAGTAGCCAGTGAACAAACTAGTGCGGCTAACCAATATTTTTTCCGGGCGAGCAAGATAAAAAATATGACTGTCCAGGTGAGAAAAAGGCTTTCGGTGTAATAAGCCGGGAAAAAATAAGCTGTCGGGAAAAACAACATCATGGTGATGACTTTTACTGCCAGGCGGGAGTCATGTATTCGGGAAATAAATTTATATAAATAAAAAACGGAAAGGATGAGAAATGCGGAAGAAAGCAGCAAACCTATATATACGGGATTAAATAATAAATTAAATGACAACAGACGGATAAGCAACGGGAAAAGTGGAAAGAAAACCGATAAGTCCATTGTGCCTCTTTCGTGATAACCGGATATGGCAATATCCAGGTAATTCCGGCCATCGGAGTTGAGCCAAGGCAGAAGCGATGACCGCATGCGGTTGGAAAGTAAAACCGGTGACTCGAAAGAAGTTCTGTTAGGAATAAAAGCCGAGCCTATTTTTTGGGAAAAAACCAGTAGAGAATAGAAACCGAGTATCAACAGAAAAATGCGTAAAAAATCTTTTCTCATGATTTGTAATAAATTGATCTTTTTAATTACATGCCTCCGGTTTTCGGGGTGGCTAAGAGATCAATTAATTTACTTTGGTTTTGGCTGACAAGAAAAAAGAGAAGAAGCAGAACTGCCGGGAAGATGACAAATGATTCAAACCACTTGCCCGTCTTAATCCGCCAGCGGGAAATCGGCGGCAGGCCAAATTTGGCTTTGATGGGAAAAAACAAAGGGATCCCCTCTTCGGTCAGACTGTCGGCAAAAAGATGGGATATAAATCCAATCATCAGGGCGAAGGTTACTATTTCTGAATTAATATAGAGCTGGTTAAAGAGCATGGGGGTAAGCCAAAGCAGTAATTTATAAAGTAAAAATGTTCCCAGAATAGAGTGGGATAAACTACGATGACCTAAGAATAAACGGCGGGCAAATTTCCCCACAACATTTCCGCCCGGGGCTAAATCCCAAAGCCGGTTTGTGGATTGATCCATATCCGGGATAAGTGAGCCGATATCACAGGCGATTACGGCCACAAAAATGGTACCTACATTTAGGGGCTGAAGCGGAAAATAAATGGCAGCGGCTGTAAGTGAAGTAAAAGCAAACAGGTCGTGAGTTCTGGCAGTCATATGCTAGTTATTATCTAGGGCGAAATATTCAGCCAGTCAAAAAGTGGTTTAATTTCTTCGGCTGAATAAGTGTGGAGGTTAATTTCAATGTGCGGAAGACGAGATTTTTTTACAAATTCCTTGTAAAGTTCCTGCTGACGAAAATAATATTCCGGTTCCCGGGCAATATTTTCATAATGCGGAAAATGAGATAATCTATCAGCCAATTTAACTTTAATCAGGTCTTCCTGCTGGTTAAATGTGGTGAGAACAATTTTGAAGTTTAATTCGGCTAAGACATTTTCAATATGCGAATAATCGGGTAAGGATTTCCCGCTTAAGGTTCGGTAAACCATGTCAGTAAGATGAAGTTTTTCAAACATAATGGATCTATCTTTAAGAATATCGGCAATTTCAACATATTTTTTAAGCATAGCTTCGCCAAACTCCCCACCCATAACCCCGATATCGCTGTTAATCCAAAAACAACCGTCCAAAAAATTTTCCGGCGATGAACTAGCAGATTCTAAAATCGGATAAACCTGCGACATGAGAAAACTTTTCCCGGATAATTCTGCTCCTTCGAAAATCAAATGATGACTTGTGGACATTTTTGTATTATAGACACTTGCCGGCATAGTTTGCCGAGTGTTTTACATTTTTAGTCTACGGCATGGACACAGGAGTGTCTATAAATAGAGGGTTCGAGTGAATACAGCCAGGGTTTGAATGATAAAATAGACGCATGGACTCGAAGTATGATCCTCAGCGGTCGGAACCGGAGATGTATAGTTTGTGGGAACAAAGCGGAGCTTTTAGTCCAAAAGTACCAGCTAATCCAAAGGAGGCAAGAAAAAAAGACAAGCCATTTTCGATTGTGCTGCCACCTCCTAATGCCAATGAACCGCTGCATGCCGGGCATGCACTTTACACCGTTGAAGATATTATGGTCCGCTACCATCGGATGCTCGGCAATCCCACCTTGTGGCTTCCCGGTACTGATCACGCTGGAATTGAAACCCAGTTTGTGTTTGAAAAACATCTTAAAAAGGAAGGGAAGTCACGATTTGATTACGATCGGGAGACACTGTACACGAAGATTGCAGAATATGTAGATACGAACCGGGGAATTGCGAAAACGCAACTTAAACGGTTAGGATTTTCCCTGGATTGGACCCGAGAACGTTTTACGCTTGATCCGGAACATAACGAGAGAATTTTTGCGATATTTCACCGAATGATAACGGACGGTTTGGTGTATCGGGATGAAAAGATAGTTAACTACTGTACTTTTTGCGGAACAGCTTTTTCAAATTTGGAAGTTGTACATAAAACAGTTAATTCATATTTGTGGTATCTGAAATATCCGATTTCCGGAGAGAGTGATACCTACATTACTGTGGCTACAACCCGACCGGAAACAATGCTCGGAGATACAGCTGTTGCTGTAAATCCCGACGATAAGAGATATACAAAGTTGAAGGATAAAAAAGTGATGCTGCCGTTGGTTAATAAGCAAATTCCTATCATTTTTGATGCTTCCGTTGATCCGGAGTTTGGTTCGGGAGCAGTGAAAGTAACACCGGCTCATTCACCCGAGGATTATGAATTGGGAAAGAAATTTAATCTGGATTTTGTACGCATTTTTGATTATGACGGCTATACAAAATTAGGAGTACCGGAAAAATACCGGGGTCTTTATCCCAATCAGGTTAGGGAGATGGTAGTTGCCGATTTGGAAGAGCTGGGGCTGGTGGAAAAGATGGTCGCTTACTCACACGAAGTGGGACATTGTTACAAGTGCGGACGGCAGATTGAACCAATGACCGCCCCGCAATGGTATGTAAAAATTCAGCCGCTGGCGGATAAGGCGGTGCAAGCGGTTAAAGCTGATAAGGTCAAAATTATTCCAAAACGGTTTAAGACCCAATTTTTGACCTGGATGAAAGATATCCGGGATTGGCCGATTTCGCGACAAATAATCTGGGGTCACCGGATACCGATTTGGTACAACCTGGATGAAAACGAAGAAATACGGATTACTTATATTACGGCCAACGGTGTGACTACAAATGGTAACTGGAAAACATTAAAAGATACTGTGACTTTTGAGGAAGTTAAAAAGGGGCTGCAATCCATTATTGTTCCAGTGAACACGCATTATTATCTGTCAGAACAAGAGGCCAAAAAAAATGGGACCAACATATTACAAGAGACAGATACCTTTGACACCTGGTTTTCGTCAGGACAATGGCCATATTCCACGCTAGGATGGGATCCGAACGGGAAACATTCACCGGACTTTGAATATTTTTATCCGACTACTGTTTTGGACACGATGTGGGATATTCTGTTTTTCTGGGTAGCCAGAATGATTATGATGGGTATATACGCGACGGGTGAAATTCCTTTCGAGATCGCTCATATGCATTCACGGGTAGTGGACGGAAAAGGCGTAAAGATGAGTAAGTCTAAAGGCAACGTGATTGATCCGATTACGCTAATCGATCAATACGGAGCAGATGCACTCCGCATGGCTTTGGTAATAGGGATTGCACCGGGATCTGATATTCCCCTGTCTGAAGATAAAGTTAAGTCGCAACGAAATTTTGCAAATAAAATGTGGAACGCGGCCAGATTTATTTTGATGACCAAAGACAAATTTATGGAACGCGAAAAACAGGCATCAACTGCAGATGATAAGGAAATATTAGATAAGTTAAATCAGGTGGTAAAAAAAACCACTGCTGATATTGAGAAATTCCGTTTTGGGCAAGCTGCAGAGGAAGTTTATCAATTTTTTTGGCATGACTTTTGCGATGTCTATATTGAAGCTACAAAAGACAGAGGTGCGGAAGTGATGCCTATTTTGACCCAGGTTCTAATTACCAGTTTAAAATTGATCCATCCGTTTATGCCGTTTGTCACTGAGGCTATTTATCAAAAGGTTAGAACACCCTTAGATATCGACTATCCTGTACTAATAACGTCCCCATGGCCCCAACCTATATTGGCAAAGCCCGCTAATTAACAGCATTGATGTTTTCAACCGGAAGTGGGCGTGTGACTACTTTTGAATAAGAACTTCCCGAGCTTCGGAATCCAGTACGGGTCCAATAATTCCGTCTGCCTGCAATTTAATTAGTATTTTTTCAGCCCGCGGGTAATCAATCAGTAATTTGCGCTGGAGAAAGGTGGCTGAGGCCTGACGATGTTTAATCACCAAATCTTTGGCAAGAGTATAGAGCTGGCCCATCCAGGCAGCATCTTCGGAAGAGGGCATGGACGCGACGATATTTTCCAGTTTGGAAATTCTTGCTTCCAATTCTCCTACATGAAGTTCCAGTTTGGCCAGATCAGTCATTCTTCAGATTATAGCTAATAAAATTCTTTCTTCGCAAACGCGATTGTTTTTTTATCCAATATGAATTGGTCAAATGAATGCTGGTGACTGAAAATTTGGTATTTTCATTATTGTTCATTTATTTGAAAAAACTATTTCGCTCTTTTTGTTACAATGAGGGCCAGAATGTCACCTGAATATGAGCCGGTATCACATAGGACCCATCCTTTAAGACGTGTACAGAATGCTTTTGAAGGCAGTATCGAGCGAATAATGCAAAGGTTATATAACCATGGACAGCTAACCGATACTCAACTTGAGGACGTATTCAGAAATGGGCAGGAATTGCTTCCCAATGATCTGACCTTGGCAGGGGTTGAATTTACGGTTAAGGCAGCAAAGAAACAGGTGGAAAGAGGTTTAAACTGGTATTTGCTCAAGCGGTTTTTACTCGGTGGCATAATGGATGCATCGGACGGAACTCAGGCGCGACATCTCAAACTTCAATCGCCCGAGGGTGCAGTGGATGATGTTGCAGCGGACAGAGCGGGTGAAAATTATATTGCCGCACTAATTGCAGAAACCCGGGCTAGATACCCAAACTGTCCTCCTGATTTAGATAGAGAACTTAGAGTGGCTTTCCAACTTTCAACTTTAACTAAAGCTGCGAGTGAAATGGCCGGTGTACATACGAGTGAAGGTGGCATTGGCGGTATGATCAAAAGACGAGTTGAACTGTATCTGATTTTAGTGAATTTGGGTAATTTAGAGCAATTAACTGCCGAAAAGAAACTAAAAACAAGAAAGGAAAGCGATTTACTCCGCGCGATTGATGATAGATATGAATTATTGATACAGAACAGTTATAAAGGAGCAGGTGAAAGGGCGGAGTTAATCAGACAGTCAAATGCATCAACCGGCTATGACTGGAATAATCCGGCGTTGGACAACCCATATTCATCGGCTGCAGTTGAAGCCAGAAAATACGTGGCGGTAATTGAAATAGTCCGAG
>CAYTYO010000015.1:15025-17035 GCA_964441445.1 uncultured Gammaproteobacteria bacterium | reverse complement strand
CTGCGAAAACACACAGCGACCTGCTCTACCGTTGAGCTACAGGGGAATAATGTTTAAACGTACTCCCCGATTATACGCCAAAATACATCAAATTCACCTACTAACCATTCTATTTTCACCTCATCTTTTTTTGACAGTTTACATAATGGAAAACACACCTTCTTACCTCAACAGATATTTAGAGTATCCACTAACTTTCCAACACTTACTTTTTCCCCAAGCTCTCCAAAAACCAGCTCACCAATGACAATACCAGTGAAAATATAAATGCCGTCCAAAAGGAATCTACTTTAAATCCGGGAACTATTTTAGTCGCCAGCAGAATCATAGCTGTATTAATGACCAGGGTAAACAGTCCCAAAGTCATAATATTTACCGGAATTGTAAGTATCAACAACAACGGTCGGACTACAAGATTTAATATCCCTAACACTACTGCTGCAACAACTGCCGCTACCCAATCAGTTATTACAACTCCCGGCACTAAATACGCCGTAATTGCTATCGCAATTGTCCGAACTAACAAGCCAACTAACATAAAAAAATTATAGCATAAGCATGCATCTTGGAAATTCTCCGTCGGCTCTGGTAGTATCACCATTGCATGCACATCTTAGTTACCGGCGGTGCGGGTTACATCGGCAGTCACACCTGTGTCGAGCTCTTAAATTCTGGCCATCGGATAACTGTCGTCGATAATCTGAAAAATAGTCGTGAAGAAGCCTTAAACCGTGTTCGTGCCATTACTGGAAAAGATCTGACCTTCTACCAGATTGATCTCCTGGATTACCCCTCACTCCATCAACTGTTCTCCGCTAATTCATTCGACCTGGTAATTCACTTTGCCGGCTTAAAAGCGGTCGGTGAATCCGTCACCAAACCTTTGCTTTACTACGAAAACAATCTCACGGGGACCATTAATCTTTTGAAATGCATGGCCTCGGCTTCGGTAAAAAACTTGGTTTTTTCTTCATCAGCTACAGTGTATGGTCAACCGGAAAAGGTTCCCATTACTGAAGACTTCCCCCTTTCTGCCGCCAGCCCGTATGGCCGCACCAAACTTATGATCGAACAGTTCCTTACCGATGTGCACACAGCAGACCCGACCTGGAATATTGCCGTTCTTAGATATTTCAACCCCATTGGCGCTCATCCGTCAGGTCAAATCGGAGAAGATCCGCAGGATATTCCCAATAACTTGCTTCCATACATCTCCCAGGTAGCCGTCGGAAAATTGGAAAAATTATCGGTCTTCGGTAACGACTATCCCACTCCGGATGGTACCGGTGTCAGAGACTACATCCATGTAGTAGATCTGGCCCAAGGTCACGTCGCAGCAGTTAACAAACTGACCACCTCTCCTGGATTAGTTATCTATAATCTTGGCACCGGCCGGGGTTACAGTGTTCTGGATATTATTACCACTTTTGAGAAAGTAAGCGGTAAAAAAATTCCTTACGTTATCAGTCCCCGCCGCCCCGGAGATATTGCCGAATGTTACGCCGACTGCACTAAAGCCAAAACCGAACTTGGATGGACCGCTAAAAAAAATCTCTCGGATATGTGCGCAGACACCTGGCGGTGGCAATCCCAAAATCCCCAGGGTTATCAGTGATCTTGGCGTTTTTTCAAAACTACATAAACTCCCCAGACGAGAAGACATACCAGTGTCACTGCCAACCCCTTTCCTACGCTTTCTGGTCTGTAAACAAAAACCATGTTCCCGCTTTCTGCCCGGGTCCGGCCTGCCATAAATGCGTTTTCCTGCCAGGCTTTAGCGCAAATTCCCTCTTCACACACCACCCATCCGGGGTAATAACTTTCCGCCAAAATTATTTTCTGCCCGGCTTCTGTCCCTGAATAATTAACTGCCACTCTGCCTGGTCGATTTTCACTCACCTTAACCATCCCCCCACCGTCCGTTCTCACCCTCTCTTCATATTTACTGTTTTCCAGTACCGCGACCTCCTTAGTTTCTAACGCTATTTTCCATTCATTTAGGTTTATCTT
>CAYTYO010000015.1:0-14925 GCA_964441445.1 uncultured Gammaproteobacteria bacterium | reverse complement strand
GTCAAATCTGCCGCAATAATCACTATTAATACAACGGCAAAGTATTTAGTTTTCCGAAATGCTAATCCCCCCATTACCGCTCCCAAGGTCAGAAAAGGCAAAACCGAATTCCGTACCGCTACCGTTAATTGCGACTGAAGTTCCGGTAGCGACATCGCCTGCTGGGACAGCCATATTTTTAATCCCCCAGCTGTCCCCGCCATCACCGCCAAAGCTAGAAACGGATATCCAACCGTCCGAAGCATTTCACCCTTTGAAAACTTTTTAATGTTATCAACGAACCACCCGACCAACACCGCTGCCCCAAAAACGTATAAAACAAATATCCGACCGGCCGAAACCGTAGCCATCACCGGCAATTTCAGTCTGTACACTCCGACCGCAATCGGATTATCTGTTCCTAACACCAACGCCGTAATTGCCAGCCAAAAGAAAAACTTATATTTGCCCAAGTGTCTCCGGCCAAAACCGGCCGCAAATATCGCCACAGCTGCCACAATTCCGGCATAAAAAACCGTTTCGTGGTAATGCCACTTACCCCAATAATTTCCGGTTGCCGGATTTCCGAAAAAGTCCGGCGCTAAACCGGTAATTACCTGGGCCGGGGGAATTAACCCCCATCTTTGTTCTTCAATATATACTTCGTCAAACCGGACGGACCGCAAGCCCATCTCCACTGTTGGCCAAATTTGCACCGCCCCCAAGCCTATTCCTACCGCACCCAAAAAAACCAACTCAATTAGCCATTTCCATTTTTTCTCATTCCACGCTGTCCCTGCCGCATATACCCCGACGGCCACCAGCATATATACCAATACCTCAAACCGCCCGGCAGTAATCGCCAGGAACACTACTCCCGGCCACATCCACCTCCATAAACCTTTACCTGTTGCAGCCAAATCCACACACAAAAACATCACTGGGAACCACACCATCATCTGCGCCACCGTCACAAACTCCATCCACGTTACGGCATAACTCGAAAACGCGTAAGTTATTCCCGCAGCTGCTGCAGCGAGAGTGCTCATCCGTCTGTTCTTTAAGTAAAAAAATACCGCTATAGCAGCCCCCATACTTCCGAACATCAGCATTGCATTCCATCCCGACGTATCCCCCAACCACACCATCAGCATGTTCAGCGGATAAAGTGCTCCCGACTGAAAATTTGCCATCAGCGGATACCCGCTGTACGAATATGGATTCCATAATGGCAACTCTCCCTGCCGATACGCCTCCGCTACTAAAGTCTTCCATATATAAATAGTCGACACTACATCGGAAATTATCGGATTTTTAACCGGTACCCCCACTTCATACCCCCACTTTTCTGCCAGCCAGGGGTAATACATCCCCGTAACAATATCCCCCGGCACCAACACTTTACCCGCAAAAATTATATCCTTAAAAAACACTCCACCCACTAAAAAAATTATTCCGATACTCGCCAATACCGACTTCATCACCCAAATTATATGTCACTATCTGTATTCTCTTTACTCCAGATAGTCCTGCAGTTTTTTCCTTCGTGACGGATGTTTCAGTTTCCGCAACGCCTTTGCCTCAATCTGTCTGATCCTCTCCCGGGTAACCCCGAACTCTTTCCCCACCTCTTCCAAGGTCATCGGGTTTTTACCGTCCAGCCCGAACCTCATCCGCAGCACCTTTGCTTCCCTATCTGTCAGGGTCGCCAACACCTCTTCTATATTTTCCTTCAACAGTTCGCGCGATGCCGCTTCAATCGGTGACGGTTGCGAGGTGTCAGCTATAAAATCTCCCAACATCGAATCTTCTTCATCCCCGACAGGTGTTTCTAAGGATGTCGTATCCTGGGCAATCTTTAATATCTCTCTCACTCGGTGAGCCGTCATCTCGCCCATTGTGGTTGCAATCTCTTCGGCTGTCGGTTCGCGTCCCAAGCTCTGCATCAACTGTCTCTGTGTCCGGATTAGCTTATTTATCGTTTCCACCATGTGCACCGGAATTCTGATGGTTCTTGCCTGATCAGCAATCGCCCGGGTAATTGCCTGTCTGATCCACCATGTCGCATATGTGGAAAACTTATAACCTTTTCTCCAATCATATTTTTCTACTGCTCTGATCAGCCCTTGATTACCTTCCTGAATTAAATCGAGCAAAGACAATCCCCTCATCACATACTTTTTTGCAATCGACACTACCAACCGCAAATTACTTTCAGTTAGTTTCTTCTTTGCCTTCCGATCACCTTTTTCATTTCTCTGTGCCAGCGAAATTTCGTCAGCTGACTTCAGCAACGGAATTTTCCCTATCTCCCGCAGATACATCCTTACCGGATCTGTAGTTATTACCCCTTCAACTTTGGTCAACGCTTCAATCTCCTTTTCCAATTCCGCTACTGCCTTTTCATCCTCCTCATTTTCCGTCTCGGCAACTGTTTCAAATACATCAACGCTGGCCGTAATCAGCTTAGCAAACAACTCATCCAGCTCTATGATCTTATCCTCGGCATCAGGATACGAATTCAGGATCTCATCCAGAGTTAAATAGCCCTGGTGTTTACCCTTAACCAACAACTTCGTCGCTTCACTTGAAAGTTTTGCTTGCTTTGCCATATAAAAATGGCCTGTGTCAATCCTCGAAGCAGGTTCAATTAAAAAAGCTGCGAGGCCGTCAGGTCCAACTGAGTGCAAAATATACCGTATTATCGGCCCCGAGTCAACTCATTTAGCCGGAAAACCAGCTTTCCCACTTCCTCTTCCTTCCCGGTCAGCCCCAACAAAGCCGTCAATTGCGCCCGCACCGCCTCAGCTTCCAGTTGCACCAATGTTGATCTCCATTCCTTTTCCGCCTCTTCCGGTGCTAACTCTTCCTCAACTAAAAGCTGCTCTTCCACCCCGTTCCGCAACTCCGGTTTCAGGGCATTAATTACCTCCCTCACTGTCATCTTTCCGTCCCACATCGTCCGTATGTCTGTTACTATCCGGCCCCAAAAACCGTTCCCGAAAAAACCGGCAATCTGGGTGTCGGTAAGTGCCCCCAACAAATTGTTTCTCAACGCCAATCCCACTGTGTACTCTTCCAATACATCTTTTCTGGTTCTTTTTATCTTTTCCTCTTTTTCGCTCGTCACCGACTCCGCTGCCCCGCCTTTTATTTGTAATTTATTCATTTGCTTCCGCACATCCTCCTCCATCACCCCCAGTATTTCCGCTAATTTCTTCACATAATGCCCTTTAGTTATTTCGTCCTCTATCCGCGCCCATAAAGGCAGCAGTTCTTTCCCTATCCTCGACTTCCCTGTCGCTTCCAACCCGTACCGCTCCACGGCTGAACTGATATAGAAATCATATATTCCGACCGCTTCCTCCACTCCCCGTTTCCAACCCTCGGGATCCCCGATCGCCCACTCTCCCGGATCTTTATATTTTTTCGGGTTAACCTTGATGGAACCGCTCTCGACTACTTTAATTATCATCCCGGCTTTTTCAGCCATTTCGATCCCTCTTCTTGCCGCCATATCCCCGGCCAAATCAGCGTCGAGCGCCAGAACTATCGTATCCGTATATCTCTTAAGAAGTTCCACCTGTCGCCCGGTTAAAGCCGAGCCCTTAATCGCCACCACATTCTCAACTCCCGCCTGAAAACTGGCCATCGAATCCAGCTCCCCCTCCACAATCACCGCAAATCCGGTGCTTTTAATCTGCGCTTTATTCAGGTCCAGTCCGTACAGCAGGTCGCCCTTGTGGTACAGCTCTGTCTCCGGCGTATTTACGTATTTACCCCCGGATTTTTCATCCGCCCCCGGCATCACCCGGCCGGCAAACCCGACAGCTTGCCCCCGATGATTGCACAGTGGAAACATTATCCGGTTGCGGAAGCGGTCATACCCCTTACCCGCAACCACCAAACCCGCCCGTTCCAATTCCGTCAATGTAAATCCTTTTTTATCCCCCAAAAACTTAATCAGGTAATCCCACCCGTCCGGTGCAAACCCCAGCCGGTATCGCACCACTAACTCATCACTTATTCCCCTTTTAGCCAAATACTTTTTCGCTTCATTACCCAATTCGTGCTTCGTTAGTAGGTATTGATAATAATCCGCGGCCAGGTGGTTGGCCTGCAGTAATTTTTCCCGCTCCTGCTCGCGCTTGCTTGGAACATAACTCGACAACGTCACTCCGGCCCTTTTAGCCAATATTTTCAGTGCCTCCCCGAACTCCACTCCCTCCATTTTTTGCACAAACTGGTATACATCTCCCCCCTCCCCGCATCCGAAACATTTATAAATCTGCAGTTCGGGATTGACCATGAACGAAGGTGTTTTTTCCCCATGGAATGGGCACAATCCCTTATAATTCCTTCCCGCTTTGGTTAGTTTTACATATTCTCCCACCAGCTGCACCACATCCACCTTCGCCTTAATTTCTTCTATCTGATCCATACTCTCCCCGATGATATCACAAGCTGCTCTCGCAAAAAGCTTACTTCCATTTCACCTTAAACTGTTTGTCCTCACTTAAATCTTCTTTTACTTTTTCCTGCCCGTTAAGATTAAGTACATACCTGAACTTCTCCACTCCGGGTTGTCGTTTTACAAACACTTCATATCTGTAATCTGGACTTCTTCGGCTGGTGAAAGTTAACTCTGCTTCTCCCGTTTCCCCGGCTTCTACCGTCAACCAAAATCCTAGAATTAAAAAATTGTCTCTTTCTTCAATCGCATATTTGTCGCTGCTTCTTCCCTGTCGCAACGAAACCGGTTGGTCATCAAACTCACCCAGCTTTAACTCCTTTCCGTCGACTTTTACGGTTCTAGGTTCCACCGCTGATTTTGGAATAACCACTCTTAGATAATCCACATACTGTCCGCCCCAGGTCAAAGGTGGCTGCGGCACTTTAAATTCATTATTATTCTTTCGCCCTATCTTTAAAGTCGTAATCACTCCGTCACCCTGCTTTTTTACTTCCTGCCTCAGCGTCCGTTCTATACAGCAATCTGACTTGTTTGCTCCCAAATTACTGTCCACTACATATATATAGTCGCCGGCTCCGGACCAATCTGATGTCAAACCACCATCCCATCGCCTGCCCTCTATCTCTTTTTGTATCTTCGGGTCGGCTGCCCAAATCAGTATTTGTTTATTATTCAGCTGATCATAAATCAGCTTTCCCAAAGCTGCCATCTCTCGCATTGAAGCTGTTCTGGTTCTTGTCTGTAAAGCAGCTCCCAATGCCCCCAAAAATTCTCTTTTTTCTGTCTTCTCCCCCTCCGTTCGTGTTTCCGCATATGTTTGTGCCAGCGAATACAGATTTTCTTCCGTTACCTTCTCATTAAAAGTAATTACTTCAACGGTTCCGAAAACCGAAATCCATTTTTTAATCAATCCCAAATTCACTGCCCCCACTCCGTCTACCTTATTTTCACCTCCTTGTTCCATAAACCAACTTACTGTTGCGGCAGCCGACGCAAAGTCCACATCCCAGTTTGCATCCCGCAGTTTCCACCATCCCTGGCCAAACGCCTCTTGTATTGGATATGGTGGTTCAACATGCCCAACAAGTTTTCCGTCCGGTTCATAAATATCCTGCACCGTAACATTTTTTAATCCGCCCTTAACAAACTCCAACTTTGCAAAACTTCCCGCAAATCCGCCTGTTGCTCTCAACTCATTGCTGTTTTGCAGCAAGACTAAGTATGTTCTGTTCAGTATTTCCGGCAAATCGGCTACAAACGGTAATCCGTTCCCGCACCACGCCACCACCGGATATCTCTTAGCAAATAGATCCGCCCGGTTATCCAATACCGCCAACCCCAACTTTAACCCCGCATACCCGCACCCGCCGACTGTTGCCGCCGCCAAAAGAACACCTGTCGCGGCAATCCCCAATATTTGTTTTTTATTAATCATTCTTGCCCAATCATCACGGCCATCCAGTCTTGATCGTCATATCTAATATCGGGCGAATAAATGCCTGCATTCGGAATAAACATTTTTGATTTATTAATTACCACCCAGTCTACATCGGCAATCCGCAATTCTTCGATCGCTTTAGGGTTGGGAAAGTTGCT
The DNA here is from genome assembly GCA_964441445.1 of uncultured Gammaproteobacteria bacterium. GTDB lineage: Bacteria > Patescibacteriota > Microgenomatia > CAZETR01 > Amesbacteraceae > XYB1-FULL-44-23. Next base: position 8,876 of record CAYTYO010000015.1, on the reverse strand, counting down.
GTTAAGCAACTCTCCCCACTTAGCTCTTTCTGGGGGGAAAAATCCCGAATAACCGTTCATCAACTTTTTGTCTGACATTAATAAATACTGCATTGCCTCAGTTTGTGAGTCATTATTAACCAGCGGTAATTCGACGACAACCTCACCGGGCTGTTGGCTTATCCATTGATACACCTTTGGACTGGTGTAAAAGTCGGGCAAGCGACGAACATCTTTAATACTCGTTCCGGCCAAAAAAACAAATAACATAAGGCTAATAACCTTTACTGGGTAATGGTTTTTTGTCACAGATAAGAGCCGCGCTAATCCTATTGCCGTTACTCCGGATAAGGACCAGGCAAACATCCACACCCACCTCGATGGAGTTCTCAATGCCCCGAACCCGGGAATGGTGTAATACGCTGCCGCATATGGTAACGGCACAAACCATGTGTCAAAAAACTTCACCGTCTTCCCGTCAAACTTTAACACCGGGCCAAGTGCCATAACCAAACTTACTATAACCACTATAATTAACCACCTCACCTCTTTGCTTTTTACCCAAGGTATTTTCTTTCTGACTGTTAATAAAAAAACCGCCGCTGCGACTAAAAATATTCCCGGGCTGGCAAACCTTTCCCATAATTCATCCACGGACATTCCGTCATGAGCCGCATCCCTGACAGATCGTTGGTAGTTGAATTCTCGTGCCACTCCCCAATATGCGGCCAACGGAGCTGCCGCAATTACCACACCTAGCGCAACCGCACCAAATAGCTTTTTCCTTTCCGCCCAAAACTCGTTCTTATAAACCCACATCCAAACAGCCACCACCATTGCCCCAAAAAACACCGGCAGCAAACTTTCCCACACTTGTAGTGCCAACATCGCTGTACCGGCATACAGCTTCCAGCTTTTTTTATCTGCTATCCAGTTATATATCCACCACAATCCCAGTAGCAGATATTGCATACTCCACATCTGCAAATGCACTTGATAATGCAGTCGTATCTGCGAAACCCCGAAAGCGGTTGTCATAATCGCCGCTGCCCACCTGTTTCCTGAAATTTTCTTCCACCACACATAACTCATTAACATGGTCATTATCTGTCCGACAATCAACACTAAACCTGACACTAAAGCCGGATTGTGCAGTACTTTACTCCAGGGATAACTCCATGCCGCTGATAAAAAATACATGTCAGAATAGGCCAAAACATTTTTATATGGGTAAAAAATACTCCCGTCGAATATCTGTCCCCACCCCCCCGAATGTAACCCGTACAAATTTTCTCCCGCCGTATTAATAATCCAATTCAATTACAGTCCGTCCCTCCCGATATCTGCCCCACATCCCCAACACTCCACCACCTTCCCTAGCCTCGCTAATCCTGCTGCGATCACCAGCACCACCGGAAGAATCATGTCTTAAAATTTTCTACTAAGTGCATCAAAGCGGAACCGGAACCCTTACATAACCAAATGTGGCTGAATTTGAATTGTACGACAGTTTCAAAACCCCATTTACGTATACATCAAAACTTCCCGTTAATTGATGTTGCGCTGTCATAATCTCCAGGAAACCGGCATTAGTGGTAAAGGTAATTGCGCTTCTGTCCTGCGTTGTATATCTAAACTCTGAGTCCCCGCTTCCGAAACTGTTCAGGTATATCCACCCAGTCGAATATACAAACCTATTCGAAGATACATCTGTTAAATTCTGGCCGTTTTCAATAATCCCATCAAAAATGACGTATGACTGAGAAGCGCTATTCCTTCTGGAAACTATTCGAATAGTTTTCTGCTGCCCCGGCGGCTGCGTCGGCATTAAGGTAGGTGTCGGCCAAATAATGGATGTAGGTAGTGGTACAGGGGTTGGAGTTGCCAGCGGAGCACCAGCATATCTCACAACCAACCTGGGTGCGTAACTTGCTCCGCCGTCATACGCCCTAACTGACTTACGCGCATAAATCGAACCATCTCCTTGTACAATCACAGCTAAAGCATTTCCAGATACCCAGTCGGACCTGCTGACTACTTCTTGAATTGGTCCGGTCAAAGCCTGTAGCCTCTGCCACGTTCCCCCTGCCCATGACGTATTTGAGGTGTGGAAAACTCTGGAAACTGTTCCTTGGCGTGTTCCGGGCATCGAACCTGTCGAAAATACCGGACTATTACCGCTCGCATGTGCGTACATCTGATAACTCGTGGTAATCCACGTATCACTGGGCACATATACCTCAATGTAGGCCTCTTTAACTGTTGCAGATCGGGGAACAGTCACTTTATCGAACCTCATTCCCGAAAAGTATTGCGAATTGCCACCGACAAAAAAGGTGGAACTGGTCACTGATCCAGCAGAACCATCTTGGTATGCGTCCCCTGAGGAACTGCTAATTTGAAATGTTGCGGCAAGTTCGCCTGCTATTGGGGTAGGTGTAGGTACCGGAACCCTAGTAGCTGTAGGTTGTGGAATCGGGGTTGCCGATGGTTGTGGCCTAGGCGTAAGTGTCGGAGTAATACCTGGTCTGGGAGTAGGTGTTGCAGTTGGTCGAGGTGTGGGAGTAGCTGTAGGTCTTGGTGTCGGAGTTGCGGTTGGTCTTGGTGTGGGAGTAGCCGTAGGTTGTGGCCTAGGCGTAAGTGTCGGAGTAATACCTGGTCTCGGAGTAGGGGTAGCAGTTGGTCTTGGTGTGGGAGTAGCCGTAGGTCTAGGTGTTGGTGTTGCGGTTGGTCGGGGGGTAGGAGTGGCAGTTGGTCGGGGGGTCGGAGTAGCTGTAGGTCTGGGAGTAGGTGTTGCAGTTGGTCGAGGTGTGGGAGTAGGTGTCGTTCCAGTAGTATTAATGCCGGCATTGAATAAGATTTCTTCATCTGTAAATATCGGTACCGACACCCCCAGCAGTGCGTTCATCTCTTGTATAACGGCGTTAGCAAACAATCCTTCCATTACCGTTCCCCCATGAATATTATCGCCGATAATCACATGATGAGGTTCGTCCCCGTTTACAACCAAAGAGATTCGTTCTCCACCGACAGTCAAGTTACCATTAGCATCCGCTCTCCCTAACAATGTCCGTGCAAATACTTCCTGATCAAAAATTCTCACCCTCGACCTGGTATTAGCCATGGCCCTTATTTCCGTATTCACTCTCGCAATCGCATTGGTGACCAGCTGCCTTCTTGAGCTATCCGGAAATTGCGCTTGCCAATAAGGGCTAAGCCCGGGATCGGCAACTGTTCCCAACAAAACTCTCACACTATTACCCGACAGAACCCGATCCAGTGCCGTCCTGACATTGGTCACGTACGTATTTAATTTGTAATCCAAACTAGCGCCGGAAATTGCTCCACTGTAAATATCCGCCGCATCACGATAATATGCAAAATCGTTATTCCCAATCTGGAAATAAACTACGTCTATCTGACCCGCCGCTATTTGAGACGCAATTCCGTTATGTTGGCCGCTCGACACCACATCCGCCGCTTCAGCTCCGGTCCGTGCCCAATTGTATTCATACCCGCTTCTTCGTGGCTCAGACCGCGTTCCCCATATCCCGAAATTATAAATCCGGAAACGATGTAATAGTTCTGTCCAGGCTAAAGTTGTTGTCGCATATTGTGTTCCGCCCGCTCGGTTATCATCTGCCCTATATTCATCCGATGAACTATCACTCATTACCGCCATTCGTATCTCGGACGACTGCGCCGATATGGGAGACACTGTCCTGAAGGCTAAAATACCCATCCCAACCACCAGTCCTAAGACTGTCATCCCAACCGCCTTAAATTTTAATCTCATATATTTCTCTCTTCCTGCCTATGTAAAGTACAGCTTACCAAAAAACCTATATTTGTGCCAATCTCCATTTTTCCTCTCCTCCACAATGTCCTCCGGCATCTTATTTTTCTTGCTCGTGCTCCCGTATCCAGTTCGCCGACCAGCCAGAGATACAACTTGGGTATATATCGGTAATCCCCGCCACTTTTTCTATTTCTACCCACTCCAGGTTATACCAGTTATCTTCACAAGCCGCCTCTTTTTCCGGTCCGCCCAACACCGGTTGACCCATATTCGTTTCACACTCAAATACTATGTGGTTTGTATTATCTATCCATATTTCTGTAGCTTTTTTAAAACTTACTAGAGTTAATCCTGTTTCCTCCCCCACTTCTCTTTCCAATGCCTGTTCTATAGTTTCTCCTTCTTCCACACCGCCACCCACCAATACCCAGTATTCCTTTCCGTATTTCCTTCTGTGAATCAACAACATCCGGTTATCTCTTATTATGATTGCCCCCGCTCTATTATTGGTCCGCATTTAATTATCCCCTGCTTTTTAATTGAATTATTGTTTTTAGTTCAGCCTCTAGATCTGGAGGCTGACTTTCCTTATAACATTGTCTTGTCCCAAAAGGCAACTCCAGGCCAATTGTCTAAAAATTAGACAATTAAAAGGATCTTAAAAGAAACTGCTAAAATGAAAAATAAACACTACTCATGCTCGAACTATCATCTAATACCATAAAAGCTCTGGGGATATTTGGCCGGCTCTCCAAAGAGCAGGAAGAATTTTTTGATGCTCTAGAAGCCAAATACAGCCATAAACCAGATCCTAGCCAGGGCTATGCCGTTTTTAGGCATTTAACTCTTACATTTTTCAACGCTGCATCGATTAAAAATATCCGAGATCAGCTTGATCTTTTACACGACTTGAAACCGTTCCTTCCGGTCAGATTGCGTGTTATTAAAGCCTTTGTGAAAGCCGAGGTAACTCTGCCGGGAGCTGAACATGTCGCAGTGGAGTTTGGGCTGGAACAAACAAAAGAGCTCGTAGCCTTTGTTCGAAATCGGGTCGAAGACAAGGCTGTGGCAACACCTTACACAAAAGTAGTTTGGTTTGTACCGAAAGATCATCAACAGGCAGTAATTGATGAACTTTCCAACTTCAAAGAGTTAATCTTCACCGACTTTTACTTGGTAAGTAATAAACAGGACGAAGCAAATACGATCTATACCACCAACCGTTTCTTCTCACGGGAAAAATAATCTCCAGGCAAAAAGGGAATAACCGAAAACTTTATGCGGAGAGGGGGAGATTCGAACTCCCGGTCACCTTTCGGCGACACGCGCTCTCCAAGCGCGCGCACTAGACCACTATGCGACCTCTCCAAAACCCCGAAGGATTTCCCGGATGTTAGAATTTTACCATGCTAAAAACGCTTCGGGATAAAAAATTCCTCTCCCACCTGCTTTTATTCATCCTCTTTAATTCCGGCTTATACCTTTTCCTGTTTTCATTTCACCACATCTTCCCTCTCGATAGAGCTGACTACTTTCAAAGTGCTCACCACTATTTACCCGATCCCCGTGTTACCGGTCAGCCTTTCCGCCTCTTCTCCGCTCTTGCTCAATACGATTCCCAATGGTACCTGAAAATAGCCGCTTCCGGCTACACTTTCGCCCCCGACACACCCCATAGCCTTTCCGCCAAAAACATGGACACGGGTTTAACTTACAATTTTTTCCCGCTTTTCCCCTTAATTATCAGGTTGTTTCTTTTTGTTATTCCCAACCTGGAGGTCGCCGCATTCGTCACCTCCGTTTTTCTGCTCCTTATCTCCTTTGCCAGCCTTTATCTTTTTGTTTCCGACTTTTTTTCGGGCATTATTGCCCGAAAAACCGTCTGGTTGCTCTTTTTGTTTCCGTTTTCGGTTTTTTATCGTTCCTACTACACCGAAAGTCTATTTTTAACCCTTTCGGTCTGGTTTCTCTTTTTTCTGCTCAAAAAAAACTTTCTCTTATCGGGCATTTTTCTTGCCTTACTTAACATTACTAAAGGCCGGGCTTTCCCGTTAAATCTGCTTTTCCTTATCAGCTTATTAATTGACTTGAAACATCGTCGTATAAATCTGCGCACCTTCTTTCTCTCATTAACACTCGCCCTAATTCCTCTGGCCGCCTGGTGTTTATATAATTATCAAACCACCGGAGATTTCTTCTTTTTCTCCCGCCTGATTGACGTCTGGAAACCCCACCCGGCCTGGATGTCATTACTCTATAACTTCATCGGCATCCTGAAGTTTGTCTATCTTCCTTTCCTTACTTTCCACTACTCCCAGGTGGAAATTGCCACCTTCTTTATTTGTCTGTTTCTCCTCTATCGCAGTCGCACGTTCCTCCCCAGAGAACTCTGGTGGTTTTCCCTGCTCACCTGTATCTTCCCACTTCTTACGGTGGATTTTACCTCTTACTCCAGGTTTCAATCCGTCAGTTTTCCGCTTTTCCTCTACATCGCTGCCGCAGCTCCCCGCCGTCTCTACATTTGTCTCATCCTGCTTTTCCTCCCCCTGTTTTTCCTCACCTCATTGTTCTTCATTAATTGGTACTGGGTTGGTTAATCTTTCGGCTTAACCAGCACTGCCATAATGGAAATTCCCCACGGATAGGTTAGTTTAGATAACCAGGCCACTTCTGTTACAAACACCTTTCTTAACACCGTATTAATTGGTTTCACCTTTGCGGTCTCAAAATTCACTCCGTTATCATAATTAGCCAAAAACCGTGCCCCCGGCACCTTTCCCAACAATCTGATCATGATTATGGGCAAACTCATTACAAAATTGAAATACTTTACCCTTTCCAAAATCATCCCCGATTTCCGGGCCAACTCCCGCATTTCCTTTCGCTCATATCGCATTTTGTGACCCTGACCCTCGTCGTGTTTAGACCAGATCAGCTTCAAAGCGGGGCAGGTAATTAACATCTTTCCCCCGGGTTTAAGCACTCTTTTCATCTCTAAAACACTCGCCACCGGTCTGTGTAGATGTTCAATCACGTCTAAAAGTAAAATTGCATCAATTTCGTTGCTTTTAACCGGTAACTTATCCGCTTTGGCTAAAATTGCCTCCGGGAACCCCCGTCTCTTGGTGTAATTTACCGCCTCCGGGCTGGCATCCAAACCCCAGACTTTCCACCCCTGAAAATTCTTCTTTACGAACGCCATTGTTTCACCGGTTCCGCATCCGACATCCAATATCTTTCCTTTCTTCCGGTCCATTGCCCGCAAAAAGTCTCCCACTAATCTTCGTCTGCCTTCCCACCACCAATGATAACTCTCTACTTCGTTAAATTTTTTCAGTAACTCTTCATTCATTGCCGTATCCCTGTGTATTGCCCTTTTCATAAATTACCGCCGTGTCATCATGATATACCTCTATCCACCCCTTATCCACCAGCTTCTCCCCAAACGTCTTTCCCGTTTTTTTCTTCTCCTTGAATAAAGCGTCAAACCACCCCTGATTCTTCTCCGCCCCTTTATCTCTTCCCCATAACACTGTTCCTACATTATATTTATTAAACTCCTCCTCAAAGTCACCCTTGATAATTTTTTCATAATCTTTAAAAGCCCAATCACTTTCTCCCGGTGGTGCCTTCCACCTCCAGCTCGGCATTCTCCCGTCAATAAACAGTCTCTCCCCCGGTAACTTCCAAATCAAATACCCTCCCCATCCGTACTCCGCAAACACCCTTCCCTTTCTCGGCCTGCTTTGCAGAAATTTCACCGCCTCTTCCGGATACTTAAAACTCTTTCCTTGAAATGTCTTCCCCAAAGGTATTAGGGTTTCGATTAGAAACAATACCAATCCGATGCCCACTAATAACCCGTAAAATATCTTTGCCCGTTTTACTGCCAGAGTATTGGTTTTTATTTTGTTGTAGACCATTTCTATCCACTCTCCGACAATCGGTATTGCTGCCAGCACAAAAAACGGCATATTTCGCAAGCTCAGCAGACCGGCTAAAAACAATATTCCCGCAGTAATCAATCGTGCCAACCGAAATGACTTAAGCTCGGTTTTTGCCGCCGAAATGAACATCGCCGCCAGCAACCAGTACCCCAATTCCGCTTTGTAATAAAACGGCATCCACTCTGCAATTGATGTCCGTAAATGCCCGTCACTCATCGTCAGCCACACCTCCTCCCACAGTCTCCACCCGTAAGGATTAATCAAAGTCGCCGCAGCTGAAAGCAACCACACCCCCACATCCTTTTTCTCTCGGCTCACATTTGTCACCCAATCAATCATTAAGGTCAAGGCCATTATTCCTAACCCCATCACGAACCCTCCATGGAAATTGGCCCACACCGCAAAACCCAATGGAATAAACTTCCGCCACTTTCGCCACAGCTCTCGTTCTCCAAGTAGCCTCACCAAGACAGCAATCACCAGCCAATCCTCTATCTGTGGTCTTATTCCTCCCCGTGTCACCAGTATTCCGCCCCCCAATAATATGGGCACAATCGACCATGTCCACAGCCGGAAGGGAATAACTAGAGCCAGAGCCGCCAAAATAATCGCTCCGCTTATTGCCGCCAACCCAGGCATTCCCCCAATTTCGTACAATTTGGCAATTGCCATATCCGACCCTCGGCCGTGGTCAACCCAGGGAAAACTGGGCATCGTGTACGAAAACGGGTCGGTCGCGGGTATCCCTTCCTGCCACAATCTGCGCCCAATCTGCAGATGCCAGCCGAAATCCGGATCCAAAGATTTCAACCCCATCCCGAAAAACATCAGCCATAAAACTAGCCCTAAACCCACTACCAAACCCCATCCTCTTTTGCTCATGGCCAAATTGTACCGTATTTAAGATGTTAAAATTAGCCGGTAGCTAGTTTCTTTGCACCCGTAGTTCAACGGATAGAACGGAGGATTGCGGATCCTTTAATGCAGGTTCGATTCCCGCCGGGTGCACATAATACATTCCGTCCTGCTCTAAAAAATCCTTTCCCGGAAACAACCGGTGAATGGAGAGGTGGCCGAGTGGTTGAAGGCGCAGCTCTCGAAAAGCTGTAGGGGGGCAACCTCCTCGTGGGTTCAAATCCCACCCTCTCCGC
>CAYTYO010000014.1:0-19601 GCA_964441445.1 uncultured Gammaproteobacteria bacterium | reverse complement strand
ACATTTGAAAAATGAACAAAGGCATCCGGAAAACGGTCGCGGTTGTCACTCCATAAAAACCAGTCTCTTTTGGGATTATCGCGGGATGAACGCGCTTGTTTAAACCAGGGGTGTTGGTCCGAGACGTGATTTAGGACCAGATCGATAATCACTTTTAAGCCGCGGGTGTGAGCTGCGGAAATAAAAGCATCGAAATCAGCCAGGGAGCCAAGATCGGGCCGAACAGCCTCGTAATCGGAAATGTCGTAACCGTCATCAATCCCGGGTGTCGGATAATGGGGCAGAAGCCAGAGAGTATCAACACCCAGGTGGGTAAAATAATCGAGCTTTGCGGTAAGGCCCGAGAAATTACCGGCAAATTTATCAACATAAAGCTCGTAAATTACAGCTTTAGTCCACCATGATTGGCTGGTCATATGAGTTTTTTTAATTTGGTATTTTCTAATCTGAGTTTGAGATCCTGGACGACATTCATAAAAGCAATAAAGGCTTCATACGGAGTTTCATACGGGTTGAAATATTTGTGCACGTCACCGTCTGAAAACCATTTGGTGCACATGTAGTAAAAATGATCAGAGGTGGTCAGGCGCCGCCAGTCGGAAATTAATGCCTGATCCTTAGTTTTCAGAACGGCTGTCTCCAGGGCATAAATTCGCGCGGCGGCATCGTCCTGCATAGCGTTTCCGAGCCAGGCTGAAATATCCCGTTCGGCATCAGCCCAGGAAACGAAATTAGGAAAATCCAATTCGGCTACGGCCGGAAGCTTAGCAACTGCTTCTGACGGAGTAATAAAATAATTATCGGGATGTTTTAGTAATTCCTCAGGTAATTGTCTGATGAACTCGAAAATGCCGGTATCTTCCCATTGGTGTTCGCCGATGGTTTCGTAATCCATAAATAAGTTAACAATATCTCCGGAGCCATTTGCAGCTGAGACCCATTTGGCAAATTTCGGAGCCATGAGTGGGTGCTCTACCCAGTCAGGATTACTGAAACGAAAGGCGATATCGTCGGATAAGCGATAATTTTTCAGTAAGAGTTTTATATTTTTTGTACCAACAGGGTGATAGAGATAGTTGGGGCTGCGCCAACCTAAAATGTGATCCGCACCTTCGGCTAAAATACCTTTAAATCCAAGTTTTTCAACTTCAAGAGCCAAATCATTGCGAAATATTAATTCCGTATTGCGGAAAACTTTAGGGACATGATGAAACAATGATTTGATTTTCTGGGAATGAAGTTTTACCTGACGCACAAATTCGGGAGGAGAAAAAATATAAGCCAGGGAGTGATAGTGGGTTTCTCCGAGTAATTCAACCCGGCCGGTTGCAGCTAACTCCTGAAAACTGGCCAGAGTTTCCGGTGAATACTCCTCAAGCTGATCAAGAACGGTGCCGGAAAGGGAATAACAAATTTTTAACGTGGGATAGCGGTTAAGTAATTCTAAAAACAGCCGATTGGCAGGAAGATAACTCTTGCGGGCAACTTTTTCGAGGATGGTTTTGTTCGAAAGCCGGCTATCGTCAGGGCTGTCAAAATAGGCATGGTCGTTGCCCACATCAAACACGCGATATTTTTTGATGCGGTAGGGCTGGTGGACTTGAAAATAAAAACAGATTGCGGACATAGTGAAGAGATCAGCCGGATTTAGTTTCGCTGAGGACTTTTTTGTAAATATTAATTGTTTTTGATGCAGCTGCCTGCCAGGAAACATTTTTTACTTCCTGTTTACCGTTCTCTCTCAGGCTGTCATGCAAAGAGGGGTAGTTTAACACGGATATGATTTGATTAGCCATTTCGTCGACATCCCAAAAATCGGTTTTGAGAACGTGACCTAAAGTCTCCGAAACACCGGATTGTTTGGAAATAATAGCCGGGGTGCCATTAGCTACCGCTTCGAGAGCGGTAATACCAAACGGTTCCGACACCGACGGCATGACAAAAAGATCAGCCGCGCGAAAGGCCTTATTTAACATTTGACCGCGTAAAAAACCGGCAAATAAAACTTTATCCGAGATGCCGGACTGAACCGCTTCACTAATCATCTGGTGTTCCATGTCACCTGAACCCACAACTAAAAATACGGCTTTGGGATAATGTTCCAATGTTTTTTTAGCAGCCGCTAAAAAATAATCCGGACCTTTTTGCAGTGTCAACCTACCTAAAAACAGGACAATTTTGTAACCCGCCTGTTTAAGTGCGTCGAGGGGATTCTGTTCGTCGATTTCTACTTCATATTCAGCCGTATTTATACCGTTATGGACTACGTTTATTTCCTTTTGGTCGGAGAGATAATGTTTAGCGAGGAGATTTTTGGTAAACCGGCTGACGGCAATTACGGCATCAGATCTTTCCAATCCATATTTTTCTACGGCATAAACAATGGGGTTGATGCCATTGCCACCGCCGCGGTCAAACTCGGTCGCATGAACGTGGGAAACCAATGGAGTATGGGAAACGCTTTTTGCTACAACTCCTGCCGGAAAACACAACCAGTCGTGAGCGTGAATAATATCGTAATCGTATTTACGGGCAATTTCGGAAGCTCTTTGGGCATATTGATTAACTGCGGAAAGTAAATCATGAGCCATGCCGGCCGGAAGATTTCCGGGGAGATTTTTTAGGGTAGCATAAGCTGAAAAGTCAGGCCAGGAAAAGCCCTTGATATCAGCAAAAACCAGCCGCATAAAATCAGCTTTTATGTCTAGTTTTTGGGGCAGAACAAAGGTGATATCAACATCCTGTTGGGCAAGTGCATTCGTCAAGCCATAGCAGGCGGTACCTAATCCTCCACTGTTATATGGCGGCAGTTCCCACCCAAACATAAGCACCCTGATGGGCATTGAATATACTATACTATTCAAGTGAGCAATGTGTATACGGGTCTGAAATTGGTATTTAATGCAGGCGGATCAAAAACTAAACTGGCAATTTCCGCGGATGGAGAAAGTTTCGTTGATACAGCTATCATTCCAACCCTGCAATCACCCGATGAGTGGGTGCGGACGACGACCGAAAAAGTAAAAGAAATGGCGGGAGAAAATAAAATCGGTGCTGTTGCCGGAGGAATTGCCGGAGTATGGGATGAGAAAAAAACCAGACTGATCAGATCACCAAACCTGCCGGAATGGGAAAAATATCCGATCAAAAAAAACCTGGAAGCAGCTTTTGCGGGAGTGAAAGTTGTGTTAGACAACGATGTAGTGATGGAAGGATTAGGAGAAGCGACGGTAGGGGCCGGAAGAAGGAAGAAAATAGTCGCATTCGTTGCGATAGGAACAGGAATTGGCGGGGTTAAAATTGAGGACGGAAAAGTATGCGGGACACAATTTGGGTTTGAGCCAGGACATCAGATCATCGACACTGACGGAACGTTAGGTTACTTTGAGGATTTTGCCGGAGGGGCGGGGATAAAAAGAATTTACGGAAAAAATGGTGAAGATATAACCGATCCACAAGTATGGGAAAACGAAACCAGACTGCTGGCTATCGGACTTCACAATATTGTGGTGTTATGGTCTCCGGAAATGCTGATACTGGGCGGAAGTGTGATGAAAAGCATCGATCTGCAGCAATTAACCGAAGTAATGAAAAAGCAGCTGCAAATATTTCCGGCGCTGCCCGAAATTGTACGCGGAACATTAGAAGAAAAGGCCGGCCTGTACGGAGCGTTACAATATTTAACGACCGGTGGGGGGAGCGGGAGGAGCTGATAACGGTTTGGTAAGGGCGAGTTTTAAGACCTGGTCGAGGTTTTCGACAAAAGTGAATTTAAGATCACGTTTAACACTCTGCGGCACATCTTCAAGATCTTTTTTGTTGTCCTGAGGAAGAATAACTTTACGGATACCAGCCCGGTGAGCGGCGATAACTTTTTCTTTTACGCCGCCAATTTCCAAAACCCGGCCGCGAAGGGTAATTTCTCCAGTCATGGCAGTATCATTGTGGGTGGGAATATTAGTCAGCGCCGAGACTATCGCCGTAGCTAGGGCAATGCCCGCTGACGGCCCATCCTTCGGGACTGCACCTTCAGGGACGTGAATATGAATATCGGTTTTGCGATAAAAGTCGGGTTTCAAGCCTAATTTCTGCCATTTGCTCCTAATGTATGAATAGGCGGCTTTGGCCGATTCTTTCATCACGTCGCCTAACTGACCTGTGAGCTGAAGTTCACCTTTTCCGGGCATGAGGGCAACTTCGATAAACATGATGTCACCACCGGCTTCGGTCCAGGCTAAACCGGTACTCATACCGACATCGTCCTGTTTTTCAGCCAGAGTTTCCGGAAGCATTTCCGGGCCCAAATATTTGTGAACGTCATTGACGGTAACCGTTTTGGAAACAGACTTTTTCTCACCGATATGCCTGGCTATTTTGCGGCAGATTTTGGCCAGTTGGCGCTCCAAACTTCTAACACCAGCCTCACGCGTATAGCGTTTGGCAACTTCTTTAATAGCAGCCGGTTCGAGTTTGAAGGATTTATCCAAGCCGGAGGATTCAAGTTGTTTCGGCCAGAGATATTTTTGAGCAATATTGGTTTTTTCTTCAAGAGTGTAGCCGGCAAAATTAATTATTTCCAAACGGTCACGCAGGGCCGGCGGGATATTGTCCAATAAATTGGCTGTGGTGATAAAAATAACCTGGGACAGATCAAACGGGACTTCAAGATAGTGATCAGAAAATTCTTTGTTCTGTTCCGGATCCAAGGCCTCGAGCAAAGCGGATGACGGGTCACCGCGATAATCACTGGCTAATTTATCTATTTCGTCCAACATAAAGACCGGATTTCGGGAACCGGCATTTTTTATGCCCTGGATGATCCGGCCCGGCATGCTGCCGACGTAGGTGCGACGATGACCCCGAATTTCGGCTTCATCACGAATGCCGCCCAAGGAAATGCGGATAAATTTACGGCCTAAAGCTTTGGCGATTGATTTACCGATGGAGGTTTTGCCCACACCGGGAGGACCGGAGAAACAAAGAATGGTCGGGTGGCCGTCGCTAGTGGTACCGTTGTGGCTTTTAAGTTTGAGGACGGCTAAGTATTCAAGGATTCTTTCCTTAACCTTCTTCAAGCCATAGTGGTCCTCTTCCAAAACTTTTGCGGCTTTGGGGAGGGAGACATTGCTACCGGTGGTGACTGCCCAAGGCATATCAACTAACCAGTCAAGATAGCTTCTGATGTAACTCGATTCCGGGTTGTGCATACTCATCTGGGCCAGACGCGATAGCTCCTTGTCGGCTTTCTTCTTTACTTCAGGCGGCATTTTGGCCGATTTGATTTGCTTGCGTAACTGAGCGACATCGTCATCCTCGTCTTCTTCCTCAACGCCTAACTTTTCAAGTTCGTCCTGAATAGTACGCTTGCGTTCGCGGAGTACCTGTTCACGCATATTCTTTTCAAACTTAGCGTGGGTTTTACTGGAAATAGATTTTTCCAGTTCCAAAACTTTTATTTCGTGAACCAAGAGGTGAAGAACTTTTTCGATACGGGCCGGAACGGCAAAAGTTTCCAGTAAGCCTTGCTTGATATCAACTGTGGCATCAAGCGAATTTGCGACCTGATCGGCTAATTCCGGAGCAGCAACTCCGGCCATAAGCCGCATAAACACGGGAAATTCGACTGATTTTCCAAGGTTAAATGCATTTTTAAATTCGGTAACTACCTGGCGGGCTAATGCTATTAATTCATCATCTTCGGTAAATACTTCGGGAACTTCAGTTACTACTGCCGAAAAGAAGGGTTCGGAAGAAGTGTAGTGAGAGATTTTTACGCGGGTAATCCCTTTAACCAAAGCCAAAAGTTCATTACCGTAGGGAGCTACCTGTTCGATCGAACATAATGTACCAACCTGAAATAAGTCGGCTTCTTCCGGGGATGAGGACGGTTGTTTCTGAGCCACTAAGACAACTTTTTTATCACCTTTCAGAGCGGCTTCAATAGCGGAGTTACTTTTGGGTCGACCAAAGGTCAGATGAGCTTCGGTGTGAGGAAAGACTACGCCTTCGCGAAGTGCAATCACCGGATAGACAGTAGAATTGTCCCCTAACGGTTTGCCTGAAGTTTTGGATAGTGAAAATGCCATAGCTTTTAGTTCTTGGCAGTCTAGCACTTAGAGTGATAGGTGTCAACCAACAAGTCGAGGATAGATGAATTTCCGGCCTAAGGCAACTACCAGTCCGGAAAGAAGTGCGGCGCCCGCAACGTCTGCCGGTGAATGAACATGGGCAATAATACGGCTGTAGGAAACCAAAAGGGCAAGTAAAAATAAAAGCAAACCTAATTTGCGGTTAAAAATGTACGCTGCAAAAGCCAAAGTCAGGGAAAAAATGGCGTGGTTACTGGGAAAAGAGCCATCCAGTAAATCACCAGCCAGTGAAATTTGGCCTGACATCACATATGGGCGGGGAAAATAAAAGAAAATTTTAATCAAGTAGCCCAAGACCCAGGAAAAGAGGGTCATGGCCAGAACAAATGTGACTTGAACCCCTGAGAGAAGACGCTTCTGCCAGGAAATAAGAACAATGATCAGGCCGAGAATTAATAAATGGTCACCGATACCCGCTAGAAAATACATAACCCATCCATTATTGATGAACTATTACTTTTGTACCAGGGTTATCTGCTGTTGCCCGGATTAATTTCTTTCCGTCGGGAAGTTGGGGGTCGGTCCAATAAAAGAGTTTTTCGGCTACGGGAGTGGGGGCATTAACACAGCCATGACTTTTAGGACGACCGAAGTCGTTATGCCAATAAGTGCCGTGAATGCCGTAATCACCGAAGAAAAACATATTAAACGGCACATTGGGAAGATAATAATAAGAGCCGTTAAGGCGACTGCCTCCTTCCATTTTACTGGAGACGATTTTGTACCAAATCGCATACTCACCTACCGGGGTCCTGTTCCATAAACCACTGCTTATTAAAGCTTCAAGAAAAATACCATTGCCCTGATGAGCGATAAGTTTTTGGTCACTTAAATCTATCTCAATCCATTTATATTCGGTCGTAACGCCAAGTACAGTGCGGTCCTTATCGGAAAGCACTCCGGCTAGGCTATGAAGCGGGGTAAGGGTTCTGTCTTCAAAGATAGCAACTGTCTCGCCGACATCGGGTAATCCGGTAAGTGACTGTGGTGTGCAGCCGGCTGCTAATTTAGGATCGACAATGAAGGAAAGGGCGACCTGAAAACCTGCGAACAGAACCAGAGCCACAAAACCGAAGATGGCGAGGGGACGGATTAATCGCCAATTGATATCCCGAAAGTGTCCCATGCTTAGATATAATTTATAAACGAACGGGAGTGGCTATGCAAGGACAAATTTTAGCCGCCGATGGACATCAACCGGGAAGTAGAGATGATCTGTTTGACCTGACCGTCTTCAGTTTCAAATGAACTGGTACCGGTAGAACGGGCGTATTCCTGTAAATAGTCAGATAATTCCTGATTTCTTTCCTTAATTTGGGTGCGGAGTTCCTGAATTTTTGCAGCAAGGTCTGCGGCCTGAGGTTGTTTTAAGATTTGTTTTTTAGTGCCGGCTCTGACTTTGGCGGCTTCGCGGGCGGCGGTATCATGTTGCTGAAAGACGGGATCGTTGATAAAGATGCCGTCCAACATATCTTTCAGTTTTCCGGTTTCGGCTTTTAACCTGGTTAACTGGGATAAATGCGAGTTGATCAGTCCGGTCAGATCTAAAACTGAAGTCGCGGGTTCAATTATTTCACCTTCCTGAATTGGCGGAGCGGAAATAGGCAGTTGATCATCCATAGGTCTTCTACTCTACTCAAGACGCGGGGTTTTGGCAAGAGCTATTTGGCAGCAAAGATAACAGCGTTAGGTAACGCCCGGCCAGGCCCAAAAACATATTTGGAGCCTGAAATCATGGCTGTCGATCCACCGGTATCAAGATTTAAAGCTCCGGTCGCGCCGAGACTTTTGAATACTTCGGCAAACTCACGCATGTTAACGTTTGAGGCAACTACAACCATAACTGTCTGACTGTCTTTTATGCCGATACCAACCTTGGTGCCTTTGGCTTTTTGCTTGTCGGATAACCCAGATTGATTGTCGTCAATTGCCACGCCACCACCGTTCACCAGGCCCGGATAATTGACAATACCGGCTGTTAAACTGCCGGAGAAACTATTGGCCGAATGCAGATAGTGGGCGCCTGAACCATCAACATAGACCATGGCCCGGCGCTCGCCCCAGAAAAGTTTGTCCTGATTGACCCAACGATTTAAGCGGGTGTTATAAACAGGAAAATCATATGAGTTGGTTTTGCCTGCACATTCAGGATAAGTAGCGGGGCAAAAATAGGTGCCGTTTACGCCGGCGAACCCCGCATTTCGGGAAACATAATCCGAAAGCGATAAAACCTGACAATCAGTCGTACAGTTTCCGTCATTACCGGTGTCGGTAATCATTTTGGCGGAGCTAAGATTTACGGTCAAAACTGAAGCCGTAAAATTTCCCAGAGGTGTCGCTACCTGGCCACGACTTAGACCCGGACCGGAGGGATTATTCAAGACAGCCGGAGCCGGAGCTGTCGGTTTGGGGCTGGGTTTAGGAGTTGAGGTGGGCAAAGGCTGCGGGGTGGATGTGGGAGGGAGCGGAGTGGGAGTTAAGGTGGGAGCGGGAGAGGGCTCCACTGTAGGATCAGGAATAATAGGAGAAGTGTTTGTGGCCAGACTGATCCGGTTGGTCGGTATGATTAGACCAGCCAGGTTAATTCCAAACAGGGATAAGGCCGTGGAAAGGAAGAAAACAAGAATTAACCCGGAGCGGAGCAGTTTCATTTTAAAGCGGAAACAAATTCGTTTAAATCGCTGTCTTCGTGCAAGGCTGATAGCTGGACTCTAATCTCGTCCTGGCCTTTTGGCACTACCGGATACGTAATACTGGTAACCAGGAAGCCTGAGGCAAAGAGTTTATTCTCCAGTTCCTTAGCCTTGAGAGTATCGCCGATGAGGAGCGGTTGGATAGCGTGGACGGAATCGGCGGCGAGGGAAATTCCCGTCGGCGCCAGCTGGGATTTGAAGCGGGTGATCAATTCGTCCAAGCGGGAAATCCGGTCCCGGCCGGCCGAGGAAGAAACGAGGGAAATGGCCTCAAGTGCGGCTGCTGCCGTGCCTGGGGAGATGGGATTTGAATATATATATGTAGCGGCCGATTCCCGGAGATAGTCGATAACAGGTTGGTCAGCTACAACGTAGCCACCATCCGTGCCAAAAGCCTTACCCAGAGTGCCGACTAAGACGTCAGCCTTAACCGAATAAATTTCTTCTACTCCCCTGCCGGTTTGGCCCAAAACGCCAATGCCATGGCAATCGTCAACAAAGAGGAGGACTCCTTCCGGATAGTGCACATCAAACTCAGTAACAATAGTCTTTATGGCCTGGAGATCGGCGTATTGGCCGAGCATGCTGAATACGCCGTCGGTTAAAACTACAGCCCTGCTGAACCGACCAATATTATCCGCGAGGAGTTGGCGCAAAGCAGGATAGTCGAAATGCGGAAAAATGAGGCGCTGAGTGTCGGGAAAATTGGCAACCCTAATGCCCTCGACAATACTTCTGTGGTTGAGCTGGTCGGAGATAACCAGGGTATCACTGCCGATAAGGGAGTCTTTACTCTGACCTTTGATCAGGCTACTGATGACGGCCAGATTGGCCGCAAAAGCGCTGCTAAAAATGATGGCATCATCACGGCCGTGAAACTTGGCCAGAGCAGTTTCCAACTGGCGATGGATGGCGAGCGAACCGGAGATAAAACGGACTGCACCGGGACCGGTGCCGTAAAGCTTCACGGCAGCATGTTCGGCTGCGGCCATGTCGGGATTAAAGCGCAAACCTAAATAGTCATTGGAGTTGAAGATGTGATACGGACGGCCGGAAATAATGGCCCGGGGAGAGGGATCTTTAGTAAATCCTTCAATTACGCGCTCATGACGCTTCGCCACTCCGGCCGCATCAAGACGGGCAGTTTCTTTGGCAAGTTGACTAAAAAGATCAATTTTTCCCATATAAAGATGTAAAGCCGGCTAACATAGTGTCTACCAGTTTAGTTAAATTAAATTCTTCCTGCCAGCCCCAGTCTGTGCGGGCTTCGGCATCGGCAATGGAATCCGGCCAGCTGTCGGCTATTTGCTGACGAAAATCGGGTGAATAATCAACTGTTAACGGCAGACGGCGGGAAATTTCTGCGGCTAGTTCGGCCGGGGAAAAACTGACGGCGGAAACATTATATGAAGTGCGAACGGTGATTTTTTCCGCCGGAGCCGCCATTAATTTCAAGGTGGCAGAAACGGCATCATCGATGTACATCATGGGGAGAACCGTGTCGGATTTAAGAAAGCAGGTATATTTGCCGGATTTAACTGCCGCTGCAAAAATTGCCACGGCATAGTCCGTGGTTCCGCCACCGGGCGGAGTTTTCCAACTTAAGATACCGGGGTAGCGAAGACTGCGGACATCAACCCCGTATTTGGAAAAATAGTAGTGGCAAAGCAATTCACCTGCGACTTTGGTAATTCCATACATGGTGCCGGGTTCGAGAATTGTGTGCTGGGGAGTGTTCACCCGGGGGGTAGTGGGGCCAAATGCGGCAATTGAGCTGGGCCAAAAAAGCCTGATATGAAGTTCTTTTGCAATATCCAAAATGGCTTTTAAGCTGCCCAGATTAACGGACCAGGCCAAATCGGGTTCGGCTTCGCCCCGGGCAGAAAGCAGGGAAACCAGATGGTAAATGTCAGTAATGTGGTTTTCTTCAATAACGCGGCGAAGGGCCGGAGTATCAGAAATATCCTGTTTTACGGCGTGACCCACGAAGTCCGGGGGAATTTCCAGGTCCAGGCAATAGACATTATCAGAGCCGAATTTTGCCATTAAGGCCGGAACTAATTCCGAGCCGATTTGACCGAAAGCACCGGTGACGAGAATCCGAGGGTCAGTTTTCACCGGTTAAGTTTATTAAAGCCGTAAGTAACTCTTTGAGATGAGTTGAATATTCAGGGGAAGCAAATTTGTCAGCTGCATCAAATTTTTCTTTAACCTGGTTTATTAACACGTCATGATCAGGTAAAAGACGAAGGCCGTAGGAAGTTAAGGATTTGCGAAGTTGAGTCACGGCTTCCTTGGTTCCAAGTGTGTCCATGCAGCAACCGATAACTGCGGCCGGTTTGTGCAGCCAAGAATTATCAGTTTCGGGCAGGCCACCCCATTGGAGACCGTTTTTTAGAACTGAAGGGAAGGAATAATTGTATTCCGGAGTGGAGAAGAGGACGGCATCAGCGGAAGCAATCTCTTTTTTAAAGTCGCGAACAGCCTCGGGATACTCGGCCTGGTCAACTTCGTAAAACGAAAGCGGTAAATTATAAAAAGCCCGGGTTAAAACCAATTTAACATCGGCCGGGGCCAAACTACCGGCCACGGTCAGAATTTTGGCATTGTATGAGTCCGGCCTGGGACTCCCAGGGATACCTAATATGGTCAGGGGCTTTTTCACCAGCTTTAGTATATCGCAACAGTAAACCGGATGGAAATGTAAGCATTAAAAGGTTATGATCTGGGCTAGGTTATAAGGAGGAGGTGATTTATTAATGACAGGATATGTAGCCGATATTGAAAATGTAACTGAGGTGAATGAATACTTCCGAGAGGTGGTATTTACCGGGACTAAGATGCAGCTCGTGGTAATGTGTCTTAAACCTGGAGAAGAAATCGGAATGGAGGTGCACAATGATGTGGACCAGTTCTTCCGGTTTGAAGAAGGTGAAGGTGAAGTGGTGATCGACGGCGAACATCATAAAGTCAGAGAAGGATTTGCGGCTTTGGTTACCGCCGGAAGTCAACACAACATAATCAATACATCTAATGATACGGAATTAAAGTTGTACACGATTTATGCCCCACCAAATCATCCAGACGGGACAATTCACGCGACCAAAGCAGAAGCTGATGCAGCAGAAGCCGCCGGACATTAGAAGACCAATTTTTTCAGGTAATTCTAGTGAGAGTGATTGTCGGCCATTTGGTCTGTTCGTCGGTGCCGGCTAAACTGAGCAAGTCCGTTTCGGTTTTGACTGAAGGGTTAAAGACGGATTTAAGTTTGTCGGCACTGGTTTTTAATTTGTCGCCCATTTTTTCCACTTCGAGAATTCCGCCCTTTTGGGATCCGAGTTCTGCAGGCAGTTCCCCCGCCGGTGCATGTAACCAGTAAGCGACAGCGCCACATCTGTCGGTGTGGCCGGAAAGATAGACACGTTCCAACTGGGGACAGTTTTTGGAAATGAAGGAAAGAATTTCGGTTAGAGCCGCTGACCTCTCTTCAGGCAGTTGGACCGCTCCGCCGCCTAACCCGATAAACATTATATTTTCAGGCAAAACGCGGCTTTCTTCCTGAATATGTTCATAATAGTTACTCGCAAATCTCCAGTCCATGCAACACAAAGCCACTACTTTATTTTTTTTTAACCGGGATAACACTTCTTCCCGACTACCCTGCAAAATCGTCAGATGATAAGCATGTTCGCCTTCGGCATCAATCGGATCCTGCGGGGGAAGGAACGGATCCTGCGGCTGCAGCCTGTCTTGTGCCCCGACCAAGGAAAGGTCGTTTGCAAAAAGTTTCCATGCGGATAGGAACTTCTCGAATTCAGGATCTTTGGTGGGTTCTTGATCAGGCATAAAATGAAAGACGACATATTATATACAGGACTAGTACTGGAGGCAATGACGGTTATAGATTAAAATAGGACGGTTATGCATATTTCTTTGGCGGCGGAAACTTTATTTCATATCGGGATAGTACCGATTACCAATTCATTTATTACATCGATGATATCGGTGATAATTCTTATCACTCTCGGATTGATTGTGGGATTGAAGTATCAGAAACTACCCGGTGGATTACAGAACATATTCGAAATGGCATATGAGTCGTTTGAGGGATTGGCGACCGGAATTATCGGAGAAAAGGGCCGTAAATATGTACCGTTAGTCGTGACTTTTTTTCTGTTCATTATTTTTTCTAACTGGTTGTCACTACTTCCGGGGGTGGGATCTATCGGGATGTATGAAGTTGAACACGGTGAAAAAGTGTTTGTGCCTTTTTTCCGGGGCGGGAATGCGGATTTAAATACTACTCTGGCTTTGGCGATAATCAGCGTTGTTGCAGCACAAATATACGGTATCCGATCCTCGGGTCTGTTACATCATCTGAAACATTTTACTAATCCTTTGGAAATCGTGGGAGAGTTTTCGAAAGTATTATCTTTCGGGTTCCGGTTGTTCGGAAACATTTTTGCCGGAGAAGTACTGCTTCTTGCCGGGGCATCAATGCTGATGCTCGTGACCGGAAAAAATCTGGCTGTATACGGAATACCCGGCGGACTAATACAAACTCCGTTTTTGTTATTAGAGCTTTTTGTCGGATTTATCCAGGCTTTTATCTTTTCTGTGCTGACCTTGTCATTTATAAGTGTTTACGTGCAGGAAAAAATGCATTAAAATAGGAATTAGTTATGGAAATCGATTTAACATTATTGGCAAAAGCGTTGGCGATAGGCCTCGGAGCACTCGGTCCGGGTCTGGCTATTGGTATGATCGGGGCCAAGGCAGTAGAAGCGATCGGAAGAAATCCGGAATCGGCCGGAGCAGTAAGAACGGCCATGATCTTAGCTTTGGGTTTTGCTGAAGCTATCGCTATCTATGCTTTGGTAATTTCCCTGATTATCTCCTAAGACGCGGTTGCTTTTCAGCCGGAGTAAAAAAATATGGAAGCTTTGGGAATTAATGCGATATTATTGGTGGCACAAATTGTCAGTTTTCTGATTCTTTTTTTTGTATTCAAGAAATTTCTTTATCCGAAAATAGAAGCGGCATTGGAAGATAGAAGGAATGCCGTAGGGAAAATTTATAAAGATAAAGAGGAAGTAGAGAGAAGACTGACAAATGTCGAAAAAGAACTGGAACAAAAGAGGAAAGAGGTGGCGAAGTGGACGAGAACCGTCGAAGCAGAAGCCAGAAAAGCCGCTGATGAAGTGAAAAAAGAGATCTTGGCTAAGGCAGAAGCCGAAGGAGAAAAAGAAACGGTTAAAGCCAGGGAACGTATTGTGAGGGAGGCAGAAGAAACCCGGAAAGAATTAAAGAGTGAGGTGGTGCAGATGACTAAAACAATTGTGGAAAAAATTATGGAAGACAATAAAGGCCGCGAAACATGGCAAAAAACACAATTAAATAGCAGTAAGGGACGGTTGAAAGCATTCAAGCCGAGTAGTGATGAGTAAAATTGCTGCCGACATAGCGTCAGGAGTGTGGGAGTACCTAAAAAAGGAAAAGAAGACTTCCCTACTGCCGCAAATAATTGCCGAACTGAAAAACAAATCAGGAGATAAGAGCACCGGGATAGTTGTGGAAACAGCAAAAGTGATAAACAGCAAGGAGAAAAAGGAAATTTCCGAAATGATATTTGAAAAATGGCAGGAGAAAAAAGTTGAGTTTAAGGTGAATGAAAGTTTATTAGGAGGAATGAAAATTACCCAAGGCGACCGGGTGTTAGATCTGTCCGTCCGGGCAAAATTAACAAGCATATATGAGCAAATCTAATCTGCATATTTATCCTGCGGAAATCGTAAAAGAAATTGAAGCCCAGATTCATAAAGCCGAGTCCGGAGCGAAGTTAACCAGCACCGGAAAGGTTTTGTCCGCAGGTGACGGCGTGGCCGTGGTAGACGGACTATCTGAGGGAAAATTGGGAGAATTGGTAGAACTTTCTGGCAACACGTACGGAATGATCCTGAACTTAAAAGACAGTGAAGTGAACGTGGTTATTTTTGGGGATTATACAAAAATTACCGAAGGCAGCCGCGTAAATGTAACCGGTGAAGTAATGAAAGTAAATGCCGGATACGGCCTGATCGGACGCGTTGTTGATCCGTTAATGAATCCGATTGACGGGCGCGGAGAGATAAAGAGGGATAAAAAGGATAAGACCATGAATGTGGAAAGTGTCGCACCCGGAGTAATTAAAAGACAGGATGTAAGAACTCCGCTGCAAACCGGGGTAAAGATGATCGACGCTTTGCTACCGATCGGACGCGGACAGCGGGAACTGATAATCGGTGACCGGGGAACCGGAAAAACCGCGATTGCCATTGATGCAATCATTAACCAGGCCAGAATAAATAAAAAACTGCGGGCAGGAGAAAAAAGAGTAATCAGTATTTATGTAGCCATCGGCCAGAAACAAGCCAAGGTAGCGCAAGTTATGGCCAAACTGGAAGAACATGACGCGTTAGCCGAAACCGTAATTGTTACAGCCGGAGCGGCTGATTCAGCTTCACTACAATATCTGGCGCCGTTTGCGGCAACTGCAGTCGGAGAATATTTTATGGAACAGGGTGAAGACGTATTGATTGTGTACGACGACTTAACCAAACACGCGTGGGCATACCGGGAATTATCGCTTTTACTGCGCCGGCCATCCGGACGGGAAGCATATCCCGGAGACATTTTTTATCTGCACAGCCGGCTTCTGGAAAGATCCGCCAGAATGCATGAAAAACTGGGGGGCGGATCAATGACGGCACTGCCGATAATTGAAACTCAGGCCGGGGATATTTCGGCCTTCATTCCGACTAACGTCATCTCCATTACGGACGGACAGATATTTTTAGAGCCGGATATTTTTTACTCGGGAGTACGACCGGCGGTATCCATCGGACTTTCCGTTTCGCGGGTAGGGGGAGACGCCCAGATTAAACCCATGAAACAGGTGGCCGGAAAGCTGAAACTGGAATTGGCTCAATACCGGGAACTGGCAGCTTTCTCACAGTTCGGATCGGACCTCGACGACTCAACTAAGAGACGTCTGGATCGGGGTAAAACCATGACGGAACTGCTAAAACAACCGCAGTACATGCCGATGCTGGCCGAGGAACAAATTGCCGTGATCTGGCTCGGCGTTAACGGCTACCTGGACGGAATGGAAGCGGATAAAGTGCCGATCTTTTGCGAAGACTTTCTGAAAGCGGTAAATAAAAGCAAAGAAAAACCTTTAGAAACGATGATGAAAGATAAACTAATCGGCAAAGAAGTGGAAGCCAGTTTCAAAAAAGAAGCAGATGCAGTTAAAAAACTTAGTATCTAACTATGGCTAACTTAAGATTAATAAAAAGAAGAATTAAATCGGCTAAAAATATCGGCCAGGTGACAAAGGCGCTGGAAATGGTATCGGCCGTAAAAATGCGGAAGGCGCAAGAAACAGCTCTGGCCGGAAAACCTTACTCTGACCAATTAAAGCGGGTGTTGGCGGAGTTGGGAGGCAAAGTGGAAAAAGACCTGCATCCGTTTTTAAATCCGGCCAGTGAGATAAAAAATGTAATGGTGGTGGTTATTGGATCCGAGAAGGGCCTGGCTGGGGCATTGATAACTAATTTGGCCAGAAAAGTATTTACCCTGAAACAACAAATTGATGCGGCCAAGATCTATTTGGATAATGCGGGTGAAACAGAAGAAATATCGATTGAAAATAATGCAAAAGTAACTGCCGTTACCTGGGGCAGGAAAGCCCGGGAAGTGGTGCGGAAAACAGGTTGGGATATCGTGGCTGATTTTTCGACTAAAAGCGGAGAAACACTGGAAGATATGGTCAGAACATTAAACAACCTGGTTTCAAATGCATATTTGACCCGGGAAGCCGACCTGGTAATCATCGTGTATGCAAACTTCGTAAACACGATGACGCAAAAGCCTGCCGCAATTCAGTTTCTACCGATGACGGTACAGCAGATAGTCAAAAGTGAAACTAACGGAAGCAGCGCAATTGTACAATTTGAGCCGTCCCCTGCTGCAGTATTAGATTCACTTCTGTCCCACTACCTGAAAACCATCCTGAACCAGATAATATTTGACAGTTTGGCAGCGGAACACAGCGCCAGAATGGTAGCGATGAAGAATGCCAATGAGAATGCGAGTGATATTATCAAGGAGCTGACTGCCCGGTATAACGAGACGAGACAAGCCGCAATTACCAACGAAATCGCCGACATTGTCAGCGGTTCAATTATCGCCATATGAAAAACAGTCAAGGAGAAATTTTCCAAATTCTAGGTGCCGTTGTGGATGTAAAAATAACCGGGCAAATGCCGGCGGTATATACGGCACTAAAAGCCGGCGATTTGACGTTGGAAGTAGAACAAATTCTTGAAAATCAAATAGTCCGGACCGTAGCTATGGGACCGACGGAAGGTCTGAAACGGGGAATGCGGGTCGAAAATACCGGATTGCCGATCACTGTTCCCGTCGGTGAAGATACACTGGGCCGAATTTTTAATGTGTTAGGAGAAGTGATTGATGACGGCAAGGCAATAAAGAGCGAGCGGAAAAGTGACGAGACATCTCCTATTCATAAACTGCCGCCGGTATTTTTGGACCTGGAAACTAAAGTTGAAGTACTGGAAACGGGAATTAAAGTGATTGATCTGATGGCACCCTTTTCCAAGGGTGGCAAAACCGCCGTGTTCGGCGGAGCCGGAACCGGAAAAACCGTGGTTATCATGGAACTAATCCGGAACATCGGTATTGAACATAAGGGGCACTCGGTCTTTGCCGGTGTAGGAGAAAGAACCAGAGAAGGGACGCAACTTTACCGGGAGCTAACCGAAAGCAAAGTGCTCGATAAAACCGTGATGGTGTTCGGACAGATGAATGAACCGCCCGGAGCCAGATTGCGGACGGCACTCACTGCGCTGACAATGGCCGAATATTTCCGGGATGTTAAAGGTGAGGATGTACTGCTATTTATTGATAACATGTTCCGGTTTGCCCAAGCCGGATCAGAAGTGTCAGCCCTTCTGGGGCGAATTCCGTCGGCCGTGGGATACCAGCCAACCCTCGCTGCGGAAATAGGAGCTTTGCAGGAAAGAATTACGTCGACAGTACACGGATCGATTACTTCGATCCAAGCCGTGTATGTGCCGGCGGACGATTATACTGATCCGGCTCCCGTGACCATCTTTTCCCATTTGGACAGTACGATTTCCCTGGAAAGGTCATTGGCAGAACAGGCATTGTACCCGGCGGTTGATCCGTTAGCATCGTCATCGAGGGTGTTGGACCCCAACATTGTAGGAGCTGATCATTACAACGTGGCACAAGGAGTGCAAAAAGTATTGCAAAGATATAAAGATCTGCAGGATATTATTGCGATATTGGGTGTAGATGAGTTGGCTGATGAGGATAAACTAATTGTGGCCAGAGCCCGGAAAATTCAGAGATTTTTGACCCAGCCGATGTTCGTAGCTGAAGCGTTTACCGGACGGAAAGGCGAATTTGTAAGCTTGAAAGATACCGTTTCCGGCTTTTCCAAAATACTCTCCGGAGAGACAGATGAAATTCCCGAGGACTATTTCTATATGCAGGGAACAATCGAACAAGTCGAAGAAGCTTATCGGTCCGAGAATAAAAAGAAATAATTATGGCAGGGCTGAAGTTGGTAGTAATATCGCCGCAAAAGAAAGTACTCGAGACAGAATGCGAGAGTGTTACCCTCCCGACTGAAGACGGGCAAATAACAGTCTTGCCAAAACATATGGCAATTTTTTCACTGCTTAAGGCCGGTGAGGTAAGGGTAAAAACTAAAGATGAAGAAATTGTATTGGGCGTGGGCGGTGGATTTGTAAATGTGGGAAATGACCTGGTAACTTTAATGGCGGAGTTCGGCGTGCGGAGCGATGAGATTGATGAAGAAAAGGTAAACGAAGCCAAAAAAAGGGCTGAGGAAATTCTGAAATCAAAAGCCGATGAACGGGGATCGGCACTGGCTCAAGCCAGTTTAGCCAGATCTTTATTGGAATTAAAAATTGCCCAGAAAAGACGAAATAGGATGGTAAAATAAGGTGATTATGTCGGCACAAAAGCCAGATACAACCACAACAAACCGGGTGTTACAGTTTCGAAATAAACGTCATTTAACACAAGAACAATTAGCCAAAGCTGTAGGAGTGACGAGACAAACCATCATTGCAATTGAAAAGGGGAACTACACCCCGTCGGTGAATCTGGCATTAAAAATTGCCCGACACTTTAAGACAAATGTAGAAAATTTATTTACAATAGATAATTAGAGGGATTAACAATATGTGGTTTCAGGGAATTACCGCCATAATCATCGTCGGCATTGCTGCAGTTTTTATGGATAGTGCCAGATGTCAGACAATGCCGGCACTGATGCATGACTTGCTGATTTGGGGCTTTGTGACAACATTTTTAATATTTTTAGCTTACATTCTGCAGGAGAAGCCGAGTGACGAGCGGGAAGCTTTCTTGACCCTGAAATCCGGACGAACTGCGTATGTTGCCGGGCTGATAATTCTTATGACCGGTATCGTAATTCAGACGATTAATCATCAGTCAGACCCCTGGCTTATCGGTGCTGCTGTCGTAATGGTGATGACAAAGGTCACGGCAAGTTGGTATTTCAGGCGCAGTAGCTGAAGACGGCATTCAGCCGGTTTTCAGGCGATAGATTAAAATAGAGGAGATATATGAGGATTCTTGTCGTGGAAGATGAACATCGGATTGCCAATTCGATAAAAAA
>CAYTYO010000013.1:5763-21081 GCA_964441445.1 uncultured Gammaproteobacteria bacterium | reverse complement strand
GATAAGACAGTGTTAAGAGGGAGTGTTCCAGGGGGAGAAAGTTGTATGTTCCCTTATATGCCTGGCTTGGCAGTACCATTACCCTTGATGGAAAGAATATTTAGCGGTTTGATTTGGGGAAACTGGGTCAGAAAGCTGTTATTTGGGGGTGAATTTACAGTTTCCTTTCGGTTTGAACAGTAGTGTAGTTTACATTTAACAGGGGAAGTCCAAAGGAGGTCAAATCCTTAATAATTGAGATTAATCTTTCGATGCTTTCACTTATATTGAAACTTGGGTTTGGGAGCCAATAAGGTTATATTCAGAAAATAATTATTTTATGTGCCGAGAGTATAATATTTTCTGGGCATGGTAAAAAAATTACTTCTATTTCTTCTTGTATATTCTGTTTTTGCGTTACCTGTCTATGCTGTTCGCAGTCTACCTTCGGGAGTACAGCCGGAACAAATTGAGGGTGAGGCAGTTGGAAATATCTCAGTGCTAAAAGGAACCGGTACTTTGACTTTTGTAAATACCGGAGGCGAGGCAAGATTGGTTATGGCTTGCGGTGATTTATCAGAGGAGAGAGCTAGGGTTAAAAGCTTAACATGCGAAGGGGTTGATGTTACCGGAACATTCACAGGTGGACCAAATGGAATAGCGGTATTTAATACAGGATCTGGGGAAATGAAATTCCAACTTACTGATGGCAAGGTTTTTTCATTTTCCGTCCAAGGCTTTTCTATGAACCTGACCGTTACCGATCCGTCAATTTTTGATGATTGGGTAGAAAGTGTAGAGGCTCGTGATAGCGGCGCACGGGTAAGTGATTTAAGTGGCCAAGTGGAAATCGCGTGCCCTCGAGACTTGGAAGCCTGGGACGTGATGAAGATGGGCAGGGTCATTTACGTCGACTGTCATCTGAAAACCGGGGAAGACAGCAGCGCTGTGATTTCATTTTCCGACATGACTACTTTTGAGATGAAACCTGATTCGGAAATTGTCATAGACACTCCTCCAGAAAAAGAATCCAAGTGGAGTCTTCTGGCTGGCAACGTTTGGGTCAATGTAAAACAGATGGTTAAAGACGGCACGATGGAAGTGCACATGAGCCAGGCAGTTGCCGGAATAAAGGGCACACGGTTTATACTTACGGAAACAGGGAAAGAATCGAAGATTGAGGTGGCGGAAGGGACGGTTGTTTTCCAGTCTAAAGTTAGCGGAGAAGAAATGATCGTATCGGCCGGCGAGACAGTAACGGCAACAGAACAAGGGTTGGCTGATAAGACATCTTTTGATATTTCGGCAAACCAAGAAGGTTGGCAAGCAGTGGGCGGTGCGATCGAGAAAAAATCGTTTGTTGCCAATAGCTTTGACCCCAAGCTGATATATGCTGTCGGAGCTGGTCTGATCGTTTTGCTAGCAATTGTTGCTGTTGCATCTAAATTTCGAAAAAAGAATATTTAAGGTCTGATTAAAAGAAATTGAAAAGATCTCACTACCGGATTGTATAGGTTAGAAGAGACAAATGTTTACAGGCAGATAAACACTTTGGTGATGGTGATTTTTTACCGGGGCGTACTATTTTTTGGAAAAGTTACGGCATTTCATGCAATTACTTCATTGAAGCGGAACCGGGTTTTTGAGCTTTTTTGAAAAAAGCAGGGAAATTAAACCTAAATCGGAGAAGTTGATTTGTGAGTGGGTATACCAGCGGGGTAATCAGAGTTTTGGCTGTTAACCGGCTGTATTTACACTCTGGGGGAAGTGGTGATAGGATGGCTGGGTTATGAGCGTAGAGGTGTTGCGTAAATTGGGCGCTAATTCTTCAAAAAGTGAGGAAAGGGGATTGGCGGAAATGCGGAGAACTGATTTGATGGTATTTAGTCCGGGGATGAGTACAGCAGGATCTGCAGAGATAAGGATGGTAATGGGGGAATTGGGCCGAAAAATAATTGCCACGACTATTGATGAAAGGGGAATGGAATATGCCCGCGAGGTGATCCGAGAAATGGGCTTTTCTTCACAAATTGAAATACGATTGGAAGACTTGAGAGATGAGTGGAATTATCCGGATGGATGTTTTGATTTTATTTATGCGAGGTTGGTATTACATTATCTGGCGGAGAAAGATTTAGATAAAGTTCTTTCCGGGTTTGAGAAATCGTTAAAACACGGGGGAAGAACTTTTATAGTGGTCAGATCAATAAAAAATGTGGATGAAAGCGACCCGGGATACAGTTATGATCCGATAACGAAACTGACAACGATTTCATACCCAAGAGCAGACGGAACGAGAGAGGTCGGAGATCCGAGATACTTTCACACTGTGGAAACGATTAGGCAGCATCTGGACTTGGCCGGTTTGCAGATAGTCAGACTTGAAGAGTATGGGGAACAACTGTACAAAGATTTTATGCGGACACAACTTTCACCCATATTCGATCAGGTGATTGAGGTGGTAGCAAGTAAAAGATAATAGTGAGCAGTGCATTTGTTTAAAGGAGATGGTTATAATGTGCTGGGTGATGGGAGCAGGAAAACAATATGAGAGTGATTACTTTTGATTTAGACGGGGTATATTTCCCTAACGGGAAGGCCAATTTTATTGCGGCGTTGGGAAAGTTAGGGGTAAGTGAGGAAGAAGCCAAAAGGGTGTTTCTTAAATCCGGACAAATGAATTGGCAGTATAAGAACGGAAAAATGACCGATGCGGAATATTGGTCTTGGGCAGTGGCCGAATGGGGACTTAATCTAGCGTGGCAGGAGATAGTTGATAAGTTGATTGATGGCTACGATGTAGATGAAAAAGTTGTTGAGGCGGTAAAACTTTTAAGAAAAAAAGGTTATAAAACGGCAATTTGCTCGAATAATTTTCCGGCAAGAGTAAACGGTTTGCAGAAGAAATTTGGTTTTTTAGACAATTTTGACGTAGCGGTATTTTCCTTTGAGGTGGGAGCAAGTAAGCCGGACATAAAAATATTTGAGGCGCTGGTAAATAAGGCACAAACGGAGGCAAAATTAATTGTTTTTGCAGATGACAGTTCTGATAATCTGGCCGGGGCCAGGGAGGCGGGGATAACGACATTTTTATATGAAGGATTTGATAAATATCTAGAACAGCTAAAAAGCGTCGGGGTGGAATTATGAATAGAATTTTGGTGACGGCTAAAGTTAACCCCGACATTGACGGTACCGCCTGTACTTTGGCCTATGCTGACCTGCTGAGACAAACCGGCCGGGAGGCTGACGGAATAGTTACGGGAAGTTTCCAGTCGGAGGTGGGGTATTTCTCCCAAAAACAGGGGGTATTAATTCCTGCCAGAGCCGATGAGAATGCGGATAAATGGGACGCATTTATTCTGGTAGATGCTTCGTCGATCAAGGGTATGCCGAAGGTGGTTTTGCCGGACCAGGTGATTGAAGTGATTGATCATCGGATAGGGGAACCGGAGAGAGAGTTTCCTCAGGCGCTGGTGGATAATCCATTGATTGGGGCGGCGGCTACTATAGTGGTGGAAAGGTTTATCAAGGCGGAGAAGGTGATTAAACCGGATTTGGCTAAGTTGCTGTACGGGGCCATTTATCACAATACACTTAATTTTATTGCCACAAACGCCGGTCAAAGAGACAGAGAAGCAGCAGGATATTTGGAAAGTACTTATAAATTGGAGAAGGGGATGATAAGGGAGATGTTTGATTTTGCTACGGCGGAAATTAAAGCGGATGTGGAGACGGCGTTGGAAAATGATGCTAAGGAGTTCGGCGGGGGATGGAAAATCGGGGCATATCAGCTGATTGTATGGGGAAGTGAACTGCTGACTGATAAAAAAACAATTGCCGAGGCGGTTGAGAGATTGGGGTTGAAGACAGGCTCGGAATGGGGGTTTGTGAATATAGTAGATCTGGAGACGAAGAAAAGCTATCTGTATTCCGGTGCCACGGGCAGGCCAGTTCTGGCAGCGGCGCTTGGAGTGACATTTCAAGACGGATGGACCATCGCCCCGGCGATGTTGAGGAAACAGATTATGCCTAAAGTTTATGAGATAGTTGATAAGCAATAAACGAAATGGAAAACGTAAAAGTAGTGGTGTTTGTGCCGGTAGATAGGGCTGATGCGGTCAGAAAAGCTATCGCAGAGGCGGGAGCGGGAAAGATAGGAAATTACGGCGGGTGCAGCTTTTCCATTAAGGGGGTGGGCAGGTATACACCGCTGGACGGAGCGCGGCCTGCGATCGGGGAGGTGGGTAAATCGGAAGAAGTTGAGGAAGAGCGGATTGAGTTTGTGTGTGCAAAAAATAGGCTTTCTGTGGTGAAGGACGAGATTAAAAAGGTGCATCCGTATGAAGAAGTGGCATTGGATATTTATCCCCTGCTTGTAGACGAAGGTTGATTTACGATAAGACAATCAGTAGTTGATCGGGTACTGCGGCGGACCAATAAATTAAGGCGAGTGATGGGAAGATTTCAGGGCGACTTTTTTGAAGAATACGGTTTACAAATAAAATACGGGGGAGTAGTCTAGACGGGTGAGCAATTTAAACCGCGAGAGAAGGCTAGCGGAGATTGGTGAGCAGTTATATAAACTGAATAGGGAGGTGGGGGTAAATGAGGAAAGTTTTGTGCGGTTAGCGCGGGAATATGCGGAGCTGTCCATTGGGCAAATTCCATATGAAGTGAAGGAAGGTTTTTTAAAGTCTAAGGGATTGCCGACTGATGATATGGATAAAGTGTACCGGCTGACAGCTTTTAAATATGCGGGGGTGATGAGTTATCCGGTTAAGTTTGGAGCATTTGAGGAAAGATATGAAGAAAGGTTTAATAAAAAGTGTGAGAGGGAAAAATGTCTGATAATTCATCTGCCGACAAGAGATGCGGATGTGCAAGGCGGAGGTTATACCGTCGTGGTGTATGAACGGGTGGAGTGAGACAACGAAGACTGCTACCTGAAGAAGTAAGCAGCGGTTTTGCTGACTGCAGCCTCGGTGATATGGAATTTGGGGATCCAAGACCGACAAATGGTTTTGGTGACTTGGGCGAGAGGAGAATTTTCCCCTTCAAGTGTCGCCCAGGTACGGCCCAGACTTTCCAGGGCTTTGATGGGCAGCCGAGAAGCATATTTTGCATGCAAAAGGTAGGATAAGCCTAGGCTTCCGTCAAGCCGGTCGCATAATTCTACGGGCCCGACGAGGGCCCAATTGTTTTTAAGGGTGGCTATAAAGGGTTTATACTTTGCGAAGTAGCGGGGGTCGTATCCGGTGGGGAGGATTTGTGAAAAACGGGCAATTTCATCCGGGAGGGGCGGAACTTCGGTTAATAAATCAATGAGGGGGGCCAAATCGGAACTGAGATATAGGGTTTCCTGGCCCGGCAGGGCCTCTTCTTTGATGTCGTGCAAAATAGCCAACCGGCGGCCAGAAATGTCGGAAGGATAGAAGTGTTGCATCAGAAAGGCGACCCGACACATGTGCATGAAGTGAGTAACTCGGGCAGGATCGTTATCGTAGATGCCTTTTCTCAAACCAGTGCCGACACAGGTCGAGGAAAGGCGGAGGTCCGCAGGATCCAGTTCCAAAACCGCAGCTAGGTTGGAGAGTCGGGCGGCTTTGGCAAGGCGGTTAATTTTTTCCAAACCGGCAGTACAGGCCGGAGAAAGACCGAGTGAATGGTCAAAGTGGTCAGGTATGGGCTCCATGAGGGTATGGTAACACGGGAGGGCAAGAAGCGGACTGGTGACTAGAATCGAATATCGGTAAGTATCGATTTTTTAAATAATTAGATCTGGACGTGGGGGTAAATTTGAGTACGGTGAGGATTTGGATAATTCGAGGTTATTTTTTGAAAAAGATTTGTGAAAGCTGAATGTGAGGGATGGGGAGAAGTGGAACTGAAAATGGGGCTTTACATCAAACGGATAGAGGAGTAATACATAATTATGGCAGAGGTTAACAGTGAACAGTGCTGTCCGGAATTTGATAAAGAACGGTTTCAGGATAAGACACATGTGTGGAAGGATAAGCTGTTTTTGGTGGGGGAGGTATTTCAGATAATGCATATACCGGTAAACATGGGAGCGGTGGTAAAAAAGATGTTTGCCAAGATTGAACAGGCGGGAGGTGTGCCCCAGAGTAAGGATTTTCTAATGTTGTGTTATGACCCATCACCGTGGAAGTCGGAGATATATATGACTATTGATAAGGATATGCCTGGAGAAAGGGTGGAAAGGCTGACAGGTACGTTTCTGAGCCGAGTGTATGACGGACCGTATAATCAGGTACCGAATTGGATTAAAGACATGGAAAAGTATGTAAGCGGAAAAGGAAAAACGGTGAAAAGATATTATTTCCATTATGCATATTGCCCAAAGTGCATGAAAAAATACGGACATAATTATTGTGTGGCGTTTGCGCAAGTTGCTTAAGGAAAGAAGGCGGGAGATAAGAGAGGGAATTTGTTAGAATGACTGAGTGAAATTGAAGAAGGGTCCCTGGACGGTGGTTGATACTAAGGAGTTGTATTCAAACCCTTGGATTTCGGTAAGAGAAGATAAGGTAATCAGGCCGGACGGAAAGGAAGGAATTTTCGGGATAGTTACAATGCGACCGGGGGTTTCAATATTACCGATTGATCAAAGCGGGAATGTTTATTTAATTGAACAATACAGATATACCGTAGAGCGGAAAACTATCGAGGTTGCGAGCGGAGGAATAGACGACCGGGAAGACGTGATGGCTGCGGCTAAAAGGGAATTAAAAGAAGAAACGGGGATAACAGCGAAGAAGTGGATTAGTTTGGGGGTAGTGGATCCGCTTACAGCGGTTGTAAGTTCGCCCAATTATCTGTTTTTGGCAAAAGAATTAACCTTGGGGAAAGCCAATCCGGAAGGGACAGAAAATATTAAATTGATAAAAGTTCCTTTGGAACAGGCCGTTCGCTGGGTGAACGGCGGGACAATAACCCATTCGGTCAGTGCCACATTAATTCTTAAAACAAAGGACTATTTGATTTCTCCTAGGGCTGCGGTTAATGCCCAGTGATGATCGGGGTAATTTGTCTGGCTAAATCCAGTAAGCGGTCGTTATCAATAGTGTTGGCGGTCCTGTCAACCCGAACGAACTTATTGTCTGCCATAACCAGATAGACGGCGTTAATCTGGCCATTTTCCTGGGTGGCAATAAAGTTTTCCATGGGGATACTCGCATCGGTGGTAATGGTCCGACCTAATGTTTGTTGACCCTGTTTTTGATTTTCGGCTGACAGATAAGAAACCTGTATTAAAATATGTTCCTGCTTAGTTTTGTCGGTGAAGTAGGAACAGCCGGTGTCAGTGGTCGAGGAGTGATCCTCAGTCCGTTCAATTACTTTGCCGGTAATTCTTTCGACAGTAG
Organism: uncultured Gammaproteobacteria bacterium; assembly: GCA_964441445.1. Classification (GTDB taxonomy): domain Bacteria; phylum Patescibacteriota; class Microgenomatia; order CAZETR01; family Amesbacteraceae; genus XYB1-FULL-44-23. The sequence goes on along the minus strand of CAYTYO010000013.1, from coordinate 13,714 downwards.
TTTTGGGAACTTCTTCACAGACCGCTAGCCCGAAAGAGTCTTGACCCTGCATTGGCCGTTTGCTCGGAGAGACGGTTGTAGAAGCGGAATCAGATTTGGTAAGTTGTTGATCAGTTTTTGAACCGTTCGGACGCAATATAAAAGCAATGCCGGCTACAGCGACCGCTCCAATAATGACAAAGGGAAGTATCCTGTTCGTAATGCTAATTATAGTACTGGTAGCCGCAAAAACCTAGAATTTATAGTATTGACTTGTCTTGAACCGACCCCTAGCAATATCGAAAAAATATTAGCAGCGGCTGAGAGAATGAAAGATCGTTCCCAGGTGAGAGAGAATAGGTATTTATACCAGAAGGCCTCGATAAGGAGGATGCCAAACTCTACAAATAGGTAGGGAAAATTTTGAACATGCAGTAAATAAATTGCCAAAGGGTGGGTGAAGCAATTAATCGCAAACACCGCAATAAAATTTGACCGCCAATTTTGACGGTTTTGAATTACCGATACGATTACCAGTTCGGATAAGAGGGTAATTAAGAAAGACAGGAGGATTTTTTGTTCAAGAAGTGTCAAGGTCGTTTTTTCCAATGCAAAAAGTATATAGAAATGCCAATACCGGCAAGAAAGGGCAGGAAAAAGTAAAGCTGCAACAGCGGTTGTTTTGACTGAAGGGTAAGCTCATTTTTCCTTTCAATGGTGGGTTCCTCCAAAGAGGTGGGGGGAGCGGTTTTTTGAGGTGAGGAAGTGATTTCAGGTTGGGGGTTGTAGGTGCCGGTAGCAAAGGCTTCGATAATGGCAATGTCGTTTTGGTCACGTGGAGTAATTGTGCTTTCGGATAAACTCGGGAATAAAGTCATTACTTGTTGGGCGAGGGAATCGATGTTTGAATAATCAGAACGGTGAGATTGGGTAAATTCCGAAAAGGTTTTTCCACAACCTAACGTATTAATGACACCCAGGGAGGTGGGAATGTCTCTGAAATCGAGGTTACTCTTTGACCAAACAGTATTTTTGCCATCGGCCAGTTTCCAGATGACGGACTTGATATATAGAGGATTTTCACCCGAACCTTTTTTTGACGGACGAATTTCCAATTGAAATTCAACCCGCTGGCGGATGTCACAATTTTGGATTGCGGTTTCAAGCTCTTGGGCAAGTTTTTGGTATGAAAAGGAGAGCTGGCCAAAAGTTTCATTGTTAAGAATTGCTCCGTAATATTCTTCGTCGTCCACAGAAAAGCTGATTACAGGATGATCTAAACGATAGCGAGTGGGAAAGAGATTGTCGGCATGGAGACCTGTGAAATGTAGAAAATCGTTTTCAGAAACACCAATTCCCTCGTATTTCCAGTGGAGTAGGTCGATGTTTTTATCAAATTTAATGTTGTCGGTGGGGGAGAAGTTGGAGTAGACAGAATAGGTTTGTTTTTCATTGCCCACAACTTGGGGAATTCGATATATTTTTCCACCAGTGGCGTCTATTTGGTAACACTTACCCTTTTCAACTATTGACCAAGGTTTTCCCAATGCTTGGCCAATGGCGGGTGAATAATCAAAAAGGAGGAAAGAATTATCAGTGTTAGTTTCAGGATTTAGTACGCTGACACAGGTTACTTTATTATCTTTGATCCAAAATCCGGTGTTGGGACCGCCATCGTTAGCTGCAATTTTACCGGTTGAGAAAGCCGCAAAAGCCATGAGTACATTAGTAATTATCCCCCAAAGGTGCAGACTATTTTAGAAGAATTAAGGCGGACGATAAAAGAGATTGTACCGGCGGCTGAGGAATCGATTAGATACGGAATTCCTACTTTCCGGCTGCGGGGGAATTTGGTGCATTTCGGGGGTTATAAAAAGCACATAGGTTTTTACCCCGGAGCGTCAGGAATTGAGACTTTTAAAAAAGATCTGACAGGCTTTGAATGTTCGAAGGGGACGATTAAATTTCCGATTGATAAACCTGTACCATTTAATATAGTGAGGGAAATAGTAAAATTTCGAGTGAAACAGAACCTAGAAAAAAAGAAATGAATATTAATAAGGATTGGCACCTGGCTAATAAAATGCCCAAGAATGCGACTCTGGACCAAAGGATTAAATGGCACATGGATCACGCCGCAAATTGTACATGTCGTCCACTAGGCGGAAAAATTCTTGAAGAAATCAAAAAAAAGGGGATAATCTGACTTTGAAAAAATTTATGAATAGTCTAGTCATTTATGAGTCACAGTACGGAAACACAGAAAAGATAGCTGTCGCAATAAGTAAAAACATACAAGGAGCAATGTGTCTTCAGGTGAATGATGTGGTGCATAAAGATCTGGAAGACATTGAATTGTTGGTGGTGGGTTCACCTACCCAAGGCGGAAGACCAATGAACGGAGTGAAACAGTTTTTAGAACAACTTTCCCCGGGAAGGTTAAATAACGTTAAAGTAGCAACATTTGATACCCGGCTGGCTGAAAAAGACCAGGTATTTGCAGTAAGACTGCTGATAAAGACAATCGGGTATGCGGCGGGGAAGATTGCGGAGGGATTGAAAAATAGAGGCGGAGAATTAATAGCGGCGCCGGAGGGGTTTATTGTAAAAGGAAAAGAGGGACCTATTGCAGATGGCGAAGTGGAGCGGGCGAGCAAATGGGGAAAGATGCTGTGGGCGAAAGTGAAAAAGGATAATTAGGGAAAATCTAATTATGACTTGATTCAAATGAAGGATGTCAAAGTCCGATTGGACATGAGAATGATAGTGCCAAGATTATTTTTGGTGGCAATATTTGTTTATTTGGCGTTTGTACACAGCCATGGGTTTATACCTCATGATGAGGGTGTGTTGATACAGGCAGGTAACCGGATGATGCAGGGTGAGGTCCCATATCGGGATTTCCAGATTGTATATAACCCTGGATCAATATATGCCAATTGGTTGGCGTTTACGTTTTTTGGTAAAAATATTTTGGCATCACGGGTGGTGGCGATGATTAATTCCATGGCGATGATGGGAATAATTATGTGGGCAGGGAAAAGAACGGGGACCCATAAATTAATTATCGGGGGGATTATTTTGAGCTATGTTGTCTGGGGTCCGGGGCATATTAATTTTGTCTGGCCGGTGATGTTTTGCATAACATTTGGTTTATTGGCAGTGACCTTTTTGTGGATGGGGGCAGTAAAGACAGGAAGATGGCGATATTGGTTTTGGGCTGGGGTGGCAAGCGCTGGGGTGTTTATTTTTAAACAGAATTTCGGATTAGCGATACTTTTGGATATTGCAGCAGCGATGGTGTTGGTACGGGAATTCAGAAATAAAACGGGCATCTTTTGGTTTGGAGCAGGCTATGTCCTGGTGATCATAAGTCAATTGGTTTATTTGGTAATTACTCAGTCTTTAACCCGTTACCTTTCCGATTTCTTTTTCTTGACGATGGTTAAGATAGGCCAAGAGGGCATTTTTAACTCTCCGCTACCATGGGAGTACCCGGGTACAGTAATACAAAAATTATTTAAAATTGTTTTGTATTTCACCCCGGTTATTATTGGTGTTTGGTCTTTTGGAAGTGCTTGGCGAAAGGATAAGAAATTACTTGTATTTAGCGGGCTGGTGATGAGTTTTTATTTCTTGGGTATCCGGCCGACGACCGACTATATGCATCTGACGCCGTTATTGGCGATAACCCCAATAGCCTTGATAGGCTTTAGTAAACCGAAAAAAATGATTTATTTCGGAGTGGTGATATTTGCCGCTTGCGGAGTGTACAGTTCTCTTTACCGGCAGTACTACCGGTGGAACGCGTCACTTTCAAATCAGAATTATTTTAACGGTATGCCGAGGGTTAAAGTGTGGATGGATAGCAAAAGTCGGGAAACAATAAAGTCGATTGATAAGTATTTTGCAAAGTTCGCTAACGGAAATGACGATTTGTTTATTTATAGTTTTAGTCCGATATATTACTTTGTTTTGGATAGGAAAAATCCCACCAGATACGACTACCTGCATGTTGGGGTGTTGTCATCTGAGGTGGAAACGGAGGTGCTTAAGAAACTTGAATTAAAAAAAACCGGTTTTATTCTGGCTGATGTTGATATTGAGGGGGATGCAACTTTAATTGGCGATTATGTCAGGGATAATTATTTTTTTGATAAAACCTACGGTTGTCTGACAGTGTGGAGACGGAAATAAAATTGCCTGTAATTGGTGTTAGTTTATAATTACGACTAGTCATGAAACTGAAAGACAAGGTGGCGGTAGTTACAGGTTCGTCCAGGGGGATTGGCAGGGCGACGGCAATTTTACTGGCGAGTGAAGGAGCCAAAGTGGTGATTAATTACAAATCGAAGAAGGCAGAAGCGACGGAAGTAGTTCAAAGTATCGGAGCGGAAAACTCATTATTGGTTCAGGCTGATGTTTCCACGGAGCGGGGAGTGAAGGAGTTGGTGGAACAAACAAGAATAAGGTTTGGGAGAGTGGATATATTAGTGAATAATGCTGGTGAGATATTGATTCCGGGAGATTGGAAGTCAGATAGTGATACCTGGAGGAAAACGGTTGATATTAATCTAACAAGTGCCTGGTTAGTAACTAAGGCGATTGCTCCATTAATGCTTAAAAATAATGGCGGGGCTATCGTAAATATGACCTCGGTTTACGGATATTTGGGAGCGGCGGCGGTTTTGGCATATACGTGTGCAAAGGGTGGATTGATCACAATGACAAAAGCATTTGCTAAAGAATTTGCACCATCGATACGGGTGAATGCCGTGGCACCAAGTAATGTGATGACTGACATGACGAAGGGGGCAGGCGAGGAGTTGATTGAGTTGTTTAGACAGCAGACACCATTGAAGCGGATAGCAGAACCTGAAGAGGTGGCTAAAGCTGTGCTTTTTTTAGTCTCCGATGATGCCAGTTATGTTACGGGGGAAGTATTGGTGGTGGATGGCGGCTATGGTCTTAAATAAAGGGCTTTCCTATTGACAAAGTTTGTATTACAGGATTAAATCCATACTCAGGATGAAAGCAATGATTGGCGTTCGTCGGTTTTTTGCCAGCCTGGTGATTTTTGGGCTAACAGTGAATATGGTGGGGGTTGGGGCTTTGTCAATAAAATCAGCTTATACTCCTACAGGTAGAATAATAGAAAAGGAAGGTCAGAGAATTCTTCAGTTGTCAGGAAGCTATTACCAGATGGGATACGATCAGGGATATCTGATCGGTAATGACATCATGCTGATGATCGAAAGATACCTGATTGATAGGCTACTTAGCGGGAATGTCAGCGGTTGGAGTTCGGCTTTGGAACTTACGCGGACTAAAATGAATTTCGGCAGATATAACGATGAGATTTTGGGGATGTATGACGGAATGATTGCGGCCGGAACGGATATGAGAATTGATGCTCTGGGACGCGATTTAACGGCCGATGACCTTAAATTATGGAACACGATGTACGATGTTGGCCTGTTGAGCTTGGCTTGTACCAGTTTTGCCGTATGGGGACCGCCAGCGGGTGATTTCTCTGTGTTGCAGGCTCGGAATATGGATTTCCCATATGACACCGTAAACGGTTATGCAGCGAATAAACAATTATTAATAGCGTATTCGCCCACGGGAAAACAGCAATATGCAGCAGTAAGTTGGCCAGGATTTATTGGTCCGGGAACAGGAATGAACCAGTCTGGACTGGCACTAACTACAAATGTGGGGGATGGGGCGATTGATACCCAATATGCTGCAAGTGAATACACGCCGTCAGGGCTAATTGTGCGTCAGTCTTTAGAGGATGCGGCCGGAACAGGGGATTTATTGTCCCAGGTATTTGATATTGTCGTGTCACATCCAAGAACGAGATCTTTTATTCTACAAATATCCCAACCGTTGGCGAGAGGCCCCCAAACGTCTGAGGTAATCGAGGCCGATTCTAATGGGCAAGAGGTTCGGGTAGCTAACCCCACGGATCCTTATGTGTTTGCGGCAAATCATTTTGTGCAGCGAACTACAAGTACTCCCAGCCAGAACAACACATTACAGAGACAGGCAATCATGACAGCCAGGTTGCCGGAATTGGTGAGTACCGGCGATAACAAAGTTGATTTGGCTGAGGCCCAATCATTATTGGGAGAGTTGGCAAATGCCAATAGCTGGCCGACTTTGCTTAGTGTTTATCTGCGGCCAAGTTCACTTTCATTTGATATAGCCTACGCCCGGACTGTGGGTCAAAACCCGGTTCAAGTCACGGAGGCTCCGTTTGTAAACCCGGTTTCGTATACATGGGCAGAAGTATTTAATTCTGACCCACTGCCTACTCCTACGCCCACAACTGTTCCGACACCGACTGAAACACCTACTCCGACACCCATTATTCCTACTGCTACACCAACTGTAGTTCCCACTCCAACTATAATTCCAACACCAACACCCATTGTTATTCCAACACCAACACCCATTGTTGTTCCAACACCAACACCCACAGTTTCTCCAATTCCGGTAACCGTGACTTTTCCAGTGACCGGGTCCAGCGATGATGTTCATCAACAGGGATCTACCGGATATTTGACTAGTACGACCTGGCGGCTGGGTGGTGATACGACACAATATGCCGGCGCAAGGTTTACTGGGGTAAATATTCCGCAGAACTCCACCATTTTGAATGCGAATGTTGAAGTTTATGCGACCAGCACGCAATGGATTTCTATGCAATATGAGATCTATGCTGAAAATGTCGGAGACAGTTTAACCTTTTCGGCGGCTGCGTTGCCTTCGACTAGGACAGCTACAACTGCACGAAACACGTATTCAGGAAACACACGTTGGACTGCCAACACGTGGTATCAATTACAGCCTGTAACGGCTTCTGTCCAAGAAGTGGTAAAGAGGTTGGATTGGACTTCGGGTAATTCATTGTCAATAGTTATGAGGGGTACGGGTGGGGTATATGGACGAAAATCGGTGAGGAGTTTTGACGGGAATGCACAGCAGGCCCCTAGATTGGTGGTTGAGTATTTACCCTCTAGCGGTCCTACTCCGACACCAATTCCCACACCGCTGCCTACGCCTACACCTGTCCCACCAACTCCAACCCCGATTCCTCCAACTCCCACTCCAACAGTGATACCTACCCCAACCCCAATTCCTCCAACTCCGACACCTATTCCACCTACTCCTACACCCACGCCTGAGCCGACACCAATTCCCACACCGCTGCCTACGCCTACACCTGTCCCACCAACTCCAACCCCGATTCCTCCAACTCCCACTCCAACAGTGATGCCTACTCCGACACCTACACCAATTCCTACACCTACTCCCACAGAAATCCCTACTCCAACTCCTACTGTGATGCCGACGCCTACTCCCACAGAAATACCTACCCCCACTCCGACTGAAGTTCCAACACCTACCCCAACACCCATTCCTACTCCAACAGTGATGCCTACTCCGACACCTACACCAATTCCTACTCCTACGCCCACTGTGATGCCGACACCCACACCAATACCAAGTTCCAGGGCGATAAGGATAGTATCCCGACCTAATAATGCTACTCAGACATACACGGTTTTTGACGGAATTGTTGAAGCCGGAGGTGTGGCTACTGAGGTCAATTCGAGCCGATTTACCTATTCGACCGGTTGGAGTTTAATTCCCAATAGCGGTAGGAATGCATCATTAGCGGAAGCGACAACTTTGGCTGATCGGACAATTTCCTTCACGACCACTTCGTCTACATTGGCAATTATGGTGGCTAGGCATCCCCAAATTGGGACATTCGAGGTATATGTCGACAATGTGTTACGCCTGACATATAACGGGTATTCACCCACTTTCCAATATGTGGATGTAAGTGTGCCTTTGTAAACGGGAGAATAATTTCGGTAGAGGGATCTGGTTGATGGAGAGGTTACAGTGATTGCAATCAATGCGGCATTGGATATAATTGCATTATGGGTAATATAAG
>CAYTYO010000013.1:0-5663 GCA_964441445.1 uncultured Gammaproteobacteria bacterium | reverse complement strand
ACAGTGATTGCAATCAATGCGGCATTGGATATAATTGCATTATGGGTAATATAAGAGGGAATAAAACGGTAAGGTTAGTGGTGATTGGAGTATTGATTTTGGTCATTATTTATATGCTGTATTCTTTAAGTTAACCGTATGGCAATTCCAAAATTTAAACCATTAGCCGATGCCAGCGAGGGCACAAAAAAGATACTCAAACCAATTTTGGGGGTGGTGTTGGCACTAATGGCAGTTGCGTTCGGGTTAGAGGCAACTAATAATGATTTTGACCTGGGAAAATTGATGTCAGGATCATCTTTGTCCGAATCGCGGGTGATGAGAGACAAAAACGGAAATGCGGTGACGGAAAATGGAAAGTATACAGATGAATATAACTGCAGCGATTTTTCCACCCAAGTCGAAGCACAAAGATTTTTTAATAATGCCGGAGGAGTAAGTAAAGATACAAACGGATTGGATGGCGACAACGATGGAGAGGCTTGTGAAAGTTTGCCGAAGAATAACGAGTAGGATGGGGAAGAAGATAATAATTCTTGTTTCCGGAATTGCTCTCTTAACAACAGCTTCCTGGTTTGCGATAACGACATACGTCAAAGATAATCCTGAGGTTACCTTAAGTATAATTTCGCAAAGCGGCCAAGAAAGCCGGGAAAACCGATATACGATTGCCGGGATGAAAAAAAGGAGTTTCGACAGTCGGATTTTAGATAAAAGACAGGTGCGGGAGACTTCAGGTTTTACTTCATATGTGGTGAGTTTTGTCTCCGAAGGCTACAGACAATATGCTTTGACAAATATTCCCAAGGGAGATGTTCCTGCAGGGGGATGGCCGGTAGTGATTGTTAATCACGGATATATAGACCCGAAAGTTTATTCGACCGAGAACTCTTACATTAATACGTCGGCTTATTTTGCGAATGCAGGCTTTGTGGTTTTTAAGCCAGATTACCGCGGGCACGACAAATCAGAGGGCGATTCAGATCATCTGGTTTCGAGGATGGGTTATGCGGAAGATGTGTTAAATTTGCTGGCGGCAATAAGAAAACAGCCGGAGATTAACACGGAGAGAATTTTTATGTACGGTCATTCAATGGGAGGGGATGTAACCTTACGGGTTTTGGAAGTATGCCCAAAATGTGTTGCGGCGGCAACTTTGTGGGCACCGGCTGTGACAGTTTGGCCGGATTCAGTATTACATTTTTTGAAAAATAGTAATGGAGATCCCAAGAGAGCGGAAAGAGCAGAGAGGTTTATGCGTGAACTGCGAGAAGTGTTTAGTGAGGAGGACAACATTAAGGTATCAACATTTGAAAATTTGAAATGGGTTGAAGTGCCGATTAATATCCATCATGGAACTGCAGATGATTCGGTACCATATGCATGGGGAGAGGCGCTTAATGCTAAGTTGAAGGAGTTGGATAAAGAGAACTATTTCTATAGTTATAAGGGGGATAACCATGACATTGCCCAAAATTGGAGTACGGCTTTAAAAAGAGACGTGGAGCTTTTTTTAAGTAGCGCGAACTAATAGTCGCGACCGGTGATTGCGCGGCGAATTTCCATAAAGAATTTTTTCCAGAATCCGGCCCGATTAAATTCGGAGTACCAGGTTTTTCTTTTGATCTCGATGGTGTTGGCTAAGGGGGGGTCAATCCAGCAGGAAATTATTAGCCACTGACGCCGGTCATTTTTTTTAGCTACGATGGTGACAATCGAAGAGCCAAAACTCCGTTGGTACTGCATGGTGCCGGTTGAATCAAGCTGAACGGAGGACTCCGGATATTGGAACGCTGTCCAGGCCATTTTTTGGGACAGACCTCTTTCGGCTAGGCGTTGCAGGGCATGTTTGGTCCAGATAATACCTCCGTAGTCTTTCTGTAACACGGTTATAATTTTACTATGGATAGAAATCGGGTGTGGGGCAAGGATGAACTTAAGGGAAAAAGATTTGAGGGGCAAAGATTTGAAGGATGCCAGTTTGCCATGGTGACCATGCGGTTTAGTGAATTTAGTAAGTGTGTGTTTGCAGGATGTGATTTTTCGGGCTGCATCTTTGATCAAACCTGGTTTTCGGAGTGTGATTTTCCCGAAAGTAAGTTATCAAATCAGGACTTCCGGCAGGTTGAATTCGAGAAATGTAATTTTAAAGACGCGGTGGTGGTGAACTCAATTTTTCAAAAGTTTAGAAACGGTGAAAGCAATCAAAGGCGAAAATGGAACTTAAGGGGTTGTAAGTTCGATAATGCAGACCTGACCGGCTCGGTATTTACACATTGCGGTTTAGCAAATATGAAGTTTGCACATAGCGTGTTGGAGCGAACGGGATTTGAAAACTGTGATCTCACGAGGGCTGACTTTTCGGGCGCAAATATCAGCGGGACGAATTTTGAAGGGTCGGAATTATCAGAGACCGTTTTGGATATTGAGGGATTTATAAAGTACGGTAATTCAAAGGGATTTGTTCTTCTTACCGACGATGGTGCATAATTGCGGCTGATGAAAAACTGGCAAAGGCTTAAAAAAAATCCGGAATTGTGGAAGATATACGATACGCGAGAAGCGGTAATTGACGTGATACGGGCTTTTTTTAAAAAGCAGAATTTCAGAGAAGCTTTTACTCCAATATTGGTTCCGGTTCCAAGTACAGAGGCTAATTTGGAGGTGTTTGAAACCCAAATACGATTTGCCGGCAGAGAGGGAGAGATGGGGGGGAAACGGGGTTTTTTGATAATGAGTCCAGAATATTCACTTAAGAAATTAATAACGGCAGGTTCAGGAAATATTTTTGAAATTACCAAATGTTTCCGGAATGAGGAGCAGGTTTCCGAGAGTCACAATCCGGAGTTTACAATGCTGGAATGGTATCGGGTGAGGGCGGACTATAAAGTAATTATGGAAGATTTCGAGGAGCTGTTTATAGAAATTATTAAGAAAACTAATGCAGCCGTTGATGTGAATAAGTGGACGTATCAAGGGGAGGAGTACAACATTTCCAGACCATGGATGAAGGTTAGCGTCAGTGAGGCGTTTTGGGAATTCGCGAACATAAACACCGAAACAATGTTAGATCCGATGGGTCTTGCCCAAGAAATGAAAAAGTACGACTATCAGATGGACGAAAATACTACCTGGGAGCAGATGTTTCACCAAATATTGTTCGGAGTGATCGAGCCAAAACTTAAGGATCTGCGCCGGCCGGTATTTATATATGATTATCCAACGGCTTTGGCGGCTTTAGCTCGAAAAAAACCGGAGGATGAACGGTTTGCCGAACGGTTTGAAGTGTACTTAGGTGGACTGGAATTAGGAAATTGTTTTTCGGAGTTAATTGATGCGGAGGAGCAAAAAGCCAGGTTTAAAGCGGAACTGGATGTACGGAAAAAGACCGGGAAAACTGACTATCCAATGGATGTTGATTTGATTAATGCGTTGACCTCGGGGATGCCCGAAACGGCCGGAATTGCTGTGGGAGTGGACCGGTTGGTGATGCTGGCCGGTGATGCGGGATCGATTTCAGAGACACTGGCGTTCCCGGCAAAAGAATTGTTTTTGTGAGTAAAATCTGGCTTTGTCGGGTATAATTGCGGGGATGGAGACTGTAAATGCCGGTAATTTAGGCAAAGGAATGTTCGTCATATTTAAAGGAGTTCCACACAGTGTGGTAAAGGCGGAATTTATGGCGCCGGGTAAAGGATCGCCAATTATGCGGGTGAAACTGAGAAATGTTAAAAGTACCGTGGTACAGGAGTTTACGTATAAAACAAATGATACGGTTGAGGTGGCTGATGTAGAGAAAAAAGAAATGATTTTTTTGTATCGTGACGGTGACAGTTTGGTGTTCATGGATCCAAAGACGTATGAACAAGCTGAAGTTCCGGCGGCATTGGTTGAGGAACAGTTGGGATGCTTTATTGCGGACATGAAGTGCTATGTGTTGTGGTATGACGGACAGGCAATGGGAGTGGATTTGCCGCCGAGTGTGGCCTTGAGGGTAGTAGAGTCACCTGATGTAGTAGCCGGAAATAGGATAAATGCGCCGAAGAAATTGGTGAAGCTGGAGACAGGATTGGAGATACAGGTGCCGCTGTTTATTAAAGAAGGGGAGATGGTGTTAATTGACACAGCTAGTATGTCGTATGTGTCGAGAGTAACAAATCAATGAGAAACGCGATAAACATATTTTTAGTGTTGGTCAGCGCCGGGTTGGCTTTCTGGAGTTACCCGTATCTACCGGGAAAAGTGCCAATGCACTGGAATATTAACGGAGAGGTAGACAGCTATCAACAAAAAGAGCAGGCGGTGTGGTTTATGCCTCTGCTGGTCGCTTTGATGTGGGGGATGTTCCAAGTATTGCCAAAGCTTGATCCCAAAAGGAAGAATTACGTGTTTTTTGCAACAGAGTGGGAAATTATGCAATTGGCATTACTCGGTTTTATGGTCTATATGCAGGCAATAATAGTTTACGCTGCGCTTAATCCGGGTACAGATTCCGGACGACTGATGTTTCTGGGGATGGGCGGATTATTTGTGACTATTGGTAAACTAATGCCAAAAATTAAGCCTAACTTTTTTGTCGGGATTAAGTTGCCATGGACCCTTGCCAGTGAAGATAATTGGAAGAAGACTCATGAGTTGGGAGGCATGTGCTTTCTGGCGGCGGGGATATTATTTCTGATCGGGGCGATGGGAGGAGTGGTGCCAGCTAGATTATTTCTCGCGATATTACTGTTAATGGTGGCAATGCCGATGGGCTATTCGTTTTGGCTGTTTAAACGGGCGAAGAAATAGCAGAGAGTGCGTGCCTGTCTTTTTTAAAAAACCAGGGATGAGAAAGCTTACAGTTTCGAGCGATATCAATGTTTTTTGTCAACCGACGGATATTTTCCAGTTGTATGGGGAAGGAGTAAAGGATGTTGAGGTGATAGGGTGGAGGTGGGCCGAGTATTTTTTGCAACAGGCGAAGCTCGCAAATCTGCCGATATGGCGGCTGCACGGTCGGATTGGTTCAGGCAAAATCAGAGGAAGATTTAGGGCTAAGGCGGCATTTATGAATTCGATACTTATGCCGACGACGACGATTGTCAGACTGGCGAAGAAATATCAGGTGGACAGGGTGTTGTTGCATGTGGGGGAGGTAAGAAATAATTGGGAGGAAGTGATACGCGAGTGTGCGGGGATTGAATTGGCAGTGGAGAACAGTGATACGGTGGGATGGGGGATAAGGGAGGCCTTTGAAACGGCGGCTGACCTACACCGGGAGGGAGTGAATGCGAAAGTTGTCGGGGATGTGGGACATTACGGACTGGAAGCCGGAAGCCTTACCAGGCCAGAGGAAACAATGCAGAAGTTTCTCGAATTGATGTCGGATTATGCGAGCAAATATGAAATTCAGACAGGCGCGCATTTGCCGATAAATGAAAAGGATGATAACGGGTCAATAAACGTGGATGAAATCAGCGATGAGACATTGGCAAGGTTTATAAAGAAATTTGATGATCTAGTGATTGAAAATCCCGTCAACCCAATCAGCTTGAGGGGTCGGGCTACTAGAGAAGGGCATAGAGAGACAACGGCGCGGAGGTGGAAGAGATTTAGAAATTTGGCGGGTTAAGAATAGTCGAATAAACCAGTTCGGAAATGTCAGAGATGGTAGTTGATAA
>CAYTYO010000012.1:0-25362 GCA_964441445.1 uncultured Gammaproteobacteria bacterium | reverse complement strand
CTGATATTTTACCATCAGCCGTAACTATTGTCCAACCATCGTTATTTTTATAAGCCACATCCGCGGAACCAAGGTTATACATGATTTCAATCGCTAGAACCATTCCCTCTTTTATTAGCAGCGAATGTTCATACCTTCCCATATCAAAGCAAGGTATTGCCGGCTGTTCATGTAGGTTACGTCCAATTCCGTGTCCTGTCAGGGCGCGTACGACGCTATATCCAGCCCCCTCAATGGCCTCCTGCATTGCTCTCGACAAATCCGCAATTCTTTTCCCTGGCCTTGCCTGCTCGACAGCCTTTTTTACTGCAGCGCGTCCAGCATCAAGAAATTTAGAGTTCTCAGCTGTTGTTTTCCCAGCCATAACCGTAACTGAGGTGTCTGTGTGAAATCCCTGCCAAAACAAACCCACGTCCAAGCCTACTTTATCCCCATCCTGAATGAGATATTCATCGGGGATACCATGCACAACTACATCATTAACGTTGATACATGTCGCGTGGTGATACCCCGGCACCATTTTAAACGAGGGTTTCCCTCCAGTCTTGCTAATCATCTCACAAGCTAATTTTTCGATCTCCAATCCGGTTACCCCCGGTCTTACCGCCTTTGCTATCTCATCTCTTACTTCTGCCAACATTTTTCCACCCTTTCCCATTATCAATAATTCCTCAGCTGATTTAATCGTAAGTTTATCCATTTTATAGCTTCAATTTTTCAATAATTTCTTTATGCACTTCCTCAATTGTTCGACTGCCGTCAATCTCCACAAGTATGCCTTCTTTCCGTGCCTGAGCTATCACCGGCAGAGTGGCATCTCTGTATGCCTCCAGCCTTTTACGTATTGCATCTGGAACGTCATCATCTCTCTGAATTAATTTACCACCGCACTCACATGTATCTGGAACAGGAGGTTTATCAGTCAATAAATTATATATTTTGTTACAACTCTCACAGGTTCTTCTATTCGAAAGTCTTACCACTGACTCTTCCTCACTTATGTTTAAAAAAACTATCTTATCTAACTTGTGCCCCATGGACATGAGCAGCCTGTTAAGCATTTCATATTGCTTCAGATCGCGAGGAGTGCCATCAAAAACATATCCTTTTCCTGGCTGCAGTTCCAGTTTGTTTTTTATCACTTCTGCCAGAATATCGTCAGAAACTAACTTCCCCTCAAGCATCATTTTTTTGATTATTTCGGCGTTAGGCTGATTAGAATCTCCTATTTGCCTCAAAATCCTGCCCGTTTCAACTCTTACCAATCCAAACTCCTGTTCAAGTTTCTCGGCTTGTGTTCCTTTTCCGCATCCCTGCGGACCTAAAAGAGCAATATTCATTACTTCAGAAAGCCATCGTAATTTCTAATCAACAACTGGGATTGCAATGATTTTGTCGTTTCTAAAACTACGGACACCACAATCAAAATACCCGTTCCTCCGATAGATAGGGTAGGAATATTCAAAGCTCCTTGCATTATTGCCGGAAGGATAGCTATAGCACCTAAAAACATAGCGCCTGCAAAAGTAATTCGATTAAGCACTTTATTTAAATAAAGTGCAGTGGCTTCTCCCGGCCTTACTCCCGGGATAAAACCACCATATTTTTTTAGATCCTCAGATATTTTTTCTGGATTAAATACTATAGCAGTATAAAAATACGTAAATCCAACCACCAGCAAGAAATAAATCAGGTTATAAGGCAACTCGCCCGGTTTCATAAAAGCAACAATTTGTCTGGCCGCATTAGCCAATCCGGGATTTGGAATTTGTTCTACGAAACTTCCGATCATGGAAGGAAGCAGGACTAACGAGACAGCAAAAATAATTGGAATTACTCCTGCTTGGTTAACACGTAGCGGCAAATGTGTTGACTGACCGCCATAGGTTTTGCCCATTTTTACTCTTTTTGCATATTGCACCACGATATTTCTCGAAGCTTCGTTCATGAAAACGACACTATATACCACCATCAAAGCCAAACCGATAAAAGCGATAATACTAGTAGGATCAAGAGTTTCCAATGTCACAGCCGTTTGCCCTAAAGTTACTGGTAATCTCCCGACTATACCGGCAAAAATTAATAAACTAATCCCATTTCCCACTCCATACTCAGTAATCA
The DNA here is from genome assembly GCA_964441445.1 of uncultured Gammaproteobacteria bacterium. Classification (GTDB taxonomy): domain Bacteria; phylum Patescibacteriota; class Microgenomatia; order CAZETR01; family Amesbacteraceae; genus XYB1-FULL-44-23. The sequence goes on along the minus strand of CAYTYO010000012.1, from coordinate 23,241 downwards.
ATTCTCCGAGCCACACAGTAAGGATTGTGCCGGCCGTCATTGTCAAAAGTAAAGTTGTCAAAGAAAGAGGATCAAGATTCCCGATCACGCCTTGGCCCTTCAGCAAAAAATACATCGCAAATGCTTGCAAAATAGCTATTGGAACCATCATTAACCTAGTGTACTGGTTAATTACCTCTCTTCCGTACTCTCCCTCCTTTTGCATTTCCTCCAATTTAGGGAAAATAACCGTTAACAGTTGCATAATAATTGAAGCATTAATATATGGGCCGAGGCCCAGAGCCACTAAACTGAAATTTGCCAAAGTACCTCCGGAAAAAATATCCAAAAGTCCTAGCAACTGACTTGAAGAAAACAAACTTTTAAGTGCAGTTCTGTCAACTCCAGCCGTAGGAACGTATGCCAAAAACCGATAAACCAAAAGTATTCCAGCCGTAAAAATTATTTTGCGCCTCAAATCCTTAGCCCCCCAAATTTGTCTAAGGGTATTTGTTATTTTCTTCATACCTCAATATTAATCCGTGACTTTTCCGCCTGCAGCTATGATCATGTCTCGGGCAGACTTTGATATTTTAATCTTATTTAAGTCCAACGCGCTTGTTATTTTTCCGCCACCTAAAATCTTTGCCTGCTCACCCTGATTAAGTAATCCCGACTTAATAAGATTTTCTTCATTTACAACCTTGCCTTTTGGCCAACTAGCCAGATCCTCCAGATTGATGATAACTGATCGCATCTTCCAGGATTTTAGTTTTCCACGCCCTCGGTTAAAGGGTAATCGCTTGATCAACGACTTTTTTGTCTTTGTCCCTTCAAAAATAATTGGCACATCACCTCTGGCTTTTTGTCCTTTCGAGCCTCTCCCGGATGTGTGTCCGCCTTTTCCGGAACCATAACCCCTGCCGAGGCGTTTGGCTTTTCTTACCCGTATTTGCAGCAAGTTATTTAATTTCATCTAATTTTTTTGCAGGATAAGATATAACTGGCCGCAATTGTTGTAAAGCTTCAAAAGTGGCTTTGACATTGTTTATTTTATTTGATGTTCCGAGTATTTTACCCACAACATCCTTAATTCCCGCTGCTTCAACTACCGCGCGGATAGATCCACCGGCGATAACTCCGCTTCCTGCTGGTGCCGGCTTAAGTAGTATTTTAGCTGCACCCAACTTCAATCTGACTTCATGTGGTATTGTGGTCCCTCTCATATTCACGGTTATCATCCTTTTCTGGGCGTAAGTAATTCCTTTTTTCATTGCCGAAGCCACATCTGCTGCTTTTCCCATACCGATACCCACCCTGCCTTTTCGGTCGCCCACTACCACCAATGCAGAAAAACCAATTCTGTTTCCACCTTTAGTTTTTTTACTGACTCGGTTTATAGAAACGACCTTTTCTTCGAACTCTTTTTCAGTATTATCTGGTTTGTAATAAGCCATATTTTAAAATACAAGACCAGCTTCTCTAGCCTGATCCGCCAATAACTTTACTCGTCCATGATACTTGTATGGCCCTCTATCAAATACCACTCGGCTTATCTTCATTTTTTTAGCTTTTTCTGCAACACTCTTTCCGGCCTCTGCTGGGTCTTTTGACTTCACACCAAACAAAGTTTTTCCGGAAACCAACTCGACAATCTGCGCATAAATAAACTTACTCGACCTATTCACAGACAACCGATATTCAGCCCCAGTAGAAGCTACTTTAAATCTGGTTCTCAACTTTCTTCTTTGACTATTAGTTTGTCGTTTAATCATACTTTAAGCACCTGCTTTTGCAGCCTTGCCTGCCTTTTTAATAATTACTTCATCGTCATACTTAAACCCCTTAGCTTTATATGGGTCGGCAGGTTTAAGAGCTCTGATTTTAGCAGCTATTTCACCCACAAGCATCTTGTCTGGTCCTTTTATTGTTATTTTTGCCTCTTTTACCTCAAAAGAAATTCCTTCTGGCGCCTTTACCGTTACCGGATGCGAAAATCCCAGGCTCAGCTGTAGTTCATTTCCGTTGGTAGTCGCCCTATATCCAGTTCCGGACAACTCCAAAATTCTTGACCATCCTTCAGACACTCCTTTAACCATGTTTGCAATCAAACTTCGGGTTAATCCGTGTATATTCGGTGCATTTTCATCCTTCAAGCTTACATATATAGTATTATCTTTCACCTCTACAGAAACAGCCGAATGGTAGTTCATCTTCAGGCTTCCGTTTGCTCCCTTTATTTCCACTTCCACACCTGTAACATTGCAAGTTACACCAGTGGGCAGTTTAATTGGTAATTTTCCTATTCGAGACATCTTTTTACCAAACTTTTACAATAACTTCTCCGCCTGAATTTAATTTTCTGGCTTCCTTATCGCTCACAACTCCGTTGGGAGTAGTCAATATGTACATTCCTAAACCACCCAATACTTTAGGTAGACGGTTCACGCCAGAATAAATCCTCGCACCTGGCTTGCTCACTCTTTCAATACCCGATACGGCAGGTTTTTTTGCATTATATTTCAGTTCCGCCAATACCTTTCCTTCTTCCTTTTTAATTGTCGAAATATAGCCCGCCTTCTTCAACACTTCCGCTACCTCCAACACAATAATTACGTTTGGAATCTCAATATCCTTCCTTTTGGCCATGTATCCGTTCCTGATACGGGTTACAAAATCTGATAAATGATCATTTACCATGATGCTTTTTTCACTCCTGGCAACTCGCCTCTGTTAGCTAATTCTCTAAAGCAAAGCCTGCACAAGCCAAACATCCTGATATAAGCTCGTGGACGTCCACATCTCAGACACCGATTCCGGTACCGGACGGCATATTTCAATTTGCCTTTAGTCTGTTTTACGATTTTTGATGTTTTTGCCATAATTTATTTTTCTTTCTTTTCAAACGGCATACCCAAAAGGGTCAATAACCTTCTGGAAATAACCGGTTCGCCGTTTGCAATAACAAAAGTAATCTCTAGGCCTCTGATTTTATCAACCTTAGAGTAATCAATCTCGGGGAAAACAGTTTGCTCTCTTATACCTAAAGTGTAATTTCCACTCTTATCAAATGATTTATCGGGAACGCCCTGGAAATCTCTGACCCTGGGTAATGCAATGGCTACTAATTTAGTAATAAAATCATACATTCGTTTACCTCGTAAGGTAGTAGTCAAACCTATCGGATCTCCTTCTCTTAATTTAAACCCGGCTATTGAAAGCTTAGCTTCTGTCACTTTTGCCTTCTGACCGGCTATTGTGGCAAGTTGTGCAGCTGCTTTTTCTAACACTCCTTTGTCATGAGCCGCTTCCTTAAGCCCAATATTAATAACGACTTTGGTAATCTTCGGAGCCGCCATATTATTAGCCAGATCAAACTCTTTTATAAGTTGGGGGACCACAACGCTGATGTAATGTTCTTGTAAAGTCATATTCTTATTAGATAGTCGCATCGCACTTTCTGCAGACTCTCTGCTTTTTATTATCTAATATTTTATATCCCACACGAGTTTGCTGTTTGCACTTAGGGCAAATTAAAGCCACTTTTGATACATCGTATGGTCGGCTTAAAGTGATAATCTCTCCCGGAGTATTTTCACCTTGTGGTTTCCGATGTTTTTTATATTGATTAAGTCCGGGAACTAAAATCGTTCCCGCGCTCAAAAATACCTTTTCTACCTTGGCCTGACGCCCCTTGTCTTTTCCCGTAGTTACTATAACTGTGTCACCTTTTTTTATTTTCATATTTTTACAAAACTTCTGTTGCTAGGGAGGCAATTTTTGCGTACCCAGCGTCTTTAACTTCACGGGCAATTGGTCCGAAAACCCTGGTCCCTCTCGGTTCCCCAGATTTAGCATCAATAACAACAGCGGCGTTGTCGTCAAATCTGATATAACTGCCGTCTTTTCTTCTTTTTGCTCTTATTGTTCTTACAATCACTGCTTTTACAACTTCAGAATCTTTAACTGCTCCGTTGGGGTCAGCCTTGTCAACAACGGCGGTCACGACATCGCCAATGTGGGCGTATGCCCTTTTCCAACCGGTCACATGTATAACTCGCAGTTTCTTAGCACCGCAGTTATCAGCTAATTGCAATATTGTTCTAATTTGAATCATTTTTTAGTTTGTATTTCAATAACTTTCCAGGTTACGGTTTTGCTCATAGGGCTACGCTCTGCAATTTTAACCTGGTCACCCAATTTTGCAGATATCTCATTATTGGCATGAAATCTTTTAGTTTTTCGCATTCTTTTCTTGTATAAAGGATGCGCCCAAAATCTCACAACCTCTACGATGGCAGTGCCCTTTATTTTTTCAGATACGATTTTTCCAGTTAATATTTTCATATGCAAACCTAGGATTTTACACTATTTAGCTTCAATTTTAAATTAATCATGGTTTTAATTCTTGCCATTTCTTTCCTCATAACAAATATTTCCCTTGTATTTCGCAGTCGCCCCGCTTCTTTATCCAACCGTTTCTTAACCAATTCCGACCCCATTGTTTTGGCCTTTGCTGCCAATTCCGGCAGACTCAGGTCGGACAACGAAATTTTTTCAATCTTTTTTTCTTTTGTTTTTGCCATTTTATTTAGACACTAATCTAACGCGAAACGGAACTTTCGCTCCAGCATTTTTAAATGCTTCTGTCGCAGTTTCAATGCTCACCCCTGCAATTTCAAAAATTATCCTGCCTGGTTTGATTACAGCCACATATTCAAAAATATCTCCCTTACCGGAACCCATTCTCACACCCAACGCCTTTTTTGTTACCGGTTTATCTGGGAAAATTCTAATCCAAACCTTTCCTCCTCGCCTGGTGTATTTAACAATTGCTTTTCTGGCCGCTTCTATCTGTCTTGACGAAAGCCACCCACACTCCGTAGCTTTAAGCCCGTACTCTCCGAATGCTACCTCTGCCCCACGGTAAGCCAAACCCCTCATTTTCCCTCGGAATTGTTTTCTGAACTTTTGTTTTTTTGGTTGTAACATATATTATTTTGTTTAGTTATTTTCCTCTTTTTCACCCCTATGAATCCACACTTTTACTCCGATGTACCCAGACCTTGTAAGTGAAGGTACCTGAGCATAATCCACATCAGCCCTAAGCGTTTGTAATGGCACTGATCCGGTTTGGTAAAGCTCGCGTCTGGAAATTTCCGCCCCCGCAATTCTACCGGATAGCAGTACTTTAATCCCCAATGCTCTTGATTGCATCGTTCGCTCCAAAGCCTTTTTTACAACTCTCCGAGCCGGGAGTCTCTTGGCTAGCTGATCAGCAATTTTTGAAGCTACCAGGTAGGCGTTCAAATCTGGCTCCTTTATTTCTTCAACCTGCAAGTCAATTTTTGGGGCTGTCTTTTCGCTGCCTTGGAAGTTCAATATTTGATAGATAAATTTTTTCAGATCTTCAAGACCCGACCCCCCTCTTCCGATAACAACTCCGGGACGAGTTACAAAAATTATTACGCGTATGCTCTTTAGCGATCTTTCAATTTCGACATCAGCCACAGATGCATTTACCAGCTTTTTCATCAATGCCTCGCGCAGTTTTAAGTCTGCCATCAAATATTCTTGGTATCGTTTTGGATTAGTTGTAAACCACCGGGATTTCCACATTTCGGTGGGGGAGAGTGGCAGACGATAAGCTACTGGATTAACTTTTTGTCCCATTTTGCTTCCTTTCTTTGGTGGCCAATTTTAACACTATGTGAGCCATTTTCTTTCTTTTAACACCGCGATTAAACCTTGCACTGTGGGATTTATCCATTCTTTTAGGTCCGCGCGGCCCCTCTTCAATTGCCAGAGAATCAATGATTAATTCAGCTGGGGAAATCTGAAAATTGTTTTTAGCATTACCTATTCCTTGCAAAATTACCTCACGGATAGGCTTAGCGGCCCGTTTATTGAGCAACTTAAGTGCGTCGACCGCTTGTTGGGGAGACAGTTTTCTCACCGCATCAGCCACCAAGCGTAATTTACGCGGACTTAAGTTCACAAAACTGGCCTTAGCCACAATTAGTTTTCTTTCTTCTGTTTTCATTTTTTATTAGGTTTTATCCATGGTTCTCTTAACTATCGCTCCATGACCTCGGAAAGTTCTTGTCGCGGCAAACTCCCCCAATCGGTGACCCACCATCGACTCACTCACGAACACATCTGTAAATTTATTTCCTGTATGAACGGAAAAAGTAAATCCTACAAAGTCAGGTGGTATCTGACAGCTACGCGACCATGTTTTAATCGCGTCTTTCTTTCCCAGCGCTTTCATTTTGGCAATTTTTTGCAATAACTTAGGGTCAATTTGTGGTCCTTTTCGAGATGAGCGTGCCATTATTTTTTCCTCCTTTGAGCAATAAATTTATTTGAAAATTTAGACTTATTTCTGGTCCTTTTACCCCTTGCCGGCTTTCCCCATGGGGTTTTAGGATGCATACCCTCTCCACTTCGACCTTCTCCTCCTCCGTGAGGATGTGATGATGGGTTCTGGGCAGTTCCCCTAACAGTAGGCCGAATACCCATGTGCCTTTTCCGTCCTGCCTTCCCCAGGTTAACATTTTTCCACTCCATATTTCCCAGCTGACCAATGGTGGCGCGGCACGTCGGCAGAAATCTTCTGATTTCTCCCGATGGCAATTTTACCAAAGCAAACGCTTCTTCAAAACCCATAATTGTGGCAGAGGATCCTGCACTTCTGGCCATTTGTGCTCCCTTACCTGGAACTATCTCCAAATTGTGCACCGGAGTTCCGACAGGAATACCGGACATTGGCAGCGAGTTGCCGATCGTTAAGGGGGCTGCATCGCCACTCATCACCGATTGTCCTGCTTTCATTCCCTCTGGAGCTAAAATATATCTTTTCTCCCCGTCAGGATACAAAATCAACGCAATATTTGCCGTCCTATTCGGATCATATTCTATAGTTAAGACTTTCGCAGCCATTCCGTCCTTGTTCCTTTTCCAATCTATGTCTCGCAAAAACCTCTTTTCCCGTTGTCCTTGATGCCTGGTAGTTACTTTACCCGTTGAATTTCTACCCGAGTTTTTTGGCAAAATTCGCACCAGTGACTTTTCTGGTTTGTCCCCAGAAAGTATCGAAAAATCAAGCCCTGTCGAAAATCTCATTCCCGGTGTTACTGGTTTATAAATCTTTAAAGCCATATTATGCCTGTGTCTTAGTTATCTCAAATAAATCAATAGTTTTTCCCACTTCGGTTGTTACTATGGCCTTTTTCTTGTCGGATCTTTTTCTCAGCACCCACTTTTTTCCTGTCCTGTAGGTTTTACCTCGCATTGTTGCGGTAGCCACTTTTAGTACTTTTACACCAAATGCTTTTTCGACCATTTTTTTAATATCTGTCTTTGTATCACTTCGGCTGACCTCAAACGTATATCTATTCTTTGTCGCTTGACCCACTGTTCTTTCTGATATTAAAGCCCTAATTAGTGACATATAGTTAATTCTCCATTTGAGCTGTTGTTTCTTTTAAGCCCTCGGTGGTAAATAACATCTGGTTGCAAAGAACAACAGAATAAGCGTTCAATTGGTTGGGAGTTATAACGGCTACATCGGAAATATTTCTAAATGCTCTTCTCACTAAGTTCTCCTTAATTCCCGAAACAACCATTAATCGTTCGCCGGGTTTAATTATTTTTTTAACCAAAAGCATTGCCTCTTTAGATTTGCCGGTAAGTCCCTTTTCCTCCCCCAGGACAAACACATTTTTTCCGGCAGCTTTCTCGGAGAGGACAGAAAGTAACGCTTTCTTTGTTAATTTCTTCGATAATGTCAATTTATAATTTTGTGTCCCATCTGGACCATGTGCCACCCCACCTCCCACAAAAATTGGTGCCGAATAAGCGCCGTGTCTTGCTCTCCCCGTACCCTTTTGCCGGTACATCTTAGCCGTTGTTTTTCGTACCTCTGATCTGGTTTTTGTTTTTGCCTGGGCTTTTCTTTGGTTCGACAAATACACTCTTACTGCGGTGGCTGTCAAAGTGTCATCGGTCGACATTCCGAAAGTCTTATCAGACAGCTTAACCTTCTCAGTTAGAGCTCCTTTTAAACTAATTGCATTGGCGGATATCATACAATTTTGCTGACAGTCAATAATGATCCGTAACGCGAAAAACCAGGTACCGGTCCAACCACTACCAAAGTTCTATCCTCAGGATTAACTTCAAGTACTTTCATCTTTTTCACCATGACTCTTTCGTTGCCCATGTGACCGGCGCGCTTTGTTCCTTTAAAAACTCTTCCGGGTGTAGTTGTGGAACCGCTGCTTCCTGGGGACCTTTCCTTATTTGACTGTCCGTGCGTCCTTGGGCCTCCTGCAAATCCATGTCTTTTAACCACCCCGGCAAACCCTTTGCCTTTTGATATTCCCGATACATTAACTTTGTCTCCCGGTTTTATTATGTCTTCGAACTTCAACTCAGTCCCAGACTCAATAATTTCATCAGTTCTCACCTCTCTAGTCATCACTTTATCTCTTTTACCTTTAATAGCTACTCTTGCTGCTGTATATCCATTTTTTTCCTTGGTTCTCATCTCTCCAAACACCATTTCGGGAATCGAAAGAACGGTCACACCAACCCTGTTACCGGTACTAGTGAATTTACCGGTCATTTTCAATTTTTTAGCAAAAAAAGTTGTTAACATTTTGCAACAAAAAAGTGCCCGGAGGCACTTGAAATAAATATGGCCTTCCGTGTTTACGAGCAATAATCTGGGCCAGTTTCTCTGCTCATCACGATCTACGAAGTCATTTTACCACACCTTACATTTTGACTTCAATGTCCACTCCAGCTGGCAAATCCAAGTGAGACAACGAATCAATCGTTTTACCAGTAGGATCAACTATATCAATAAGTCGTTTATGCACCAGCATCTCATAATGATCCCGGGCATTCTTATCAACATGAGGAGAAGTAGTAACTGTAATTATTTTCCTGTCAGTAGGCAAGGGGACTGGTCCAACCACCCTAGCTCCAGTCGAAAAAGCAGCTTCCAATATCTTAGCCGCAGCTTCATCAAGCACCCTGTGGTCAAATGATTTTAGTTTTACTCTAAGTCTTCCCTTGGCCATATTAATGTACGACAACCAAAAACCTTAAAAATATAAAGTTCCTGGCACTTTAACTGATGATTTTGGTAACCACTCCGGCACCGACGGTTTTTCCGCCTTCCCGAATGGCAAACCTCAACCCTTCTTCAAGAGCAACTGGAACAATCAATTTCACTTTCATTTTCGCACTGTCTCCGGGCATAACCATTTCGACTCCGGTAGGCAATGTAATTTCACCAGTGATATCAGTGGTTTTGACATAAAACTGTGGCCTATACCCAGAGAAAAACGAAGTGTGTCTTCCACCTTCTTCTTTTTTAAGAATATAAACCTCTGCGTCAAATTCTGTATGCGGGGTAATAGATCCAGGCTTCGCCAACACCTGTCCACGTTCAACCTTTTCTTTATCAATTCCCCTAAGCAATAGACCAACATTATCTCCAGCCTGTCCTTCATCAAGTTGTTTCCTGAACATCTCAACTCCAGTGACAACAGTCGATTGAGTGTCTTTAATACCTACAATTTCAACCGTATCATTAATCTTTACAATTCCTCTTTCAATCCTGCCTGTAACTACGGTTCCGCGACCTTTAATCGAAAAAACATCTTCAACCGGCATCAAAAACGGCTTATCTAGTTCTCTTACCGGGGTGGGAATATACTCGTCCACTTTTTGCATCAGTTCCAAAATAGCTTCTTCGGCTTTAGGATCACCCTCTGTCGCCTTTAGTGCTGAACCTCTGATAATAGGTACTTCATCGCCGGGATATTTATACTTAGTTAATAACTCTCTTACTTCCATTTCCACCAGGTCTAAAAGCTGGGGGTCGTCAACCATATCACACTTGTTCATAAAGACTACTATAGCGGGAACGTTTACCTGATTAGCCAGCAAAATATGCTCTCTTGTTTGGGGCATTGGACCATCTGGAGCGGATACAACCAAAATAGCTCCGTCCATTTGTGCAGCTCCGGTGATCATGTTCTTAATATAATCCGCGTGTCCAGGAGCATCTATGTGTGCGTAATGTCTCTTTTCAGTCTCATATTCTTGATGAGAAAGATTAATAGTAACCCCTCTGGCCTTTTCTTCTGGAGCTGAATCTATATCTTCATACTTTCGAGCCTGAGCCAAGCCTTTCTTCGCCAACACCATCGTGATAGCAGAAGTTAAAGTTGTCTTACCATGATCGACGTGACCAATGGTCCCGATATTTACGTGCGGTTTACTTCTAACAAATGTAGCCATTTTTTAAGCGAAAAAAACAAGTCCTTTCGGATAACACTTCAAATTGTAAACGAAGGCTAAATATTTTGCAAGTAGGAAATTTTCGTTTTAATTGGAATTTTTTCCGCTCTTTGCAACTACCCCTTCAGCAATATTTTTTGGTACTTCGTCGTAATGAGAAGGTTCCATGTAATACGATGCCCGGCCTTGTGTGAGAGATCTTAGTTTTGTGGCATATCCAGACAGTTCGGCCAATGGTACGTATGCATTAACTATTGTTAGATTACCTCGTTTATCTGTCCCTAAAATTTGTGCTCTTTTTGAAGACAAATCACCGATTACCTCACCCATAAATTCGTCAGGGGTAGATACCTCAGTTTTCATCACGGGCTCCAACAGCACCAAGTCTGCCTGCTTTGCTGCTGACTGGAAAGCCATAGATCCGGCGATCTTAAAGGCCATTTCTGAAGAATCTACATCATGATATGTGCCGTCATACAAAGTTACTTTTACATCAACAGTCGGGAAACCTGCCAAAACGCCGTTTTCCATTGCCTCTTTTATGCCTTTCTCGACCGCCGGAATAAACTCGCCCGGAATAGCTCCACCCTTGATCGCGTTCACCCATTCATATCCTCCTCCTCGCGGCATTGGCTCCAACCTAATAAAGCAGTGTCCGTATTGTCCGCGACCTCCCGACTGCCTAATGTATTTGCCCTCCGCTTCGGACATTCTTTTGATGGTCTCTTTATAAGCTACCTGCGGTGCTCCTGTACTCGCTTCAACATTAAATTCGCGTTTCATTCTATCCACAATAATTTCCAAATGCAGTTCACCCATGCCGGCAATGATCGTTTGTCCGGTTTCATGATTAGTTTTAATGGCGAATGTCGGATCTTCATCTGATAGCTTAGCAAGTGCATAACCCATTTTTTCTTGATCAGACTTGGTTTTCGGTTCGATCGCCAACGAAATAACCGGCTCAGGGAAAGTGATTGATTCCAAGAGAATCGGACTGGCCTTATCACAGATCGTATTTCCTGTCGTTGTTTCTTTAAGTCCCACCAGAGCTACAATCTCTCCTGCATAAGCCTGATCAATTTCTTCCCTTTTATTTGCATGCATCAACAACATTCGCGAAACCCTCTCTTCTTTTCCTTTTGAAGAATTGTACACGTTTTGGCCAGCCTTCAAACTCCCCGAATAAATCCGGAAATAGGTGAGCCTTCCGACATGGGGATCAGTCTGTATTTTAAAGGCTAGACCCGATAGTGGTTCTTCATTAATAGTTTTTCGGACCGTTTCTTCGCCAGTTGTCGGATTTATCCCTTTAACATGGTCCATATCTACAGGGCTTGGCAAATACTCGACAATAGCGTCAAGCATGGGCTGAACACCTTTATTTCGCAATGATGCTCCTGCATAAACAGGCACGAGTTTATATGCAATAACAGCCTTTCTCAATGCGACTTTTAATTCAGCAACGGAAGGTTCTTTCCCTGCCAAAAATTTTTCAATTAGTTCATCGTCGGTTTCACAGATTTGTTCGATCAATTTTGCCCTCCACAATTCGACTTTCTCCTTCATGTCCTCAGGAACTTCTTCTTCGGTGAAATTAGTACCCATCTCATCGTCCTTCCACACCAAAGCTTTTCTTTCCAGAAGCAGCACCACGCCTTTAAAAGATTGTTCTGCCCCAATTGGATATGCCATGACAGCAGGATTTGCTCCCAATCGCTCAATTACTGCCTTAATTGTCCCCTCAAAATTTGCTCCTAATTTATCATTTTTATTTACAAAAATAATCCTCGGAACCTTATATTTATCCGCCTGTCTCCATACAGTCTCGGTCTGCGATTGCACAGTTTCTTCGGCGTCGAGGACTGTCACTGCGCCGTCTAACACTCGAAGAGATCGTTCCACCTCCGCGGTAAAGTCGACATGTCCTGGTGTATCTATTAAATTAATCCGAAAAGACAAATTTCCTACGGGAGAATTAAGTTCCTTAACCGACCAAAATGTGGTTGTGGCAGCTGACACAATAGTAATACCCCGCTCCTTTTCTTGTGCCATCCAATCCATTTGTGTATCCCCCTCATCTATATCGCCGATTTTGTAGCTTTTACCCGTATAAAATAAAATCCGCTCCGAAGTTGTGGTTTTTCCGGCATCGATATGGGCAATTATTCCGATATTTCTCACTCGGTCTAACGGCATGATCCTGTTTGTGGTTTTTATGTCGGCCATTGAATTTTGTTACGCAAGCTAGCGAGTCATTGTAACAAAGTTTGTTTTACTTCACCAGATCCTCTTGGGCTGGTATAGCTAGCACTCTTAATGTACAATTGCCAAAAGATAATCCTATTATGGCAACCAAGCGCGATTACTATGATGTACTCGGAGTTAGTAAAAACTCTACTGATGCTCAAATCAAGTCCTCATATCGTAAGCTTGCCTTAGAATGGCATCCAGATCGCAATAAATCTCCGGAAGCTGAATCTAAATTCAAGGAAATAAACGAAGCGTACCAGATCTTATCGGACTCTAAAAAGAAACAGGCATATGACCAGTTTGGTCATAGTGCGTTTGAGCAGGGGATGCCCAGCCCGGGTGGTAATCCGTTTGGCGGCTTTGATTTCGGCGGTTCAGGCGGCTCTGGACAGGGTCCTTTCTCCTATTACTATTCCTCAGGAGGCGCAAATCCTTTCGGCAATGCCGGAGGTTTCTCGGATCCGTTTGAAATATTCGAACAATTTTTTGGTGGCCAGGGTAATCCTTTCGGCCGTTCAGCCCCGAAAAAAACTCATTATTCTCTCCGGATTCCTTTCATGACCGCCATAAAAGGAGGTTCTCAAACTGTAAAAATTGAGGGCAAAAACCATACTATTAAAATCCCCCCGGGTTCTGATACCGGCACCCATCTTCGGTTCTCAGAGTTTGATGTTACCTTCGAAGTTGAACCACATCCCCACTTCAAACGGGAAGGAGCCGACGTTTCAATTGATGTACCAATTCCGTTTACACTAGCCGCTCTGGGCGGTGAAACAACAGTAACCACACTTGATGGTGAATTGAAATTGAAAATCCGTCCAGGCACTCAACCTGGTACCTTGATCAGGCTTTCAGGCAAGGGCGCCCACAAAGTACATTCGTTTCGGAAAGAAGATCGGGGGGATTTTTATATTAGGATTATGATCAAGGTACCGGAAAGTTTGAACCGTCAGCAACGTCAACTTCTCGAAGAGCTGCAACGATCGTTATAAACCTCTACAAGAAGAATTCTCCTGCTCCTGGTATAATCACCATCAGGTAACCAAACAAAAGGGGCGAGATTATCGCCCTCCTTTTTGCCGTTACCTGCAAAAATATGCGCAAAGCTCAAAGTTCCAATAGATCAGAATTCTCTGCAGCTCTAAGTCAGGTTGCTCATGAACGCAACATCGATCCGGAGGTGGTCTTGGACACCATCAAACAGGCAATTGTGGCCGCATTTAAAAAAGACTATCCGCAAAGTTTTCATGAAGATAAATTCTATGGCGTCGAATTAAACCCTGCTACCGGCGAAGCGCAGATTTTTGAGTACGACGCTGATCTTGTAGGTGAAGAAGGAAACCAGATACCTCAGATTAAACCTGGGGCAAAACCGCAAGATGTTACACCCCCAGGATTTGGCCGTATTGCGGCCCAAACAGCCAAAAATGTTATCCTCCAAAAAATTCGCGAGGCTGAAAAATCTGTAATTGTGGCTGAATATGAAAAGCGCATAAACACTCTTGTAAATGGCATGATTATTCGTTTTGTCGGAGGTGATATTTTCGTCGATGTTGGAAAAGCCGAAGCCGTGATGCCAGTTTCCGAGCAGACCCATTCTGAAAACTATCACTTAAATCAGCGTCTTACCTTTTTAGTCTCCGGCATCAGAGACGGCCTTCGTGGTAAGGAAGTAGTAGTTTCTCGTGCCAGTGACCAATTTATTAAAGAATTATTTAAACGGGAAGTTCCTGAAGTAAATTCCCAGGCTGTCGAAATTAAGGCGATAGCCAGAGAGCCTGGATCACGGACAAAAATCGCTGTCTATTCAAATCAGTCGGGTGTTGATCCTGTCGGCTCATGCGTTGGTCAAAAAGGAGTCCGTGTTCAAGCAGTAATTAGCGAATTGAACGGCGAAAAAATTGACATAATTCAATACAGTGATGATAAGGAAAAATTTATAGCTGCTTCGCTAGCTCCTGCTGTAAATTTAGAAGTAAAAATTGATCCAAAAGAGGAACTCGCGATAGTCAAAGTCCATCCGGATCAGTTGCCATTGGCTATTGGACGTGACGGTCAAAATGCTAAGTTAGCAGGTAAGCTTACCGGCTTCCGTATAGACATTCAGGGTGACGAAAATGTTGAAGTGCCGGTTCCTGAGATTGTTTCCGGCTAACTTTTGTGGTCCAAAACCTCTGGTTTATTTTTTTATATATTAGATATGCGCACTGCTAGACCCCCGATTATTGTCATACTCGGCCATGTAGATCATGGAAAAACCACATTGTTGGACTTCTTAAGGAAAACAAATTTGGCTTCTAAAGAAGCAGGAGGAATTACTCAACATATCCGCTCTTTTGTTTTTATCTCTCCCCAATTTGGACGAATCACATTTATTGACACCCCAGGGCACGAGGCCTTTTCAAAAATGCGTGCCAGAGGCAGCAAAATTGCTGACATGGCTGTGTTAGTTGTGGCTGCAGACGACGGGGTAATGCCTCAAACCAAGCAATCTTTAACTTTTATTAAAGACTCAGGCATCCCCTTTATTGTGGCTCTAAATAAAATTGACCTTCCTACAGCTGACCCTGACAAAGTCAAAACTCAACTGGCAGAAGAAAATGTTCTGGTCGAAGATTTTGGTGGCCAAATCCCTTGCGTCAATATTTCATCGAAAACAGGCAAAGGGATACCGGATCTTCTGGAAATGATAAATTTGCTTACCAGTATGAATCCGCCTCAAAGTGACACTGAGGGGGAATTAGAATTGGTTGTTTTAGAAAGCAAGCTAGACTCCAAAAAAGGTCCATTAGCTACAGTTCTCGTCCGCCAAGGAACATTGTCTTCAGGCACCTATCTTTTCCAAGATGCCCCAATAGGTAAAGTCAGAGCCATCATTGATTCCGAGGGTAATCAGGTAGCATCTGCACTTCCCTCCGATCCGGTAGAAATAATGGGTCTTTCTCATGTCCCCGAAGTGGGTTCTGTTATTTACAGCCGATCACAAATCACGTCCACATCACCTTTGCATCCAAATGTGATCCCGACTACTGGTTCCACTGACAGACTAAAGTTGATCATCAAGGCCGACTTCGCCGGATCATTAGAAGCAATTTTGTCCGGGATCGACCCTGAAGTCACCATAATTTCATCTGCTACGGGAGATCTGAATGAAAATGACATCTTAATGGCCAGATCGTCCGGGGCACGGGTAATTAGCTTCAACTCCAAACTTACAGCTAACCTTTCCAAGCTGGCGGAAACCGAAGGCGTCTCAGTAAATTCCTTTTCCATCATTTATGAGCTCTTTAAATTCATTGAAGATTTAGTTCATCCTAAATCGACGGAGCACATAGTCGGCAAAGCCGTAGTGCTGGCGGACTTTAAAATTAATTCTGACCGTATTGCTGGTTGCCGTTGTCTGGAAGGAACCATAGAAAAAAGTCACACCATAAAACTATTTCGGGCCGGAGCCGAAGTTAAAACCACTTCTATTAAGTCATTACATCAGGGAAAAAACATCGTCGAGAAAGTAAAAGCCGGAATAGAATTTGGAGCACTGTTTAGCCCTTATGTTGACTTTAAGGTCGGCGACGATATAATTGCCACTATAGGTTAATATGGCACAGCCAGACGTATCCGCTTTAAGGTCGTTACTAGATTCCGCCCGTCACATCACCATCTTGCTTCCGAAACAAGCCGGATTTGATTTGGTGTCAGCTTCTCTAGGTCTTAAAATCAGTCTGGAATCCTCCGGTAAACAGACACGGGTAGTCTGCCCCGACCCAATAACAGTCGAATTCAACCGCCTGGTGGGCGTTGATGAAATAGTGAACTCCATCGGTAGTAGAAATTTGGTTATTAGTTTTCCCGGACAAACTCAACATGTGGACAAAGTCAGCTATAACTTGGAAAAAGGGGATCTCCAATTAGTTATTAGTCCAAAGCTAAACTCGCCCGAACTTGATCATAAATTGCTCAAATTCGTTTCCGGTATCCAACAAACCGACTTAATCATTACTATGGGCGTACTTAAGCTGACGGATTTAGGGCAGGTATTTGACCAAATAAAGGATCAGTTATCTACCACTTCACTTGTGTCACTGTCCCACACCAGCTCTAATGAAAAATTTTCAACACACGAAGTTCATGATTACGATACTTCTTCACTTTCTGAACTTACAACCCACGTTATCGAAGTTCTCAACCTAAATCTCGAACAGGATGCGGCTTCCAACCTTCTTGCTGGTATTGAAAAAGCCACTGATAATTTCCGTCACCCCGCCGTATCTGTAAAAACATTCGAAGCGGCAACGATACTCATGCGTAAGGGTGCGAAAAGACATTTTGAAATTTCAGCTTCACAATTCCCAGCTGGATCTATTCCTGTTTCAGAAAATCAACCAGTACGACAGGAGGTAGTAACCACTGCCAGCTTGACCGAACCCACTAGCCAGTTGGGGTATGGAACTGATAGTTCCGTGGATCTTGAACCGGCTAAGCACGACCAGCAAAAACCACCGGCAGATTGGTACGAGCCCAAAATCTTCAAAGGCCCAATGCTGCCGTAATTTGTGAGTGAACTCTATCTCTGTGCTATAATACCTTTCAGATTACGGAGAAATTAACAGTCGCCTGACGGGTATTCCGCTTCTCACGACTGCCTTATCTCTGCTTATTTTTGTGAAAAAAAATGGCACTCGACATCAAATCAAAACAAGAAATTATCAAAAAGTTTGCTCAGGCAAAAGGGGATACTGGTTCTCCTGAAGTACAGGTTGCCCTGTTAAGCGAAAAAGTGGGTAAACTAGCCGAACACCTCAAGCTTCACAAAAAAGACAATCATTCCCGCCGTGGACTAATCAGTATGGTCTCAAAACGGCGTAGATTATTGTCGTACTTACAAAAGAAAGATCTTAAGCGTTATAAAGAAATCTCCCAAAAACTTGGTCTTTCCAAATAAGGGTTTGTAGTTTATAATCACTTTGGATTAGTCGTTAACATCTTGTTAGTCGAGAGGCGAAAAGTGCGAATTGTTTTCTCACTTTTGACTTCTTGACTGCAAGTTTTTGTTCATTAGATGAAATTAGTCAAGAAATCATTTCAGGTCAGTGGCCGAAACCTTACTCTCGAAACCGGGCGTTTTGCTCTGTCGGCTACATCTTCAGTACTTGCTACTTACGGAGACACAACTGTTTTTGCCGTAGTTACTTTAGGGCAGGAAGACAAAAAAAAGGATTATTTTCCCCTTTCGGTTGAATATCAGGAGCGCTTATATGCGGGTGGAAGAATTCGCGGTTCAAGATGGGTAAAGCGGGAAGGTAGACCAACTGACGCAGAAACCCTTTCCGGCCGGCTTATAGATCGTTCGATTAGGCCGCTTTTTCCAAAATCATTTCGACGGGATGTTCAGCTGGTTGTGATGGTGCTATCTACTGACAAAGAAAACGATGCTGACATTCTCGGTGCAATCGCCGCGTCCGCTGTTTTAGGAATCTCACCCCTACCTTGGAATGGCCCGATATCCTCTGTTCGGGTTGGTCTTGAAGAAGGAAATTTAGTCGTCAATCCAATTAACGGAAATCGTCAGGGTACTGATCTAGATTTAGTTGTCTCCAGCACATCAAATTTAATAACTATGATAGAAGCTGGTGCAAAACAGGTACCGGAAGACACCATGCTCAAAGCTCTGGAAATGGGTTTTAATGCCAATAAAGAAATAATTTCTTTCATAAATGACTTTATTTCCGAGGCCGGACAGCCAAAAATGTCTCTGGAACCAACACCAATTCCCACTGAATTGATTTCCGCCGTCACCAGTAAAGTTAAATCTCAATTAGATACTCTTATCACCGATGCTTCGTCACATGAAGGTAGCTTGCTTTCAGACATGGTAGATTCCATTTCTTCAGATTTTGATGAAACCCAAAAACCCCTAATCCCACAAATTTTAGAAGACCTAATGCACAATCGGATTAGAACGAATATTTTGGACAGTAAACAACGCCCGGACGGCAGGGGACTTGACCAGATTAGAGACTTGTCCTCGGAAGTCGGCATATTACCTCGCGTTCATGGATCGGCCGTATTCCAACGTGGTCAGACGCAGGCTTTAACTGTCACCACATTAGGTGCACCTTCACTTTCCCAATCATTAGAGTCAGCTGACGGCGAAGAAACAAAGAGATACATGCACCACTACAATTTTCCCCCTTTTTCAACGGGTGAAACCGGTCGGATGGGCTCCCCTAGTCGACGTGAGATTGGTCATGGGGCATTAGCCGAAAAAGCCCTGGTTCCGGTAATCCCTCCGGAAGCTGATTTTCCCTATGCCATCAGGGTAGTATCTGAAATTATGAGTTCTAATGGGTCCACAAGCATGGCGAGCACCTGTGGATCAACTTTATCGCTAATGGACGCCGGAGTACCGATTTTAGCCCCAGTTGCGGGTATTTCAATCGGACTTATCACCCCCGTCTCATATCCTGAAAAAACCGACAAATTTGTTTTACTAACCGACATCATTGGCATGGAAGACCATCACGGAGACATGGACTTCAAAATTGCCGGAACAAAAACAGGTGTAACAGCAATCCAACTAGATGTTAAAGTTCCGGGCCTAACTCTTGAAATTTGCAAAGAAACTTTTGCCCGTTCAAGAACCGCAAGAATGCAAATTCTTGACGTCATGGAAAAAGCCATCGCGGAGCCCCGTAAAGAATTGTCAGAGTACGCCCCCAAAATTAGTATGACCAAAATTCCGGTAGATAAAATAGGCGAACTTATTGGTCCTGGAGGAAAAAATATCAAACAGCTAATGGCAGATACGGGCACAACAATTGATGTCAATGATGACGGTTCAGTCTTTATCTCCGGTATCGATCCAGAAGGCACGGCCAAAGCGATAAATTGGGTCTCGGGGTTGGGAAAAGAAGCTATTCCTGGTGAAATATATGAAGGTACGGTTGCCCGAATTCAGCCTTTTGGAGCCTTTGTAAATATCTTGCCGGGCAAAGATGGCTTGGTACATGTGTCACAGATGGCATCAGAATATGTAGAAGATCCTGGTGAAATAGTATCCGAAGGTCAAAAGGTAAAAGTTTGGGTCACAGAAATCGACTCGCAAGGTAGAATTAATTTAAGTATGCTTTTTGACGCGGATGGAAAACCCTTAGCCAAAGCTCGTGAACCCATGGCCCCAAGGCCAATGCATAACGATCCGTTCCAAGCTCCAAGGAGAATGGATCCACGGGGTGGAAATTCTCGCCGCCGCTTCAGGTAAAGTGATATCATTGATCAAGTGGACGAACAACTAACTGTCGATATTAAAAAAATAAAAAATCAGCTTGATGCTGTTCAGTTTCCTGATGATCTTAGAGAGAAGACAGACGAGATGATTGAACGGCTTGCCCGGGAAGCAAAACACGGCAGTTACAGCAGTGATTTTGAAATGATTCAACACTATGTCGACTGGATAACCCATCTTCCTTGGACAAACTCAACCCAGGACATTATGGATTTGGGCCACGTAAAGCAAGTTCTAGATAAATATCACTACGGCTTAGATAGCCTTAAGGAAAGGTTTCTCGAATATCTTTCCGTAATGATTCTTAACAGCCGTAAACCGGATAGTACTTTTCGTGCACCTATTTTGCTTCTGGTCGGCCTGGTAGGAACTGGCAAAACTACCATTTCCGCAAGTATTGCGGAAGCTTTAGGTAGGAAAATTGTTCGTATCCCCTTTGGCGGAATGAGTTCTGCCTTAGACTTACGCGGTCAATCTCGTACCCACGGCGAAGCAGAGCCGGGACAAATAATTAAAGGTATTCGCCGGGCCGGCGTAAAGAATCCCGTCATTCTTCTCGATGAAATCGACAGGGTAGCCGACCAAGCCCGTGGGGAAATCATGGGTGTTTTAGTAGAGCTTCTCGATCCGGCTCAAAATAACTCGTTCACGGATCACTATATTGACTATCCATTTGACCTGTCTCAGGCCATGTTTATTGCTACAGCCAATAACACTACTCACATCAGCACCGCCGTTATGGATAGGTTAGAGCCAATTCTCATGCCTTCCTACTCTGACGACGAGAAAATTCATATTGCCCGAGACTATATTTTGCCAAACCAACTTAAGAAATCTGCCCTTCCACCCGGGACATTAACCGTTGATGACAGCGTTTGGCCGAAAGTGGCAAGACCCTTGGGTTTCGACGCCGGAATAAGGACACTCGAAAGAACAATTGAAGGTATGGTTCGGAAAGTGGCCAAAATGGTCGTCGAAGGTAAAATAAAAGAAGTAGTTATTACCGAGGAAAACATTAAGCAATATCTCCCGACTTACTAATAGTAAATGTCCGAAAAACAACACCTACTTGATCAGATAGCTGAGGAAATAAAACACTTTACCGGCCTTGAAATCGCCCGAAAGTGCACTAATGCTGTTCCCGGCGAAGGCAATGCCGATTCTCGGTTAATGTTTATTGGAGAGGCGCCGGGTTTCAATGAAGACCGTCTAGGCAGACCATTCGTAGGTCAAGCCGGAAAATTGCTCGAGCAAACTTTGACAAACACACTGGGACTAACCCGTCAGGATGTATATATCACAAATATTGTAAAATTTCGGCCGCCGGAAAACCGGGACCCGTCTCCCGAGGAAATCGAAGCCTGCAATGATTGGCTTGACCGGCAAATCCAAATCATCTCCCCGGAAATTATTGCTACATTAGGTAGGTTTAGTATGGCAAAATTTATCCCTGGTGTAACAATTTCTCGAATTCATGGGCAGCCACATAAAATAAAAAATTTAGACCGTGAAATTATCATCTTCCCCATGTACCATCCGGCAGCTGCTTTGCGGGCTGGTGTAATGATGAAAGAATTCGTCGCGGATTTTGTTATATTAAAGGAACTACTCCAATCTAAGCCAAAATTACAACCTGAGACTATTACTCAGCCGTTACTATTTTAAAAATATATGTCACCAACACTAAAAATAATTTCATTAGGCGGATTTGGCAAGGTTACTTCCAACATGTTCGTCTATGAGTTGGAAAACGATATCTTACTCGTAGATTGTGGCATGGGTTTCCCCACAGAAGACATGCTGGGAATCGATATCTTAATTCCGGACATTTCTTATCTTATGGACAAGATTCATAAAATTCGCGGATTGGTAATCACTCATGGACATGAAGATCACACTGGCGGTTTGGCCTATATCTTACCGAAGCTAAAAGATATTCCCGTCTATGCCAGTCAGCTACCAGCCAATCTTATTATGGATAAACTAGCCGAATATGAAAATATGCCAAAAAAAATCAACATTTTAGTCCCTGGACAGCAACTTCGACTGGGGCAATTCTTGATAGAATCAGTCCGGGTCACCCACTCCATTCCTGACACCACCCACCTCATAATAAATACCCCGGCAGGAACGGTTTACCATGGTAGCGATTATAAATTTGACTTTACGCCTATCGATGGAGTGCTTCCCGACGTTCGTCGGATTGGACAGGCCGGCACAGCGGGGGTCGTTTTACTACTTTCGGATTCACTAGGTAGCGAACGTCAAGGGTACACCCCTTCGGAAAGAACTTTGGAAGACACATTCGAGCGGGAAATATCAGATTGCAAAGGCAAATTTATTGTAACCTCAATGAGCAGCAACATTAGTAGATGGTATCAGGCGGCAAGAGCGGCCATTCGGCATGGACGTAAGATTGCCGTATCAGGGCGAAGTATAGATCGCAATCTAGATATCGCTGGAAGACTAGGCTATTTCAACTTACCCAAAAATGCGTTCATTGACATCAGAAGCGTGCGTAAACTTCCGCCTAAGAATGTTTGTATTTTCGTGGCTGGATCTCAGGGGCAATCCGGATCAGCGATGGAGAGATTGGCGACTGGGGACCACCGGGACTTATTCATAAAGCCTGGTGACAAAGTATTTTTTTCCTCGGACTACATTCCAGGGAGCGAAAGCGCTGTGCATTCTTTAATCGATTCTCTTTCCCGACTTGGAGCTACTGTAATTTACTCTGATATCACTGATCATCTTCACGTCTCAGGTCACGGAGGTCAACAAGACATGCTTTTACTTATGGCCCTCACCAAGCCCGAGTACCTGCTTCCAATTGGCGGTACGTATCGCCACATGGTTCAATATTCCCGGTTAGCTCAGTCAATGGGTTATCCGGAAAAAAATATCCTCCTGCCTGAATATAATCACTCCATTGTTGTATCTGAGGGTAAAGCTGCTCTTGGCCCGGTTGTTTCTGTTCGCAATGTTATGGTTGACGGATTAGGGGTCGGAGATGTGGGTAACGTGGTGCTTCGTGACAGACAGCAATTAGCTGAGGAAGGAGTAGTAGTTGCGGTCTTAGAGGTCGACCAAAATGACCTGTCTAAGATTATTAATCTCGAATTAGTAAGCCGAGGATTTATTTTTGAAAAATACACCAGCAATCTCCTCTCTCAAGCCGAAAATAAGGTTCGGCAAGTTGTTAATCAGAAAAAAGGCAAAATAGATGGGGATAGACATTTGCGCCAACTTGTAATTGACACCCTAAGTGGTTTTCTGTTCGAACAAACACATCGCCGCCCGATGATTCTCCCCACGATAGTCGAGGTCTAACCGCATCGCTTGCGATATAATAAACACATGGCTCGAAAAAGGTCATTTCTGGGGCGGAAGAACTTCAAATTCAAGCTCAA
>CAYTYO010000011.1:25270-27189 GCA_964441445.1 uncultured Gammaproteobacteria bacterium | reverse complement strand
GTTGGAAATTGAAAATATGGACGGGGATGAGTTTGCGGAAATGATGAAGAAATAGTTAAATTTCTAATGTGACTACACTTCCTTATAATCTGGACTACTACAGTGATAAACATGTTGCTTACGTGGATGGATACACTCTTGAGACGCGAAGAGTTAAATATCTCGATGTGATAGACAATATTCGTGAATATCTCAATCAACCATTATTGGATATCGGATGTGGTCCCGGTTATCTAGTTCATTTGTTGAGGGAAAATGCCTTTCAGGCTTATGGTTGCGATTTTTCAAATGCGGCATTGCAATTAGTTCCGGAAACTTCTAAGTGGTATATCCAACGGGCTGATGTCAGAGAGTTACCATATAAAGCTTCCCAATTTGCTTCGAGTACAGCTTTCCATGTACTCGAACATCTAGAAGAAAATGATGTGGAAAAGGCTATAAGAGAATTGTTCAGAGTGACGAGAGAGAGGTTTTACGGATTTGTTCCCACAATCGATGGTATTGCACAGAAAGATGCAGTTATCAGAAATCAGATACTTAACGACCCAACCCACTTAACAATGAGGAAAAGAAATTGGTGGTTGGAGAAGTTTGAAAAAGAGGGATGGAAAGAGAATAAGCAACTTGAAGAGAAATTCGATAAAAAACGGTACGGCTGGGTATTTGTGATGGATAAATAGTTACTGGTTTAAGTTGAAACGACATTGTTGGGCGATGTTCGAAGTGAAACATGTTAGGGTGTGGCGTAATTTCGAATTTTTATCTTGAAGCAGGTGATATGTAGGACGCAGTGTGAAGTGATGGGCTCGCCGTGGGGTTCTCAATGATATAAAAGGCAGGTGGGAAAACTACTTTTGGTAGATGGTAATGCGGTATTGCATAGAGCTTATTATGCCTTGCCAGATTGGAGAAACAGATCGGGAGAAGCAACAGCCGGTGTTTACGGTTTCTTGTCAATTCTGCTGAAGGCGATAGATGAACTGAAGCCAAGCCATGCGGTAATAGTATTTGATAATCCGGAACCGACCTTCCGGCATTTAATGTATGTCGGGTATCAGTCAAATAGGGAAAAAGAAAGGCAGGTGTCCGAAGATATCTGGGGACAGGTGGAAAAACTAAAAATTGTATTTGAAAAGATGCAGATACCGGTATTTTCACTGCCAGGATTTGAGGCCGATGACGTAATCGGAACCCTGACGTTGCAGGCAGAGGAACAAAACTTTGAGGGGATAGTTATTACCGGAGATAAAGACCTGATGCAATTAGTGGATGAAAAAATAAAACTATATATGCCGCAAAAAGGATTATCCGACGGAGCTGTGGTTGATGCGGATAAGGTATTGGAAAAGCTGGGAATACATCCTGACCAGGTGATTGATTATAAAGCGCTGGTTGGGGACAGCAGCGATAATTATCCGGGAGTGGCAGGAATAGGACCGAAGACCGCAATTCATTTATTAGCAGAGTTTGGAAATTTCGAAAATGTATATAAATCTTTAGGAAAAATCGCCGATAAGGTCAGGCAAAAACTGGTTGATGGGTATGAAGGGGGAGAACTATCAAAAAGACTGGCGACAATCCGAAGGGACGCACCCGTAACATTTAAGGCTGAAGTGGCAGTACTGCCGCCACAAGATAAAATAGTTCAGGTTTTAGTTGAATTGGGGTACAAAAGTTTAATAAAAAGAATGGGAGGGACGCCGGAAAAAGTAGATGAAAATCAAGCGACACTTTTTGACTAACGGATGGGTATGGTTGATATGGATATGGATTATCTGGCAGATCGGAAGCGTGAACTGGAAAGACGCAGTAAAAACTGACGGGCTGGATAATTTCTATTATCAACAAAGAATTAACCAGTATCCGTCGGCTTTGGCCAGATTTGGCTACTACACCGAAAAATATATTGAGCCGGTGGT
>CAYTYO010000011.1:0-25170 GCA_964441445.1 uncultured Gammaproteobacteria bacterium | reverse complement strand
CATCGGTGATATTTGGTTTGGCCAGCATAGTGGTGGTGTATGCGTTATTACGGCAAAGTCTCTCCCGAAAAATGGCGGCAATTGGAGCCGGATGGTACGCTATATTACCCTGGACGGTGTTTTCGGCGAGACTGGGATATGAGGTGACTTTAGGTTACCTGTTATATGCGGTGGGGATATATTTTGGCTGGCGAGGGTTGAAGGAGAGCTCTCTTTTGAAATGGGCTGCTCTGGCGCTGTCATTTTCCACGTACGCCGCTCATGTACAGAGATATTTGCTGCCGTTTTTAGTGATATTTTTAAGTTGGCTAATATACTGTGAACGTAAAAGGGGATTTAAAAAACGGGATATTTTAATGACGGCCATGATTTTGGTGGTGACTCAAGTGCCGAATATGTATTTGGCTGTGAGGCACCCCGGTTTTTGGATTAAAAACGACGCCATTTCAAAAAATGTGGGAGTAGCGGGTGAGAATTTCGTTCGGCAATATCTGACATATCTTTCTCCGAAGACAATTTTTGACCGGTCACCGGATATCGATAAACAGCACCAAATACCCGGGTTAGCGTTGGCATATTGGTGGATGGTGTGGCCGGCGGCAGTAGGAATGTGGGGATTAATAAAAAAATATAAGGAAATAAGATCTAAATTTATAATCGGATTGTTGGTGGTAAGCATTATTCCGGCAGCATTTTCCGGGGTATTTATTTCAACTCAACGGGCGATGCCGATGCTGTTGCCGCTGGGGCTAATCTTAGGGATTGGAATAGCCCGGATAAATAGAAACAAAATGATGCTTGTTTTAGCGGTTTACAGTTTGGTTTTATTATGGAGGGGATATTTTGTATTACTGCCGAAATTAAATGCACGGGCGTGGGATTTTGGGTACAAAGAAGCAGCTACATTAATTCGAGATAACCCTGGTACCCATTTCGTATTTGATAACTCCAGAAATGAGAGAGCGTATATGCTGGTTTGGTTCTGGATAGGAAAGACAGACAATGTCGAGTTCCGGCCGATTGTGTGGAAAACAGATCCATGCCGTAACCAGGTTCTGATTGGAGATACACTGGCAGTATCGTCCGGCCAGGCCGAGGAACATAAATTAGAGAGGCGGGGCGAGGTTAAAGATGGGGTCGGGGATGCGATTTTGGTGTGGTATAAAACCAATCCGGAAGTGAAGTGCGGTAAAATTGGCTTATGAGAGTGGCGTTAGTTCATGACTACTTAAAGGAATGGGGCGGAGCGGAGGCTGTACTTTCAGTGTTACATGAAATGTTTCCGGAAGCCCCGATATACACGGCATACGCTTTTCCTAAGTATTGGGGCAGGCATGAAACCGAGATGGGGAAATGGAAAATAAAACAAAGTTGGGGGAGATACTTACCGTTTTTACCTAAGTTGCTGAGCCATTATTCGATTGTTTCGCCGCTGTATTTTTCCGGCATGGATTTGACCGATTTTGATTTGGTCATAATTTCGCAGACCGGAGGTTATTTCCCCAACGGAGTGAAAGTGGGACCGAAGACAAAGATTTTGACTTATTGCCACACGACTCCGAGATTTTTATACGGTTATGAAACGGCGACGCAGGAAAGATATAAATGGTACTGGCGGCCGATTTCGGAAGTTGCAAACCATATCTTGCGAATGGTGGACTTTACCTTCGCGCAAAAGCCGGATTTATTTGTGGCCAACTCAAAAAATGTGGCGGCAAGAATTGCCAAGTTTTACCGAAGGAAAGCGGAAGTGGTGTATCCGCCGAGCATTACAGATGAAGTGATAAAAAAGGGACACAAAAGACAGGACCACTTTTTGATTGTGTCCCGGATTGTGGGAACGAAAAATATAGAGCTAGCGGTTCAAACCGCAAATAAATATGGTTTTAAACTTAAAGTTGCCGGCAGACCGATCGGAAAATCGGGTCAACAGGTAATTGAGGGAATAAGCGGGAAAACGGTCGAGTATTTGGGTGAAGTGGATGATACTGAAAAAGCCAGATTATTGGGAGAGGCGAAAGCGGTGCTGGCATTAGAAAAGGAATCCGATTTCGGAATAACCGCGGTGGAGCCGCAAGCTTACGGAACTCCGGTGATAGCTTACAGGAACGGCGGGTATTTAGAAGCAGTAAAAGAAAACGTATCAGGAGTATTTTTTGATGAGCTAACCCCCGAAGGGTTAATGGCAGGAATTGAGAAATTTAATAAAATGAAGTGGAATGAAGAAGTAGTGAAAAAAAATGCGGATAGGTTTTCAAAGGCTAATTTCAAACGGGGACTTTACAAACTAATTGATAAGTTGATGACGGAAAATGAAAAAGACTAAGGCTGCACATACGACGCTGGCCAAGCAATGGTGGAAGGAATATAAAGTCCATAGATCCGAATACACCAAGTATTGGAAGGATTTTTTCGGGGAAGAAATGCCGAAGATAAGAAAAGGTTGGTGGGGAATGATCAAGCGGGGATCCAGAAACCTGACCCGGATACCTGAGGATTTTTTAAGAATGCGGCGAACTAATTTTAAGAATCAAGAAACGGAAAACAGCGTCGTGGAATTAAGTGTGGAGGACAGACGAATAGTAATCAAGGATGCAGTGCGGGGAATGGTGGGAGATAAGAATGCAAAAACATACCGATCTTTGGCCATTGAAGCTGTGGCGACAGAAGTGAACTGCCGAAACATTATCAGGATTAAGGGATTGAAGTTGGGACAGTTTTATAAAATACTGTGGCGGTTGGGGGTAAATATCCGGCCGTTTTTTTCCGAGGATAAGGGGGAAAATGCCGGGAGATGGGTGATGGATAATTACGACCTGCCGAATATTTATCCGGGGATAGTAGATGAGTCCCGAGACGAATATTACTTGCAGAAGATGTTTCCAAAGGCCCCGAGTTGGACTTTTTGGGGCAAGTGGACAAATTCACGTACACATGGCGTGGTATTTGAGATTAATACAAATGCGGAACAGCCCGATCTATTGATCCCGGTACACATCGATGCCGAAAATGCTTTTGTGGCAATAAGAGAGTTAATTACTGGTAAAAAACGTCGGGAAATATCTGCCGTTGAGTATCACCGGATGCCGGAGCAGCAGGGAAGTATGTATGTGGGGTCAGGATTGTCTGAAATCGGTTGTCTGGTGCTGATCGGGCTAATGAGGAAGGCTAAGGAAAAGGGAATAATCAAGGATGTGAAGGTTAAAGGAAAAGAAAAGCTGGTAACAACAGGTTCAATTTCCGGAGATGACGAGTTGATGTGGAAAGTTACCGAGTTAATTAGACTAATGGGAGATAATGAAGTCTGAATATGAAAATCGGAGTGGTTTGTCCATATGATTTGTCACTACCCGGCGGAGTACAAAATATTGTTTTACAAATGCACCACCGATTAACAGCGAGGGGGCATAAGGCGAAAATAATCACAGTTAAGCCGGAAAGAAAGATAGAGGTGAAGGGCGTGACTTTTTTTGGTAAAGCTAATCCCATTTCCTGGAACGGGGCGATTTCCAGTTTTAATCTCGGGAGTATCGCGACTGATCGGGAAGTGACCCGATATATGCAGCAGGAAAAATTTGATGTGTTAGTAATTCATGAGCCGCTGATACCCTGGCTGAATATTGAGATGCTGAATTATTCAGGGGTACCCAAAATAGGTTGGTTCCATGCGACAACAATAAATAACCCATGGGATTTCCCGGCTAAATTGGTAGCTGAACCGGTGCAAATGTGGCTGAGGAGTAAATTGTCAGGAATGATCGCCATATCAACGTCGGCCAGGCGGGTGTGGAAAAAAGTATTCGGTCGGGAAGGAGTGATTATCAGCGGGGGAGTGGACTGGGAAAAATTTGCATTGGCACAACCTGAGGCGATGGGGCAGACAAAAACGGTAAAGTTATTATATCTAGGGCGGCTGGATGAAAGAAAAGGAATATTGGATTTAATTAAGGCTGTCGGATTGATACGAGGATATACAGATGTCGAGTTGTGGGTTGCAGGTGACGGACCGCAAATGCAGGAGGCATGGAATTTGGCTATGAACTTGGGTTTGGGCGGGAAGGTGCGATTTGTGGGACGGGTTAATAACGAAGACGTGGCCGGATACTTTAAAGCAACGGACATTTATTGTGCGCCCTCCTGGGGTGGGGAAAGTTTGGGGCTGGTGTTGCTTGAGGCGATGGCTGCCGGGGCTCCGATTGTGGCATATGCAAATCCGGGTTACAAATATACGCTGGAGGGTTATCCATGGAAAAAGGGCTTAGTGCCGGTTAAATCGGTGAAAAAACTGGCTGAAGCAGTTTCTGAGCTGGCCCAAAATTCTGAATTAAGGACGAAGTTGTCAGAATGGGGCAGGGAAAGGTCGCGGGACTATGATTGGGAGGTAATGGTCGATAAGTTTTTGGAATATGCTGAAAAAATAATAATTAGCGGGAAAATAACGAAAATATGAAGTGGGTACTTAAGTTTGGAAGTTACGAAAAACCTGACGATATTTTTGACGCGGTAGAGTCGGGGAAAAAGACGATTGAAACCAGGCCCGTTAATACAGAAAAGAAAAGAAATTACAGTCAAATTAAGCCAGGAGACGAACTGGTATTAGTGTCTTTAGTCACGGCAAGAAAACTTTTAAAGAAAGTGAGTTTTGTAAGGGTGTATAAAACAGTCAGGGAAATGGCGGAAAAGGAGGAAGTGGGAAAAATATTTCCCGGAGCTTATTCTGCGGAAGAACTGATAGCGGTATTTGAAGAATTTAAACGCAAGTGGGGAAAGGCATATGCGACTAAATTAGAAGAAAACGGGGTGGTTGCCATCGGGATGGAATGACGGCGTGGTATATTTCATGGTGATATGCCTGAATTACCGGAAATTGAAACAGTAAAATTACAGCTAGAAAAAATTCTTGTCGGAAGATTGATCACGGGGGTTGAAGTTAGGGTGGAAAAAATTGTGCAGGGTGATACAGCTTTAGTAATAATGAAAAAGATAAGTGGGGTAAGAAGACGCGCAAAGGTATTAATTATTGATTTAGCCGAAGGGGTTTCCCTGGCATTTCATTTTAAAATGTCTGGGCAGTTAATTTTAGATAACGATGACCGGGGTGAAACTATTAGTGATCGGATAGTAGGAGGCCATCCGACGGCTGATTTCGTCGGCAAGCTGCCGTCTGTGCATACACGGGTGATTTTTAAATTGGACAAGGGAACATTATTTTTTAATGATCAGCGCATGTTCGGGTGGGTAAAAATCGGAAAAAGAGAGGAGGTCGAAAAGGAAAAATTCTTTCTTAATCTCGGGCCGGAACCATTTGATATTAATGCGGATGAATTTAAAGAGAGGTTGGGAAAATCGAAGCGGGCAATTAAGTTAACGATCATGGATCAGACCATAATTTCGGGAGTGGGAAATATTTATGCAAATGATGCCCTCTGGGAAGCGAATATTTTGCCTAACCGGGCGACTAATTCTTTGACGGAAACGGAAAGTGAAAAATTATTTAATGCCATAATTTTGGTATTAACAGAGGGAATTAAATATGGCGGGGCAACCGCGGCCGATGCCAAATACATTGATTTGCACGGGTTGGGAGGACATTACCAAGAGCATTTTCGGACATATGATAGGGAAGGCTTGCCTTGTCTTAAGGGTGACGGAGGAAAAATAGACAGATCAGTGATCGGGGGCCGGGGAACATATTATTGTTCTGTGTGTCAGAAATAGAAATTTAAATAGGGAAGATAAAACAAGTAAATGAAAGCGAACCGGATTGAATTAAGCAATTTCCGAAATCACAAGAAACTGACGCTAACTTTCGGTGCTAAGACGGTGATAACCGGCCCAAATGGCGCCGGAAAAAGCAATATTATAGAGGCAATATATTTGGCGGCGACGGCAAGAAGTTATCGCGCCGGATCGGACGAGGAAATGATCAGATACAGTGAGAAGGTGGGTCGGGTAAAACTGACGGTTGACCGGCCGGACGGAAAAACAGACCTGGAAATAGTAATACATGACGGAACAATGCTGGGAATTAAGAAGAAATTTTATGTTAATGGCGTGGCAAGAAGGAGCGGAGATTTCGGCGGCAATCTTAAAGCGGTGATGTTTTCTCCCCAGGATATGGAATTGCTTTCAGGCAGTCCATCCTGGAGGAGAAAGTATCTGGATGTGGTAATTTCACAGTCCGACCGCGAGTATCGAAGAAGCTTAATTAGTTATGAAAAAGGGGTGAGGCAGAGGAATAAATTGCTGGAAATGATAAGGGAAGGCCAGGCAGAAAGAAGTCAGTTGTTTTTTTGGGATAGATTAGTGATTAAAACCGGAAATTATCTGACAGATAAAAGAACTGAAGTGCTGAATTTTTTTTCGCAACAAGGAACGGAAGGTGCGCTAGCGTTCAGATGCAGATATGACAAAAGCGAGATATCAGAGACGAGACTGAAACAGTATGAGGCTGAGGAAGTATATGCAGCGACGACATTGGTCGGTCCGCATAGGGATGATTTCAGGGTGGAAATGGAAGATGCGGATCAGGAAAATAATTATGTTGATACGGCTGCTTTTGCAAGCCGAGGTGAACAGAGAATGGCAGTTTTATGGCTTAAGAAGGGTGAGTTTAACTACCTAAATTTAGCGGGAGATAGTCCGGTGGTGTTGTTGGATGACATCTTTTCAGAGTTAGACCATAACCATAGAAAGGTAATTGAGGAGCTAACTTCGTGGGTGACGGAACATGACGGACAAGTAATAATGACAACGGCTGACGAACATCTGGTACCTGAAAAGGGTTGGGAAGTGATTAAAATAACGGCGGAAGTAAGATAGAATGTGAGAGTGAAAAAGTTTACGAGCGAAGATTTAAAAAAGTTGTGGAGGCCGAAAGACGATTCTAACGGGGAAGATAACGGCCAGGTGACGATTATCGGTGGATCAAAGCTGTTTCATGGTGCGCCGGTGTTGGCGATCACGGCGGCATCGAGAATAGTGGACATGGTTTTTTTCTCGTCACACGAGGAGACACTGGCTGAGACCGCGGCACAGTTGAAATCGAGATTGTCGGCGTTTATTTGGATACCCTGGGAAGAAAAGGAAGAATATATAGCTAAATCAGAGGCTGTGCTGATCGGGCCGGGATTAATGAGATTTCACAGTGAGAAAGTGCCGCCGGAAAAACGATATATGGAATGTGATGAGGTGTGTCGGGAGACAACCCGGATTACAGAAGAAGTGCTCAGTAATTTCTTACTCAAAAAATGGGTAATAGACGGCGGAAGTTTGCAGGTGATGGATGCCGTATCAATACCAGCGGGGGCGATTGTGACCCCGAACATACATGAGTTCAGGTCACTATTTGACGTAGATAAAGAGACTGCAGTGACACCTGAATTGGTGGAAGAAAAAGCCCAGAAACATAACTGCGTGATCTCGTTTAAAGGTCCGACAAGTTATGTAAGTGACGGAAAGATGACATATGAAATTGAAGGGGGGAATTCGGGATTAACTAAAGGGGGAACGGGAGATACGTTGGCAGGTATAACGGTTGGTTTATTGGCAAAAAATTCACCCCTGCTGGCTGCGGCTGCGGCCAGTTTTGTGATTAAGAAAACTGCGGAGCGGTTGTATGAGAAGGTGGGGTACAATTTTAACGCCGACGACGTAGCTGAAAATTGTTTTGGCGTGATGGCTGACCTGACGAGATAGGTATTTACCGCATAATTACCGTGAAATGAAGTGGGTTAACGTGTATACTCTAATTTAGGCGAATATGTATATACCAAGGTACACAATTAATACGCAAATACTGAAGGATGTGGGGCTGATTGAAGCTGCTAAAGAAGTGATTGAGAATGCACCTTTAGTCCCGGCCTGGGAAGCAAAGTTTCGGGATGATGCTAAGTTGCGCGCCGCGCATTATGGCACGGCTTTGGAAGGAAATGATTTAACCGAAGGGGAGGCAAGGCTAATTATGGACCGGGGGATTGTGAATGTTAGTCAGGCTGAAGATGCCGGGGTAGTCGCGAGGGCCCGGGATGTACAGGAAGTTATCAATTATCGGAACGTTTTGGAGTTTATAGAGAAAGTGCCGGGTGATTTTTCTACAACAGGAGTGACATATACAAAGGAATTACTGTGTGAAATACACAGGTTGGCTGTGGATCGGATTGTCGGGCCGACGGATGCGGGACAATTTCGGACAAGTCAGGTGGTACTGCGAAATTCGGTTACCGGTGAGATTGCATTTCGACCGCCTTTGGCTGTGGATGTGCCGTTTTTAATCGATGAGTTTTTTAGCTGGCTTAATTCCGATTACGGTAAAAAGGAGCATCCGGTATTGAGAGCAGGGATAACCCACTATGTATTGGCGGCGGTGCATCCGTTTGTAGAGGGTAATGGCAGAACCGCCCGGGCAATGGCGACACTGGTGTTATTTACAGAAGGGTATGACATCAAACGTTTTTTTGCGCTGGAAGACTATTTTGATAAGCATGCGGATGAATATTACGGCGCATTGATGGAGGTTTCTAACCTGTCACCTCGGCTCGAAGACCGCGATTTAAGTCCCTGGCTAACGGTATTTACCCGGGCGTTAGCATTGGAACTTTCGCGAATAAAAGAACTGGTCAGAGAATTATCCGTGGATATAAAACTGAAGCAGCGGATGGGGAAACAGGTAGCACTGTCCGAAAGGCAAATGAAAATAGTGGAATATCTGAACGCGAACGGAGAGATCGGAATGGCAGAGGCGAGATCAGTACTGGTAATGGTATCTGAGGATACGATACTCCGGGATTTGAAGTATCTACTGGGTAAAGGCGTGATTACGAAAAGAGGTTCAACGAAGGCGGCAAAATATGTGCTTAAAAAATAACCAGGTATGAGCGCTACTGATATCCAAATGTTTTACGTGATGTTGGCATTGCCGACACTGTTCGGTCTGACACTAGTGGGGGAAGGAATGTATAAAATGTATCATTACGAGTCGGGGTGGGGGAGTCTGGCGATGGGAAGTGTTTTTTTGGCCGTGGTAGCGTTCGGGTACTTTTTTTTCCGGGGAATACTTTAATTGTTAAAAACTCGCAGGAGAATTTTATCCCTGTCCGCTTGGATGATTTGATAGCGATCTGAAGGGATGCCAGCCGCTTCCAAGCGCCAGCCATGGGTGATAAGCAGAAGATCAAACGATTTGGTGAAGTAGTCGGAAAAGTCGGGGGTTGGGGTGTCGACAACAATTTTATCCGAATAAAAAGCGGCAGCGGGCAGAAAACGATCGTCGATATATAACGGTTCGGTATAGGTTGAGGCAGTTTTGGAGAGAATGGCTTCGTCGGAAACGTAGGCCGGAATGGCAATGAAATTAATCCAATTGCGAGCAAGTTGGGGAAGAGCTACGAGAAGGGTGAATACCAAGAGCAGAGAGGAGGACAAATTTCGGGTAAAAATTCTAGTTAGGAGCCAAAATAGGCCAGAGAACATGAGGATGAGCAGAAACGGTTGGACAGGAATAAGATGCCAGATCTGACTACGTGAAGATAAGGCAAACGGGGTGAGAAAAGAAATGACAAATACAGCTAGGGATAAGGTAAGACGGTGGCTTGAAAAGAGGGAAAGGGGAAACAGAAAGACGATGGGGCGAAACCAGTCGCCGATACTTTCATGAAGATAGGTTTTGGTAAGCAAAATATTTTGCCAGAGGGAGGTGGACTTTTCGATTTTGGGGATACCAATACCTAGATATTTGGAAATGAAATTGGGGTAATTGATGAGTTGCGAGATAAGCCAGGCGAAGACGGGGACAAAAAAGACAATGAGTGCAGCTATAGCTTGGCGGAGGTTAATTTTTGATCTGAAAAATAACACAAGGAGCGCCGGAAGAATGGTAAACGGAACCATGGTTTTGGTCAGAAACAACAGAGAAAGAGAACCGGCAAACGGGATGAGCCAGCGGGGGTTTTTTATGGCTTTGGAACCCAAAAGGAAAGATAAAACAAAAAAGAAAGTCAACGGGATATCAAGATTGCCGGAGCGGGCACGATAAATAAACCACGGAGATGAAAGTAAAGCCAGACTACTCGCTATTCCAACGGCAGGAGAGGCTACTTTTGCGCCGAGGATTGCGACCAGACCTAAAGTAAGGAGACCAAAAACAGCCGATGATGCCCGGGAGCCGAACTCGTTAACTCCAAAGACGACTTGACCTAAACGCTGGAACCAAAATCCCGCCGGAGGATGATCAGCAAAACGATTGTTATTGAAATAAATATTGAACGGGTCGCCGGTGCGACCGATGTTTTTAGCTATGGCGGCGTACCAGGCTTCGTCAAAACTGACTAAGCTGGATTGACCAAGCTTAAAAAAGAAAATCGGGAACGAGATTGTGAGTACGAATACCAAGAGGATTAAATGGGTAAGGGACAAACGGGACATACGGGAATGATATACCACAGGGTATTTCTTCGCTATTTCAGTTTATAATTGGGGAGTGAAATTTGAAACGCTAGCCGAATACTTAGAAAGACTGGAAAGTACAAATTCAAGACTGGCGATGACGGAAATACTCGCCGATTTATTTTCCTCAACTACACCGGAGGAGGGAAAGATAATTGCTTATTTGTCAGCCGGAATGCTGGGGCCAAAATATGACAATCCGGATACCGGGATGGCAGAAAAGCAGGTGTTGAAGGCTGTGGCGATGACTTGCGATATGGATATGGCGGATGTGGTAAGAGAGTTTAAGAAGGCAGGTGACCTGGGAAAGACGGGAGAGACTTTGAAGTTGCAGACGGGAGGTAATAAACCGAATTCAAAGACGGAGACAAAGTGGGTACATGAACAGTTGTTGGAAATAGCGGCCGCGGGAGGGCATGGGAGTCAGGAGAAAAAGATATCCCTACTGTCAGAGTTATTAAAAGTGCTGGACGGCAGGTCGGCTAAGTATGTAATAAAGATTGTGCTCGGGAAAATGCGATCCGGGTTTTCGGATATGACGGTACTCGATGCTTTATCGTGGATGAAAACCGGTAATAAAAGCCTGCGGGGGGAAATTGAAAAAATCTACAATGTCAGAGCAGATTTAGGTGAGGTGGTTAAATTGGTTTGTGAACATGATGATGTGGGTAAGATAAGGGTGGATCCGGAATGGGGAACACCGATTTTAGTTGCCAGAGCGGAGCGGGCAAAATCGGCGGAGGAGATATGGGAAAGGGTAGGAGTGGCGGCCGGCGAACATAAACTTGACGGGTTAAGAATTCAGGCACATGTTAAAGGGCATAAAGTGAGGTTGTTTTCGAGGGGAATGGATAATGTGACACATATGTATCCGGACATTATTCAGGGTTTGCAAGAGCAGGTTGATGATGAGTGTATTTTGGACGGGGAAATGATAGCTGTAGACGGGCGAGGAAAGTATTTACCGTTTCAGGAAACGGTACAAAGAAAAAGAAAATATGACATTTTAGAAATGATGGAGCAAGTACCCCTGAAGTATTACGTGTTTGACGTACTAATGATTAACGGAAAAAGTCAGCTGAATGAACATAATGAAAAAAGATGGGATTATCTTACTAAAATAGTAAAAGGTAATAAGACAGTCAGACTGATGCCGAGAAAAATAATAAATAGTGTAAAGGAGATTGAGGAATTTTTCCGGGCTTCACTGGCTGAGGGAACAGAAGGAATTGTGGTTAAGAAACTGGACGGAATTTACCGTTCCGGCAGCAGAGACTTTAATTGGATAAAGTACAAAAAGTCATATGATCA
Organism: uncultured Gammaproteobacteria bacterium; assembly: GCA_964441445.1. Taxonomy (GTDB): domain Bacteria; phylum Patescibacteriota; class Microgenomatia; order CAZETR01; family Amesbacteraceae; genus XYB1-FULL-44-23. The sequence goes on along the minus strand of CAYTYO010000011.1, from coordinate 13,416 downwards.
GACCGGAGTTGCGGATACGATTGATGCTGTGGTGATGGGATATGATGCCGGACAAGGTAAAAGATCAGGTTTCGGTATCGGAGGATTTCTAATCGGAGTTGCAAAAGGAAGTAGTGGGAAATATCAAACTATAGCCAAAATCGGGACGGGATTGACCGATGATGAGTGGCGGGAATTGAAGAAAAGGTGTGACGAAATAAAGACAGGTGAGAAGCCGGAAGAATATGAGGTAGAAAAACAAATGGACTGTGATACGTGGGTTAAGCCGCGGATAGTGGTGGAGATAAAGTCGGATGAGATAACCAAATCGCCGATGCATTCGGCAGGATTTGCGTTAAGGTTCCCGCGTCTGGTAAGCTTTCGGGAGATGAAGGTTGATGAAATTGCATCAACTGCCGAAATAAAACGATTATTTGAACTGCAAAAAAATGGATGAGTTTAAATCGCAATCACCGTTAAAGTTGGAAGAGACAGTTTCCCGACCTTTATGTTATGTGCCGTTACTTGGGGTAGTGTTCTCAATAGCGTTTCTGATTGTGGAGAAAAATCCAAAGGTGAAGTGGGATGCGCTGCAAGCAATTTTGTTGTGGGTAACAGTGGTAGTGTTGGGTTTTGTGCTGAACGTAAGTTATATTGCCCGCGGACTTATTCCTTTGGTTAATCTATTGGGAATGATTGTGGCGCCATTAATTCTCGCTATTCGGTCCAGTCAGAATCAGAGCACAAAGATACCGATTTTGGCTGAAGTAGTTAATGCTGTCGGATTAAAAGTGCGATCGGGGATAAAATAGGTCATGACATTTGCGGAAGATTTTTGGCAATTGGCGGATAAGGTAAATAGGATAGCGATAACCTCACATAAATCGGCTGATGATGATGCAATAGCTTCCGTATTAACGATGTTTTGGATAGTTAATGAAAGATATCCGGAGAAAAGAATTGAGATGATACTTTCCGGGATGCCGGATACAGAGAGGTATAAAAGTTTTGTAAATTTCAGCGCCATTACATTTGTAGATGATTGTTTTACATTGATGAATGATTATGAGCTGGCAATATTTGTCGATGCCAGTCGTCTGGACAGGTTCGGAGTAGCAGTAGAAAAGTTCAGCGAATTTAAGGGGAAAACAGTTTGTATCGATCACCATCGCACTGAAGCGGACAAGTTTGATCTGGAATTTATTAATCCAGAAGCGGGGTCGTGCACGGAATTAGTTTATGGCCAATTAGCACCTGATAATATTGAGAAGGTTGAGCTGGCCAGGGTAGTTTTATTGGGAATAATAGGCGACACGGATGGGTTTAAGTATTTAAGTCCTAATCAACTGGAAACCATAAGTGTGGGAAAAGAGATGCTTAAACTAATAGGCAAGAGTATGCAGGATTTTATGGCCGAATACGCGATAATTTCCGAGAAAATTTTTAAATTGGTTTCTATACTTATTAACAACACAGAGTTTCACCCTCCTGTAAACGGCTGGCCATCCTGGCAGTCGTCGGGTATAGACAGACGAGATGTGGATGTTGGTGGTTATACCGAAATCGAAGTTTCCCATGCTCAGCATTTATATATGGATAATTATTTAAGATGGATAAATAATTATCAGTGGGGTGTTGTGTTTACCCCAAAGTCGGAAGCAAAATATAATTTATCTTTGCGATCTTTGGGGACAGGAGTAAATGTGCGGAAGATAATGGAGAGAATGCAGGTCGGTGGGGGACATGATTTGGCTGCCGGAGGAACGTATGAGCTACACGGCAACGGTGAGGATGAATTGGGACAGTCAAAAGCAAGGTTTCAGAAGTGGCTTGAGGAAAATACACCGGAATAAGTTGTTTTGATGCGAGACTTTTAGTTATGGAAACGGTTTACCGGAGCGATTGATTATATAATTACTGATATGGGCGGAAAAATAATAATAGGATTAGGAAATCCCGGACCGGAATATTTACTGACACGGCATAATGCGGGAATGCGCTTAATTGAAAAGCTGGCTGAAACAATGCCATCTGATTACGGTTGGCGAAGCGAGAAAGAAGCCATGGTTTATAAAACCGGAGAAGTTGTGCTGGCCAAACCAAAGGATAAATTTATGAACCAGAGCGGAGAATGGGTGAAATGGTTAGTGGAATACCGGATGAATAATGCTAATTTAAAGGACTTATGGGTGGTGCACGATGACCTGGATATTCCCTTGGGAGAATATAAGATCCAGTTCGGGATAGGGCCAAAAGAGCACGGGGGGATAAATTCGATTGAAAGGGTATTGGGAACAAAAGATTTTTGGCGGGTGAGATTAGGGGTGGATAACCGGCAGGCTGCGTATCGTGAGGCCGGAGATGAATATGTGCTAAAAAGGTTTCAACCGGAAGAGTTGGAAAGGTTGGATGAAGTGATAGCAAAGGCTGTGGAAGAGGTTAACAAAGAAGTAAATGATGGATAAGGCGGAAAAGCGAATTTTTTGGGGCTTATTGGGAGCTTCGGTGTTACGAAACTTGGCGTCAGGTGCGGTAATGGTTTTTTTGCCGGTGTACCTATTTGAATTATCCGGACTTTGGCTGGTCATTTTATGGTTGGCAGCAACGAGGCTAACCGACGCAATTCTAATGCGGGATTATGCCCGGATAGTGGCGTGGATGGGATTTAAAAAAAGTGTTCTCATCGGACAATTGCTGTGGATAATAGTGATGTATTTCGTGAATCTTGCTGATACGACGCTTTGGGCGTTGATACCTGCCGGTCTGCTGATTACTTTTGCCGCATCAGCGTATTGGATCCCTTACCATTTACTGTTTATGCAGACGTCGGAAAAACGTTTCGGATCAAGGGCAAGCTGGTTAAATATTTTTTCCCGCTGGAGTGCAGCATTAGGACCGATATTGGGAGGATTGGTAACTATTAAACTGGGATTTTCCGGGGTGTTTTGGCTGAGTGCGGCATTGATGGCCGGAGCAGCCATTCCAATATTGGTATTAGGCCCTGAGCGGCTGAAATGGGATTTTCATCTCGAGCATTATTGGGAGAAACTGGCCGGGAACTGGTTTAGGCGGGATCTACTCGCTTTCGTGGGGATTGGAATGGAACAGGCGATATATGATTTTTTCTGGCCGGTATTTTTACTGGTACTTCTTAGCAGTTCATATGTGGAGCTTGGAGCTTATAAAACAGGGGTCTTAGTGATTACGTCGGTGATGCAGCTTTCGATGGGCAGGGTAATCGATAGAGGGGGAACCAGAAAGTGGATGAATGCCGGGATTGCGGCCATGATGGTAATGTGGATATTAAGGGGAAATTTCCTAAACACGTGGCAACTTTTCGGAGTAGATATGATAGACGGGTGGTTGGGTGTTTTAGTATTTTTACCGTTTTCAGTTTATACGTATAGGCGGGCGGTAATTTCGGATACGACCTTGTATATAGTAGAGAGTGAGGCTGCGTCACGGTTAGGCGGTTTCCTGGCGGCACTGTTGGTGGGGGGAGCGTACTATTTCGGGTGGGGCTGGAATGTGATGGTGTGGGTCGGAATTATTGGGGTAGGGTTGATGTATTTCCTGCCGAAGATCGGGCCTAGGCAATTTGAAGTGTTAAGCCGGGATAGGACTTATTTAACCCGGGCAGGGTGACTTCGGGGAATTCTTACCGGCCAAGGATGATCTGGATGGTCTGCTTTATAAGCTGTGACTACCTTTTCGGCTAATTCCCGAAAAAACACGTCATATGAAGTGTCCCAGTAGGGGATGCCCTGTTCCGTTGCCCGAGTGTGGTTAGTAGAGAGGTCTAAAAACGGGTTCGGGATTAGGTTTTGTCTATGATATCGCCATAATGATTTAGCATCACTGACATCGGGGTGGATAGCGTCATCGTCTGGGCCAATATGTCGTGTTCCGGGTAAGGGTATTCCGTTTTCGGGAAGTTCGGAAATTTCATCGTGGGCGGTGGCGTCAGGGCCGGGGACAATGTGGTGCCAGTGATATTTTTGATCAGGGCTCAAAGTCCAGGAGGAAACTTGTTCACCGCATTTAACGGCGTGAACGGCAAAAACATCAGGAATGTGTCCATGACAATACTCTCGCCAAGCTCGTTCCAGCCAGCGTTTTTGAGCCGGAGTAAATTCCCCCTGTTTGGGTGCTTCAACATCGGAGACAACTTGGTCTGTCCAGCGGGGGCGATCGGGGGTCATTTTTTTTAGGGTCCGCCCCCTACAATATCAAAAAAAATAAAAAAAGATAGGGGTTGAAAAAAATCCGGGCCTACTTAACAATAGGACACGGATGAGTGCAGAGAGACTTAGAACCACAGAACTCGGTTTGAGCGAAATGAGTAGGGAGGAATTTTTAGAATATACGCAATTGATGTTGCAGGAACATAACCGGAGGAAGGTGGGCGCGATGGATGTGACAGTAAATATAACGGTCGAAAACGGCAGAATGCCGGTGGTAATAATTCCGATGGGGGATTTACATTTAGGGAGCGGGGCGACCGATCTGGTACAAATTATGGAACGGGTGGAAAGAATTCTTAGGGATCCACGGTGTTATGTAATATTTACTGGCGACTTGATTGAGTCAGTGGATACAAAACACGGGGTAGATTCCGTTCAGGCCGCTTTACCAATTCAGGAACAGATCCGATTGGTACGCGAAACGGTAATAAAACCATTGTTTGAAGGCGGCAGAGTGGTCGCGGCGGTGACAGGACATCGCGCTCATGAGGGGGCAATGTCGTCACAAGTCGGTGACGATGCTTGGGAAAGAATGTTCGATGGTTATGATATTCCTTTAGTGGCTAACGGGGGGATGGTTCATCTGACCCTAACTGATAAAGAACAAATAGGAAGAAATCTAGAAATTCAGGTGTTTCATAACACCCCAGGAAAATCCGGTGATAGTGTTATCCGGCCGTTAGAAAAGATAGCAAAAGGTTACAGTCCGGGAAATGTACCTGATTTAATACTGGGGGCCCATGACCACCGGTCCGGGGTAGCCAATTGGCCGAATACGGTGCTGGTTCGTGGCGGAACACCTAAGGGCAGTAGGGATAATCCGGACCCATATGGTTTTGCCTTAGGTTGATCTGTAACCGATCCGGCGTCTCAGTGAAGTGTATTTTGGCCCGACGGTAACACCAGCGGACGGGATTATGAGGGCATGGGTTTTATAAATAGCAGGGACGGGTTGGCGGTGGTCGCAGCAATGCGATTGTTGGAAGGATTAAAGGGGAAGCGCTTGGATGAAGAAATATTAGGCGAGATTACGGAGAGAGAAGGGCAACAAAGAAAGATTGTGTTAGATAAAGGTCAATCAATAATGGGGCTAGATGAATTAATGGAGGGAGGAAAAGAAGGAGGACAGGTGCAGAGTGAGGTGCATTGGAGAGTGGAAACTCCGCTACCGACGGGTTTGTGGATGTTGGCTAATTTACGTTTTGGTAGCCGAACCCGGAACGCCAGGATGTCCGATGGGACATGGGAAGGGTACCAGGACAAGTGGATTCAAGAAATGTTGGCAAGACCGGACGTATTGGTAGTGTTGGGTAGGCAAGCAGTGGATAGGAAGGTGCCATGGCACAAGGACCGGGAGGATTATTTGGAGCAAGCAGGAGATTATGTCGCCACTGCAAACGAAACACTATTGGCTACGTTGTTTGATGCGACTTTAAAGTCCGAAAGATGGCTAAAACCGGTAAAAGATAGTGGAGAAGTGCTTTCAGATGGAATGTGGGCAGCTTCCGATTTGGCGGAGAGGTTGCAGGTGCCGTTGTTAGAGCATATGGGAAGGTTGGAGATAAATCTAAACGGGGTGACGTACAGCGTTGTGGTTTTAGATAAATTGGAAGGCCGGGGGAGTACGGCTTTTGCAACAGGGGGAATAATGTCAGTTTATCGGAATAGGCTGGATAGAAAACCGGGAATAGTAATGGGCGGACATATGCCGGGCGCCGGTGTGGCCCAATTTTTTGATTGGCAGAACAGTGAAACTCTTACGCCCACGATGGTGGCTCCGGGCTGGGCCGCAACTCATGCTAATTGGTCTGTGGGGTCAATTGTGGAGTCTACAGCTGATGGGCCCGGGCCCGGAGTAATTCTCATGCCGGGGGGATTAGGGATTTTCGAACAGGACCGGGCAGTAATTCCGGTCGGAAAAATGTCACAGTGGGAGCTTTTGGACGCGTTAAGAGTTTTGGCGGCGGCAAGGCTTGATTGGATTAACGCGCGGAAACTGTTGGGAGTAAGGTGAGTCACCTCTAATTCGGGAGAAGCTATAATGGCTCTAAAATGAAATCGCTGAAGCAATTGTTGGATGATAAGCAGGGGGGAGAGAAAAATAAATATGTGTCGCGGGAATACCAGGATTTTGGCTATCGGTTGGCCATGGAACTTGCCGACGAGAGGCATAAGGCGCTGTATATAAAATTGGCCAAAGAAACGGACAGAGCGTTATTAGAAAAATGCCGGTCGTTTGTAATTGATTCCAATGCGGATAACAAAGGGGCATTGTTCATGTGGAAGCTGGGGCAGTTAAAAAAAGAGAATAAACAAAACGGGAAGTAAAAGAGATGGTATGAGGTGCGAATGCGGCTACACGAAAAGGGAGAAGTCTAATTTCTTTCGAATATTTTGACAAGAATTGGACTATTGGTCATACTATGATGGTAATGAAGAAAATTCTGGTTGCGACGGTTTGGTGGTGGCGAGTTTTACCAATTGGTTTGCTGATCGGTGTGCGGGTATATAAACATTTACAGTCAGGGTATTTGGGAGCTGTATGGTCGAGTGATTTGTTTTTGGTGGTAGGGTGGGTGATTGGATGGCTGCTTGCCGAAGCGGATCATTTATTTTATGCAACGATGTGCAATCCACAGGAGTTAACCTGTCAGCGGGTGCGGGCGGAGATAGGGGCAAAGAACTGGCGCAATGCGTGGGGAATTCTCAAACAAACGGAAGCCGAAAGAACTAAATTACCGATCCGCAATATTTTAACTGCCTTTGTGATGACAGGGGTAGGACTGTGGCTGACATTGTCCGGAGCGAGTACTTTGGCTGCCGGCACGGCCTTGGGATTTTCAGTCCGACTGCTTTCGGAAATTTTGGCTGATAGGAACTATCACACTTGGTATTGGTTATTTGCGAGGAAATTTGAAGAAGCGGAGCACAAGGGTCTTGTGGCTGCTTGGGTTGCCGCACTGATATGGCAGTGGAGCACACTTGCCAGGGGATGAATTAGGTTATATTATCTGTTGAGAATATTTATGGCAGCAGTAAAATTAACAGTACAAGATTTTGACGAAAAGGTAAAAGGCGGTTTGGCTTTGGTAGATTTTTGGGCAGAATGGTGTACTCCGTGCAAAATGGCCGGGCCGGTAATTGAGGATCTCGCTGAAGAATATGCAGGGAAAGTGCTTGTGGGTAAAGTTGATGTGGATGCGGAGCCGGAAGTGGCCGGTAAATACGGCGTAATGAGTATACCGACAGTAATTTTGTTTAAGGATGGTGTAGAAGTGGGCAGGCAAGTCGGTTTTGCAGGCAAACCGGGATACGTGCAGTTGCTGGCTAAAGCAGGAGTTTAGAGTAAATGGATTTGGTGGCTATAGTGGGGACAAGACCAAACTTTGTAAAATTGGCGGCTTTGGTCCATGGCTGCCGCGAAAAAGATATCGATATTAAAATCGTGCATACGGGGCAGCATTTCGATGAAGAAATGTCAGGCGGGTTTTTTCGGGATCTGGATATTCCCAAGCCCGATGTAAATTTGGGGATATCGGGGGGCCTGTTTGATGACCAGATCGGAAGACTGATTCCTAAAATAAATGAAGTATTGGCTGACATGCCGGAAAGATGGGTGGTGGTAATTGGTGATTCACTGCCTGTTGCGGCCGGAGCAATTGTCGGTAAGGCCAGGGGGATGACGGTTGCCCATGTAGAAGCGGGATTGAGATCGGGTAACTGGGAAATGCCGGAAGAAATCAACCGAACTATCGCGGACAGTTTGAGTGATGTGTGGTTGGCCAGCGAGCCGAGCGGGGTGGAAAATTTAAGGAAAGAAGGAAAGCGGGATAGAGTATATCTGGTGGGAAATGTAATGGTTGATACACTGGTCGCTAACCTGGAAAAAATTAAGAAGCAAACGGGGGTGGGAGAAAGGCAGAAGTATGTGTTGTGCACGTTTCACAGAATTGAGAATGTTAATAAGCCGGAAATATTTGCTAAGTTCATCAACACGATAAACATGACGGCGAAAAAATATTTACCGGTAGTTTTTCCGGTGCACCCGCGAACAGCAAAGAAAATAAGTGAGAGCGGGGTGAAGTTCCACCCGCGGGTACAAATGATAACTCCATTGGAGTATTTGGAAATGCAAAAAGCCCAATCTGATGCGGCGTTTGTAATGACAGATAGCGGTGGGGTGCAGGATGAGACGACCTGGTGGGGGGTGCCGTGTCTGACATTGCGGGAAGAGACTGAACGGCCGGTTACTGTGACTGTGGGTACTAATACGCTTGTCGGGAGTGACGAAAAATTAACGGAAGAAAAAATAAGAGAAGTATTGGAAGGAAAGTATAAAAAGGGGGAAGTGCCTAAATATTGGGACGGAAAAGCAGCGGGCAGGGTGATAGAAAAGTTAAAAATGACAGAGAGTAAATACCGTTTCATGAAAAACAGGTTAGTTTGAGATAATATTTATATATGAAGAAGATATGGTTGGCGGTTTTTATAGCAGGAGTAGTATTTGTTGGGTACATGGCAATAAATGCGGGAGATAAAAAAACAGAGACGGTAGTTAAGGAGACGGTTACAGAGGAAGAAGCAATCAGCAGCGACGTTATGGCAACGGTAGAAAGATCCGGGGGATTGTGTCCAGGAAATAGAGTGTGCGGAGATAAAATTACAATTTATCGGGATGGAAAGATGACAAAAGCCGGAACGGGAGAGATCGCAAAAATGGTTTCTGAAGATGCGGAGAAGTTGAGTGGAGAGATAACAAAGAAGAATGTGGAAATGCTCAAACTTAAAAAATTCACAGGCTTGTGTCCAACCGCGTATGACGGGATGGAAGTGACTTACATATTTGTTGTGGACGGGAAAGAAGAGAAGATAAGCAGTTGCGAATACGAAGTTTCTGAAGACAGTTTAATCATTGGATTGGTGGTACAAGCTTTGCAGACAGCAGGCTGGTAGTGGAAAAATGGCGGAGAAAGAAGTAAATTCTTTTAGCAGATGGATATATTTGATGTAATCATTATCGGCAGCGGACCGGCCGGACTAACGGCCGGGATTTATGCCTCCAGGGCTGATTTGAAGACCGTGTGTATTGCCGGAAGTAAATGGGGTGGTCAGCTGATGCAAACGACACTGGTTGAAAATTTCCCGGGTTTTCCCGACGGAATACAGGGACCCGATTTAATGACAGCGATGCGGAAACAGGCAGAAAAGTTCGGAGTGGTAATGGTCGATGCTAACGCGGTCAAAATCCAAACCGAGAAAAGGCCGTTTACAGTCAGTACGGAAGATTCGACTTACGAGGGTAAAGTAATAATTATTGCGACAGGAGCCGAATTTAACTGGCTGGGTTTGCCGTCTGAGCAGCGGCTAATCGGTCGGGGAGTTTCGTCGTGCGCGACGTGCGATGCGGCATTTTTTAAAGGGAAAAGAGTAATTGTGGCGGGCGGGGGAGATGCGGCAATGGAAGAGGCACTGGTACTTTCTAAATTTGCCAGCGAAGTAACTCTGGTGCACCGGCGGGATGCTTTCAGGGCCAGCAAGATAATGCAGGAAAGAGTCTTAAATCATGCAAATATTAAAGTGAAATGGAATACGGAAATAGCAGAGATTACGGGAGATAATAAAGTGGAAGGGGTGGTATTCAAGAACGGAGAAAAAATGGCTGTGGACGGAGTATTTGTAGCCATCGGACACCAGCCTGCGACAAAGATGTTTGCGGGGAAAATTGAATTGGATGAAAAGGGATTTGTGAAGAAGAGAAAAAGCGGGGAAATTAAAAATGAAGCCGGAGAAGTGATCGGGATGAAATACAGCATGATGACATCGGTACCGGGAGTGTTGGTAGCGGGAGATGTGCATGACTTGCATTATAAACAGGCAATTACAGCGGCAGGATACGGATGTGAAGCTGCACTGGAAGCGGAGAAGTGGCTGGAAGAGAATGAGTAATGTGCGTGTGTAAAGTCAACTTTACACATGAGGACAAACTGGTACTTGAAATACCAAAGGCTTTTGCATATATTAACCAGCATGGCAGCAATGAGAGGATCAGGCGGTAGATTTGCAAAAGTGGATAATTATGAGCAGCCGCGGTATGAAGTTCAAAATCAAATGTGGCAGGCTCCGGAACGGAAAAGTTGGGTAGAAAAAGTTTCTCCCGTATTAATGGTTTTAGTGATTGTGATGTCTTTTGCGTTGGGATCTTTGTGGAGCAAGGTTACTTATTTAGAAAAGGCGGCTTTGACTCCTACCACTACAGCTAATCAACAAGCCGGGACCGGTACCCAACAGCAACAGGCTGAACCGGCAAAAGCTGATTTGGAGACGATAAAGGCGCTGTTTTCTAAAAACGTGATTAAGTTCGGGGACGCTAATAAGAAAGTATTGTTTGTGGAAGTTGCCGATCCCAGTTGTCCGTATTGTCACGCTGCGGCCGGAAAAAATTCCGAATTAAGCCGCCAGATGGGGACGCAGTTTGTATTAAAAGCTGACGGCGGGACGTATTTGGCACCGGTTGAGGAGATGAAAAAACTGGTGGATGCCGGAAAAGCTTCGATGGTGCAATTGTATTCGCCGGGACACGGAAACGGAGAGTTGGGGATGAAGGCTTTGTATTGTGCTCATGAAAAAGGTAAATTTTGGCAAGTTCATGACAAGTTGTATTCGATGGAAGGGTATAACATGTTAAACGATACGGTTAAGAATGACGTAGCTAATGCAGGAACACTGGCAGAATTTTTGAAAAGTGAAATTGACTCTTCATTCCTAAAGAGTTGCCTGGAAAGCGGAAAATATGACACGAGAATTTCAGAAGACACGGATCTGGCGAGGTCAATCGGTGTGGGCGGAACGCCGGGATTTTACGTAAATGACAAATTCTTCGGCGGAGCGTACAGCTACGCCGATATGAAAGCAACAGTGGACGCGGTATTGTAATAAAATACGGGTGATATATGAGATTGGATGCTAAACAGTTGAGGGTGAGTTTACCCAGTGAGGAAGAATTGGCGCAAATTAAACGCCGGCCGATTTGGATAATCTTAGACAACGTGCTGGACACATATAATATCGGGGGGATTTTCAGGTTAGCGGAGGCTGTCGCCGCAACGGAAGTAATACTTTGCGGCGGGAGCGAAACACCGCCGTCTTCGCGAATTCATAAAGCTGCGGTGGGGACGGAGATGTGGGTGCCGTGGCGATATTTTCCAGACGCAAAATCCGCCATATCCGATTTAAGAAAACAGATACCTGGTATTCAGGTGGTAGCAGTGGAACAGGATGAGCGCGCGATCTTGCTGACGGAAGTTAAACCAATGATTACAGACGGACCTTTAGCTGTAGTTGTCGGTCATGAAACGGACGGTGTGAGCCCTGAGGCACTAGATGAAGCGGACTTGATAGCGGAAATTCCGATGTGGGGAGTAAATAAGTCATTAAATGTGATTGTGAGCACCGCGGTTGCAATTTTCCAGCTGAGGTGCTAATTTCTTTCCATGGAAAACGGAAACCGGATAGGAATACGAGTGGCAGAGGCTATTTCGCCGGTAGCTAGAGCTGAAGAGGTGATAGGAAATATCGCTTCAGAAACGGGGTTGTCCATGGCGGAGGTGAAAGCAGCGTTGGAGAGACAATTAGCCGTAGGGAATTTGGTGAAAACTGAAGGCGGAAATATTTACAATCCGGCGCAGCCATTTTTGCCAGGGATGAGCTTAGAAGAGAGTTATAAGTAATATGGGAGTGGAATGCTTGCAGGATTGTAATGCAGCCTGTTGCCGGGCGACCGACATTATCAGATTTGATTTTTCTGCAGATGAGGCGGAGATGATGAGGGAAGCTGGAGCGAGGTTGTACTATCTGGAGGATGGATATGTGATGGAGAACGGGTGTCCCTTTTTGGATGGGAATATGTGCGAATTGCACGGGACGGATAAACAGCCGGCATGTTGTAGGGACAATGTAGTAGGAGGACAGTTGTGCCGGACAATAAGAAAGTTGACGCAGCAGAGGAACAAGTACTGGGAAGTGGAGTAGTTAGATTTTTTCGATCGTGACGGCAATGTTTACGCTGGAGTTTTCGGGTTTATCAGCCTTTATGCCTTCAGGTAAAACTAATTTGATCGGGACGACAAAAGATTCTTCCTGGCCGGAAAGGTCAATTGGGTCGGTAAATATTTCAGTCGGGGCAGATGAGGTTTCGGGTACGAGGAGCTCCAGGCTTTCGGGGGTGATGGTTATGTTTGTAGCCCGGTAACCTCTTGCAGGTTCACCCTTGGTTTTTACGCGGATGGGAACCAAGGCAGTGAAATATTTTTTAGCAGTGAGCAGAATAGTTCCGGGTTCAATGGAAGTAATGGTTAAATTGAGCGGTTGTTTGAGCAGGGACGGATTAAGATCAAATTTATTGACACCATTGTTGACATTGGATACTTCCAGATCCAACTGAAAATCTTCCGGATTAATGTTGGAAAAAGCCAGCTCACCGCGCCCTGTTACGGAAATGACGATATTTTTAGGACTGGAGCTTTCAATGAGGACATTTTCAGGCAGTTTGGTGAAGTTAACCGGAACAGTGTAAGACTTGGTGACAATGCCTGCCTGGTAGGCACTAAAAAACCAGATCAGGCCGGCACTTGCTAGAGCAGAAACTTTAAGGGGGGAGTTTTGGGTAAAAATTTGACGGGTGAGAGGCAGGTTTTTAGGGAGATATTTTTCTTTGATGAATTTATCCAGTTCTTTTTCGAGATCCGAAAAACTGTCCAGCTTTTTCATTTTTCCGTCACGGCAGATGGAAATAGTGCCCTTTTCTTCAGAAATGACGATGGATAGCGCGTCGGTATTTTCGGCCAGACCCAGAGCGGCACTGTGGCGGGTGCCGTGTTTGCCGATTTCCTTGAAATTATTGCTTAAAGGCAGATGGGTGCCGAAGCGGTAGATACGGTTGTTACTAATTAGCAGTGCGCCGTCGTGGCCTTCGGAGTGGGGGTCAAAAATGCTTAAAAGGATTTCTTCGGAGATGTTGCCATCGAGGGTAATTCCGCCTTCGGCAAATTCGTCCAACTTGTCCTTACCCTGGAGGACGATGAGGGCACCGGTTTTGGTTTGAGCCATCTTGACGCAGGCCTGGATAATCTCGGAGGTGGAGGGGGATTTGGGGGCCAACGGGCTAACCTTGATGCGGCGGCTGCCGATTAAACCC
>CAYTYO010000010.1:0-27446 GCA_964441445.1 uncultured Gammaproteobacteria bacterium | reverse complement strand
TTCGGGTTATATTCGTTGAGGCCTGGGGGGGAATCGAACCCCCGCAATGGCGGTTTTGCAGACCGCAGCGTTTCCACTTCGCCACCAGGCCGTTTCCAAATGGATTATAGCTGAATCGTTAAACTTTTGTGGTATATTACGGGTGTGAATTCTCGACGTTTATTTACATTTATTGCCATTTTTAGCCTCATAGGTCTAATTACCGGACTATATATCTCCCGCCAGATAAAATTAAATAAACCAACTGCGGGCTTAAAAATTGAAACTCAGCCGGAATCTTCGGTGCTTATTAACAATAAGGCGTCCGGGGTTACTCCATATGATCATATGCTTCCACCAGGCGAGGTTGTCATCAAACTTACACCCAACTCGCCATCGGGTTCTGCCCAGGCGTACGAGACAAAATTAAAGTTAACCGACAAGGTTTATACAATTGTTTACCGGGATTTCGGTGCCTCCGAACTTACCACCTCGGGTGCAACAATCAGCCTGGTTCCGTTTCCCGGAAAAACAGGCTCACTTAGCCTGGTTTCCGATCCGGACTCCGCCTCGGTTTTAATAGACAACCAGCCTCAGGGATTTACACCTTTGAGCCTTGAACCAATTTCACCAGGCAACCACCAGGTAGACGTTTCCGCCCCGGGATTTGTACCTCGAAACATCAATGTAAATATTGTGTCCGGCTTTAAGGCTATGCTGGTGGTCAAATTAGCCGCTTCAGGGCCGGCTGTGGCGTTTCCGGCCACCACTAGTGCGTCTCCATCCTCAGCTTCACCATCAGCCTCACCTACGGGCTCGCCCACTGCTGGTATTACTATTCTCTCCACCCCGACCGGATTTCTCCGCGTCAGATCTGGGCCATCTCTCGGGGCATCGGAAGTTTCTCGTGTAAAGCCGGGGGAAAAGTACCAGGTGTTGGAAAAACAGTCAGGCTGGGTAAAAATTCAGCTCACCGACACCACCGCTGCTACTACTTCAGGCTGGATCTCCACCCAATATACGCGCTAAGCTATAGCGTTATAGCCACGAAGAGTAAAGTACACCGAGAACCATTGTTGCCCACACCACCACTGTCACCAGCAACGGGGTATCAGCCAAAATCACCCTCTCTGGAGATTCCGCTCTTGACCCGTCATATATTATTCGTATATATCTCATTATTCCGAAAATAACCACCGGAATTGTTGTCATCAGCCACTTATTAATCGTCAGGGTCCTCGACAATAACGGTAGCCCAGATGCAGTCGGTGCCACCACCCCTTCCTGGTCATAAAAATTAAACGTATACAGCGCCCAGGACAAAAATGCCGCCGTCGCAAACATAGACAGATACGAGTCGAGAATATCAGCACTATATTTACCCATAACTTTTCTGTGAATCACCGCCGTCTGTTCAGTAAGTATAGCTAGCTCAGCCCTCCTTTTTCCAACTGCCAAAAATAGCGATGTCGATATTACGCACAGCAAAAACCAGATTGAAAGGTGAGCATTTATCACAATCGCTCCGGCAAACACCCGGATGAAAAATCCCAGCGCAATCACAAACACGTCTACAACCTCAATATTCTTTAACCACAGGGAGTACAACGCCTGCATCAGCCAGTAAATTAACACAGCTATAAAATATAAAATCGACAATTTGGCTGCCCAGGTAAGTCCCCAGGCCGAAGCTAACACAAAATAGCCCATGGCCATAGTTTTGGAAACTTTCCCTGCTGCAATTGGGCGTTTTCGCTTGAATGGATGTGCCTGATCCGCCTTGATATCCACCACGTCATTTAAGAAATATATAGCTGTGGCAACCAACGTAAATGCGATTATGGCCTCGGTCACAACCCAGAAATCCTTTACCCACACATCCGAACCGTAAATATTACCGGTAAAAAACAACGCTCCGTACAAAGTCAGATTTTTAATCCATTGTCTGGGTCTTGCTGTTTTGAGAATGTTGACCAATTGCGCAACCATAAGATTGTTCCGGATATTACCAATATTGCTGTGGCCATTGTAAAGTACTTCAGGCCAGCATTCAATTGCAAAGCTAAAACTGCAAACACACACGATATTGCCAGGTAGAATTTTGCAATCTTCCTCCTTTTCCACCCACGGTCAAGCAAAAAGTGATGCAAATGGTCCCTCCCTCCCCAGACGGGCGATCGGCCCTCCTTCAGTCTTTTGACAATAACCATCACGGCATCAATGATTGGTAAACACAACACCAGAAACATTGCCCCGACTTTTGCTCCGGAATAAATAGCCAGTATCCCCAGCAAGAAACCTGCCAAACTTTTCCCCCCGTATCCCGGCATCATTCGTTGTGGAAACCAATTCCATGGCAAAAAACCCGCATAAGCTCCGGCAATTATTCCGGCCAGTGATACCACCACAATTTGTGACACATCCCCGGGGTATCTCATACCTAAAATAGCCATGGTTATTGCTGCTACAATTACAAAACCCGGCAATTGACCATCTACCCCACTACTCCATCCCACAATATTTTGCATCCATACTAACCACACCAGCGCAAATAAATCGGACAGTATCGAAATACAATGTTCTGTTCCCCAAAACTGGAAACACCATCTCGGTACGTCAAGTTGAAATACCCCACCCGCAGGATTGGTAATATATGCAATTCCCACCCCGGCGCCGATTACACACAGTGCAGCTCCGATATTCACAATCAACCTGACATAGGGGGAAATCTTTTCCTCATATTTATCATCTAAAAATCCCACCACCGCCAACAAAGATGCCCCGGCCAAAATGCCCATTGTTCTAAATTCCCAGGGCAGTGTCACCAGACCAAAGAACACAGCTGCATAAATTGCCAGCCCTCCCCCTCGGGGTACTGGTCTTTGGTGGGTATTTTTGGTGTGTACATGTTTGTTTGGATCGTCGACGATCCCCAATTTTTTAGCTTGTTTGGCCACGTACCACGATGCTGCATAAGAAACTACGGCTGAAACTCCGGCCGCTGTGCCAAAACGAACCCACGCCAAGTTTTCCATTATGTTACTAGAATAATAGTTCTAAAAACTGCCAGTATTAAAATTACTTCACCCATCAGACCGACGCCTGTAACAACTGTTGCCAGAACCTTATCTGTAATTTTTTTTGCGGCCACGTTTGATGAAAACATAGCAATCACGCCACATAAAATAAGCGGTATGCCGAGCATTTCGGGTCTGGCCAGTTGTTCTTCACCCCAAGGCAAACTGTAAAATATCGGCACTTGTAAGGGTAAATTCTTGCCATAAATCACCCACACTCCCGCTCCCACGGCTAGTGCCAGGGCTGCAGCCAGCCATTGCCACAACAACAATCGACTTAGAACTCCGTCCCAATCAATCTTTTCCACCCACCCATTATATCAACGCGCCAGTACAAAAATCTTAATTCCTCCGACAATTTTTTCAATACTATAATTTTCTCCTAGCCATTCACTAAACCCTGGCAATTCTTCCTCACTGCCGTAACTTACTATTACTTTTGGACGGGCTGAATTAAGTTCGGCCAGAGTTTTATCTTCCGCCTTAAAATCTTTGATGTGGTACTTTACTGTATATTTCCCGGTTACTGCTCGTCTGGAGGCCGCATATATCATCGGTTGGTCTCCCCAGACAAATATGGGCTCATTCTTAACGGTTAAAGATTTTACTAGAGCTACTACTTGATAGTTTCGTACCACTTCTGGCCCGAACCATGAAATGTATTCAACCCTTGTCTTATTCCCCACTGCCCAGTCCCAAAAATTTTGGTAATAGCCTCTCACTGGATAATTATAAAAATGGAAAATGCTCACCGCCATGAAAACTACAACCGCCATGAAGGTGCTTAAAATCTTGACCGTTTGCTTCTCTGTCACCAACAGTATTGCTGCTAACACAGCTGGAATAGTCGCTTGCAGCAGATAATGCGGGTATGGCCTTCCCGATAAAAGCGCTGCAAACAATGTAAACATCAGCCAGGAAGACACTAACATTGCGTTTTTACCCCACTTTCGACTTAATCCGTAAATTACCGCCAGTATTATGACTAATACAGCCATGCGGCCTTTGAGTGAGTAAATCCCTACATCGTCAGAGGTGGACTTCCAGGACGATAAATAAGGAATGTTTTGAGCCCAGGCAGCTGTAAAATATTCTCGGCCGGTGCCCAGTATTTGGTAATATCCCATACTCCCCACAATTGGCAACAGTACCCCTGCGGCCAAAACTGCAGTTTTTTTCCACCAATATCGGTCACCAAACACCAGCCAGTATAGTGGCCATATTCCGGCTTCAATAATCGCCGGCATTTTAAATAACCCCGCTATCCCTAAAGCAAATCCTCCCCAAAAGACAGTTTTTAAATTTGTGTCTTTTTTCCACAAAATGATCGCGGCAATAGCCGTAGGCAAAAGAAAAAACAATTCCGCGTTAGCAATATTTCCCTCTAATTTTGGCCAGGCAGTCACAAAAGCAAACCCAGAGGTCCCCAGGTTAATTAACCATTTTTTTGCGGTTACTTTCTCGGCCAACTTATGAAAACAAACCACAGTGGCCAGGTTCCAGACCGTAACCAAAAACTTAAACCAAAATTGATCCCCGTTAGCAACGGCAGCTGCAAGATACACCAACGGTGGCTTATTGTCGTGAATTTCGCTGTATAAATCTACCCCTCGGTTTAAAGATTGTCCGATGGTCAGATAGATTGCTTCGTCCCCATACCAATACGGCTCAAACCACGATGGAATTCTAATTAACAACGCCGCGCAAATTATCAATATTAAAACCTCATTTTTTAAAACCCACCTGCTTATTCTTTTGTGCATACCTTAGAAATTCTCCTTTTTTATTTTACCTTTTCCGTTATCCGATATTCCATATACTTCCCCAACATTAGCCTGGTATGCGCGTCAAGACCAGGCAATGCATTGAAGAAAAATCCCGATATCGGCATGAGAATAAACTCGAAAGGAGCTATCCACATTCTCCATTTTGGTACATCCTTAGGTCGTGCGGGCCGATGGCGAAATTCAATAATCAGCAAAACTACCAAAAATAAAAGTGTTACAGTCAAAATTCCCGAGGACATTTTCGGCAGCATAAAACCCAAAGCCGTCCTTTTAAACACCGGATTGACCAGAGTAACGACTGAAACTCCGATTGTTATGATAAACCAGTTCACCGGCCACAATAAATGATCGCCGATCACTCGGATTATTCGCAGTGTTTTATTCAAAAATGACACTCGCGGCTGTTGCAAGTACATCTCCACAAATAGTGGAATATCCGATACTCCCCAGGCCCACCGCTTTTTTTGTTCATATTCGTTAATAAAAGTTTTCCATGTGGATGTAGATTCGGCGGCATCAGCGCTTGAGGGTAGAAAAATGGGCTCTACTTCAACCTTTCCCTCTAGCTTGAAAAACGCTTTAAAAAACACTCGGTAATCCTCGGGTATAACATCCGTATCCCAATATCCGATTTTATCAATCATCGACAACGAAGCCGTATAGTTAGAAAAATTAATTAATCTGTCTTTGCGAACTAAAAGGGCAATTTGCCACACATTCGAAAAGGTATTAATAACTCTTGTCATTGCTGGTATTTTCCAAATATTGTTGTAAAAAACAATCGCCGGCTGCCAGAACTTCAAGTATCGGTTCGGATCATCCAGGAACTTAAAAGTCAGATACGCAAAATATTGGTCCGGTAAGATCGCGTCAGCATCATTAGATGTGATGGTCGTATATTCCATTTCCCAGCCGCGCTCATCTACCAATATTCGTTTTGCTTCACGTCCTGCCCAGGCCTCATTTGAGGATTTGCCTTTGATTTCACCCACAATATCAGCGGGATGAACTGTAGTTAGAAAAGCTCCAAACTTCTTCCCCAAACTTTTTTCTAATTTTTGTACTTCGATCTTTTTATCTGGATACCGTTCTTCCGTAGCCATAACTACGGCTAGTTGTTTTAGTGGAAATGTTTGTCGCGCCAGCGCCTCAACCGTGCGGCTGTATGTCTCCAAAGGTTCATTTGCCACGAGAATAAGCACAATATGTCTAACCCTTTTCCAGTCTCCGAACTCCGCCACTTCTTTCATCCAATCAAGTCGTTGTGCCGCTTTTATTCTCAAATGGGACACTATCGCTGAAACGGTCAGTGAAAATCCTTTCCACACCCAAAAAACATCAAAGGCAAGAATAAAATACGCCGTAAACACTGGGAAAAAATAACCTCCCCATATCAAAAAAAGTATCAAATTCCAGCTAATAAATCCAGGAACAATTTCCAGAAACCTTTTTTTTGTCATAGTCTTCCTGTAAACAATCTTGCAAAGTTATCACTGGTAATTTTATCTACCTGTTCCAAACTCTCACCCCAGGTATCAGCCAGCACCTGCCCCACAATTTTAACATTTGCTGGTTCATTTCTCGTTCCGCGAAAAGGTTCCGGTGCTAAATACGGGGAATCTGTTTCAATTAAGACCATCGATCGAGGGCACTCTTTTGCTAGCTCGCGTAAATGGCTACTGCTTTTAAAAGTAATTATTCCGCCAAAGCTGACATAAAAATTGCGTTTCTGTGCCCAGGCTATTAAATCTTTGTCTTGTACAAAACAATGGAGTTGGGCTCCGGTTAGGTGACTTTCCATCATTTCTTTTATATCGTCGTCTGCATTTCGATTATGAACTACCAGTGGCAGTCCTGTTTGTTGGCATAACCACAAGTTAATTTCAAACAACTTTTTTTGAACTTTAATATCTTCACTTGTGGGGTTTTGATAATCCAAACCTGCTTCACCTATAGCAATAACATTACGATTTTCACACATCGCTAATAATCTAGATTTCAACTTTTCCTCCCCCCATAAATCCAAGTCACCACCCTCTTCTGGGTGAATCCCTACGGTTGCGTACACTTGCGGAAATTTTTCTGCTATCTTTATCGCCGCAATTGACGACTCTAGACCCGCCCCATTACAAACAATTTTTTTAACTCCGGCTTTAGTTGCCCTAGCCACTATTTCCCCCAACTCCGTCTCCGGAAACTTAGCATCATTTAGATGGCAATGCGCGTCTATCATCACCTGATTGTATAAAAAAAACTTACCAAACCCTAATCATAGGGATATAATCGCAAAACAATGGACACCTATTTACCCTCACCAGACATTTTGCAGAAATACGCGCAAGTATTGGTAAACTTCGCTTTAAACTCAGGTCAGGGTGTTAAAGCAGGCGAGGTGGTCCGCTTAATAGTGTCGGAATCAGCCAAACCCTTGCTGGTTGCTCTTTACAAACAAGTTATTACCTCCA
Source organism: uncultured Gammaproteobacteria bacterium (assembly GCA_964441445.1). Taxonomy (GTDB): domain Bacteria; phylum Patescibacteriota; class Microgenomatia; order CAZETR01; family Amesbacteraceae; genus XYB1-FULL-44-23. The sequence goes on along the minus strand of CAYTYO010000010.1, from coordinate 20,138 downwards.
AAGCCCATCCGATTGTTTCCTATCTTCCAGATGATATGGATCGAGATTTTTATGAACTCGCGACACAAGATCAACTGAAATTCTTCCCTAAAAAATATATGCGGGGAGTTGCCCAGGAGATCGATCATACAATTACTATTATTTCCGAAACTGACAAACGTGAATTAGAAGGCATCAATCCGGCCAAAATTATGACCAGGTTTAAATCTGGAAAAAGATTTAAAGACTGGTTATCGGACAAAGAAAAAGCCGGTAAATATACCTGGACGCTCGCCCTCTATGGTACATCGTGCATGGCTAAAGAAGCCGGCCTATCTTTAAGCGAATATTGGGATCAGATAATCAAGGCCTGTTTTCTTGATCAACCCGACCCCATTTCTAATTGGCAAATGGTATCTTCTGAAAACGATCAAATTAGGAAAGAACTTAATTCATTGCCGATCGACAAACTTCATATTCAAGGTGACGATGCTGACCTTTGGATTTCCGTCGGTTCCCATCGAGCCTGGATGGGGGGATCGGGAAGAAATATTCCTTCTTTTGAAATATTTACTTCCCCCGATTGGCGGGGGACCACAGGCTGGATTAGATTTAATCAACCATTGTATGCATTTGGAAGTAGGATCACCGACATTAAACTGGAATTTGAAAATGGTCTTGTAACCAAAAGTTATGCCTCTACCAACTCACAACTCCTCAAGAAAATTATTTCGGTTAAAAACGCGAATAAAGTTGGAGAATTTTCTTTAACCGATAAGCGTTTCTCACACATTAACAAATTTATGGCTGAAACTCTATTCGATGAAAACATTTCCGGTCCATATGGAAATACACACATTGCTCTTGGTGCCTCATACGACGACACCTATTCGGGTGATTTAGATTTAAATAAAAAGGAAAAAATTCAGCTCGGATTCAACGATTCAGCCGTCCACACGGACATTATTAGCACAACTGATAGAACTGTTGATGCTCACATGGAAAACGGAACGATGCTCCGTATTTACGCAAATGGGCAATTTACTTTTTCGCCGGATGTAAAATAGATTTGATCTTTTGTTCCCATTTAGTTGCCCATTCCTCTGCAAGAACCTTCTTTAAGGCCGACTTCCACCCTGGCTTATCAATATCCCGCTGAATAGAGGCAATAGTTGCGCTCGAAACTTTTAAGTTTTCTTTTATTACTTCATAACTTCTTTTCTTAATAAGCCAGTATCCTACACCCAATCGTTTAATCACTGTTACCAGCTCAGTTTTCGACAAAATACTGGAAAATATTTCGGCCGCTTCCTTCGGATTTTTAATATCCGCAATCATCTGATACAACATCTCATTAAGCTGTTTTTCCAGACCTTTATTTACGTTCTGTTTAGATATTTGCATTCTTTATTTAATCAAAGAAAACTTCGAAGCATTATACCAAAAAAATTCCAATTACAATTAAAAACGAAAGCGTAAAAGTTAATAAATCCAATGATCCCAATCTATTCAGTATTAATAAAAAAATTATTCCAGACGAAAACGCCAAAGCCGTTTTTTTTACCGTAAATGTTGAAAGCGAGAAATATAATGTTCCAAACACAGAAATAGCCACCAACACCTCAAGGAATATACTTGCTGGGGTAAAATTAGTCACAATATAAAAGGCCACAATTCCACACAGTCCTGCAAGTAGGAAAAAAAACTTAGAACCTTTACTTTGTTCGCTCATATATAATAGTCCACATACTGCCTATGGATCTCCCCATCATTTTATCAATAATCATACTGTGTTTTATATTATCTCTTTTTCTTTTTCGTCGTTGGCTCAAAGAATCTACAAAATCAGATCCATTAATTATCGAATGGCTCAAGTCTTCTTCTGGTCAGATTAACCAGCGATTAGATACAGCGACTCAATTAATGGCCTACCTTCAGAAAAATTTAGGTGAAATGGCTGAATTAGGCAAAGGGGTAAAGGAATTCCAGGAGTTTATTCAATCGCCGAAACTTCGCGGTGGAATTGGCGAAGAAATACTAGCCGACATGCTAAGACAGGTCTTACCCGAAAGCCTGTTTAAACTTCAATATTCATTTTCTTCCGGTGAAAGAGTAGACGCGGTTATTGTCACTAGCGCTGGTTTACTTTGCATCGACTCCAAATTCCCTATGTCTAACTTCCGTCAAATCTACACTTTGCCGGGAGATGCACAGCGGCATCAGGCAAAGAAAGATTTTACCCAGGATGTTAAAAGACACATTACTTCCATTGCCGGAAAATATCTAAACCCCCACGAGGGGACAGTCGATGTGGCCTTTATGTACGTACCCAGCGAAGCGGTATTTTATGAAATCACGACCGATCCTAATTTGACGGACTTTGCTTCAGAAAATCGAATAGTTCCAGTTTCCCCGGCCACCCTTTACGCATACCTTAAAGGTGTACTAATGGCATATCAAAGCAAACAAATGCAGGAAAAATCCTTTGAAATACTAAAATTAATAAAGGGTATCCAAAAAGATTATGTTCAAGTAGAAGACGGCCTGTCTATTCTTAATCGGCATTTAACTAACGCCTACAATCAAATGTCGCATGTCTCGACGAGCTTTTCATCTCTGGGTATAAAACTTTCCCAAACTCAATCCATATCGCCTGAAAAAACTTCGCATCAAACTGTAGAAAAAAAATTGGGGACCTAGAGAATTTATCTGGCAATATTTTTAAGTACACTTTCCACGTACACGTCACGATGATATTTTACGGTTCCGAACTCCTTTATTGCCTCAATATGCTGCTGGGTTCCGTATCCAGCGTTTGTGCTCCAGCCGTAACGCGGATATTGACCGTGAAGATTTCTCATTAAATCATCTCTAAAAACCTTGGCAATAATTGCTGCAGCCATAACACATTTTCTAGTATTATCAGCTTTAACGACGCTTTTAATTTCCCCCTTAATACTCTTAGCCAATATTCTTAAATTTCCATCAACAATATATTTATCAGCAGGAATTTTTTTTATTAATCTTCTGAAGATCTCTTTATTGGCCCAGCCTATACCCCGGTTATTAATTTGTCGGGCTGAAATGATCTCCACACGATATTCAATTCCACACTCGAGCAGGGTCAAACATATCTGTTCTCTCTTCCGGCGAGTTAGTTTTTTGGAGTCCTTCAGTTTGTACACAACGTCAGTAAACTTGCGGCTTCGTCCGCACTTCAACACTGCAGCGGCAGCGACAAGCGGACCAGCTAATGATCCTCGTCCTACCTCATCCATTCCGCACACTCTCATGTCGGCAAGTATAATGGCGACATGCCAGAAAAAAAACTCAATCGCCAGCAACTGCGGGCAATTCACCATCGAAGCGGCCCTCTTCTGATCATTGCCGGTGCTGGAACAGGAAAGACAACTGTCGTAACGGAACGAATTAAATGGCTGATAGAAAAAAAGATGGCTCTTCCCGGAGAAATTCTGGCTTTAACATTTACCGAAAAGGCCGCTCGCGAAATGGAAGATCGCATAGATAGGGCTCTTCCCTTAGGTTTTGCTCAAATGTGGGTAATGACATTTCATGGGTTTTGTGATCGAATCCTTCGAGATGAATGTTTGCATATTGGATTGTCTCCCAACTACGAACTTAAAACCGGCGTCGGTTCAGTATCTCTACTCCGTCGTCATCTGTTTGATCCCGAATTGGGCTTAGACTATTTTCGTCCGCTCGGAAATCCCAATAAATTTATATCCGGGCTTCTTGACCATTTTGACCGTCTGCGAGATGAAGACATCACACCGGAAGAATATAAAAAATGGGTCGATAAAAATTATCCCGATACGTCCAGTCCAGAGGCGCAACAGTACAACGAACTTTCTCGCGCATTCTCTCATTTTCAGAATTTGAAACATCAAGAAAATTCAATGGATTTTGCTGATGTCATCACCTCAACACTTACACTGTTTCGTACTCGACCGCATATTTTGGCCAAATATAGAAGCCGTTTTCGATTCATCTTGGTCGATGAATATCAGGACACCAACTATGCTCAGAATCAGATTGTTGATCTTTTATCTGGAGGTAAAAGAAATTTGACGGTTGTTGCTGATGATGACCAATCAGTTTATCGTTGGCGCGGAGCGGCAGTCAGTAACGTCATTCGGTTCCGCGACGTTTATGCGGATGCAAAATTAGTAGTTCTAACTAAGAATTACCGTTCCAGTCAAGCCATTCTTAATGCAGCATATAAACTTATTCGCCACAACGACCCGGAAAGACTAGAAGTAAAAGAAAAAATCAATAAACGCCTTATCGCTATTTCCGCCTCATTAAAAGAACCGCCGGAGTATTTACATTTTAACCGCCTCGAAAATGAGGCCGATGGTGTCACAAAAAAAATCATGGCTCTCCTCAAGGAAAATCCTCACCTTCGTCCTTCTGACTTTGCCATTCTTGTCCGTGCCAACGCCCACGCACATCCGTTTTATACCAGTTTGCTTCATCAGGGTCTTCCTGCTCAATTCCTTGGGCCGGCTCGTTTATTTGATCAACCAGAAATAAAAGACTTAATTGCCTTTTTAAGAGTACTCAAGGACCCCACGGACTCAGCTTCTTTCTTTCGGCTATTATCAATGGACTTTTTTGCTGTACCTCCTCGGGATCTTATTTCTGTCTCCAACTTTGCTCAAAAACAAAACCTTCCGCTTTTCCAGGTCTGCGAAAATTTGCACACACTGGCTCCCTCCCTATCAACTGCTGGTTTGGAGATAATTATAAAAGTAAGTGCACTGGTATCGGAACAATTAAACCTTTCCCTTAAGCAAAGTGCTGGACAAGTACTATTTAATTTTCTTCAACAATCCGGATTACTGGCAGCGATGCTCAACTATACGCACAATGTTGATACCCAGACCGCCCAAAACATGAGCACTTTTTTTACTAAATTAAAAAGCTTCGAAACAGAAAACACAGAACCTACAATTTCAGCGGTTTTAGACTGGATTGATCTCGCACACGAAGTAGGCGAATCACCAGCAGCCGCGGAGACAGACTGGTCGGAAAATGACGCCGTGAGTTTGTTAACCATCCACTCGGCCAAAGGACTAGAGTTTCCTGTGGTTTTTTTAGTTAATCTTGTGGTTGGGAGATTTCCGTCTTTAGAACGTCGTGAACAAATTCCGATTCCCAACGACTTGATTAAAGAAATATTACCAACCGGAGACTATCATCTTCAGGAAGAAAGACGATTATTCTATGTCGGAATGACTAGAGCTAAAGATCGTTTATTTTTAACCTCTTCCGATTATTACGGTGAAGGTAAAAGAGTCAGAAAAACCTCACCGTTTATAGCCGAAGCCTTGGGCCCCGAGGCATTGGCATCACCACTGCCTCCAGGTGAACAGTTGTCCCTGCCCGACTGGCAAGCGCCTCAGTTTTCAGCTCCAGTTATCTCAATCGCGCAACCCATAAAAGTAACCTATCTGAGTTATTCTCAGATTCAAACTTTCAACGACTGTCCATTGCATTACAAAGCTAAGTATTTACTCAAACTACCTTCTCCGCAATCTCCGGCTTCAAGTTTTGGCAATACCATACACAAGACTATGAAAGCGTATTATCTCTCGCTTGAGCAGGATAAAAACACTGACATTATAGAAACGTTTACTCGCAATTGGAGCCCCGAAGGTTACCATAACGCCAAGCATGCCCAAAAGTATTTTGATATCGGTCGTCGATACCTATCGGAGTTTATTAATGCAAATCCTTTTACAACCCGGCCGGTAGTATTGGAAGAACCGTTTTCCTTTCATCTTAATGGGATCAAAATAGGCGGCAAAATTGATCGAGCCGACATTCTTGCCGATGGAACGCTCGAGATAATCGATTATAAAACCAGCACTAAGCCGCTTGATTCGAAATCAGCCGCGACAGATCTCCAATTGTCATTTTATGCGTTAGCGGCTACAACCTTACCCGACGTTCCCTTCAATCGCAAACCGGACCAAGTAAAACTTACTCTGTATTATTTCCACGATCAAAAAGCCGTTTCAGTCTACCAAACGTCTGAACAGCTTCAATTGGCCAAACAAAAAATTCTTGATACGGCAGCTGAAATTGAAAAATCTGACTTCAAATGTTCAGGTTCACTCATATGTCGGGGGAAGTGCGATTATCAAATTTTGTGCGACATCGGTTAAAACGGCCACCGCCATTTTTCAAATGAGCCAGGAAATTCAATTTCCTCGCCACCAAAGTTTTTCTTGAAATGCGAAAACCCCTGCCATGCTTTATTTGGCCATCGGGAATCAAAAATGCCCTCAAAATCCCAGATCAGGCACCGTCGTTTCTTAGCTTCTTTTATTGCTTCCCAAACCACTGCATAAGGTAAATCCTTTTTTACTCCCTCTGCTGTAGAACCAGCATAGTAATAGTAGGCTACCTGTTTATTAATTAATATTACGGCTCCTGATAATTCGCCCATGGTAATACAGTAAGCGTCATCGCCGAAAATTTTAACCAACGAAAGATACTCTTTATATCCGGGTATCCACAAATTCTTCCTTTTTGCTGATCGTTTCCATATTTCATAAAACCTATCAAATTCGTTATCAGCTCTGGCAATCCCATTTTGACTCTCTGCTTTTCTGATGCAATAACGACAATCCTTACGAAACGTCGATAGGATAGCATCTTCGCTTGGACGAAGATCTAACCTTAATGTTTTTGTGGCCAGCAATGGCCAGCTACTAGATCTAAAACCCAAATTCCTTAATTTATTTAAGTCCTGATTCCTTATATTTTCACCAGGTTCAAGCTTACACATTACCACGTGATATTTCCGATATATTTCACGCAGCTCAGTCGCCTTTAGAATTGTACTGAACCTCTGAACTTTGACTAAGGAAACTGGACCTAGTTTACGTAAAAAAATTGCATTATTGCTTTCAGAAGTTTTTATAGTTTTCCACCCGATCGACTCAATATATTTACGATATTTTTCGCTTTGCCTTAAATCTTGAACTACTTTAACTTGTGTATGATTTGCCACCTTGCCTCCTCCAAAAATCGAAAAAACGGATACAGTATCGGCCGAACAACGAGATCATAACTTCCCGGTAGGTTTACCAAATCGCCACCAAAATGCTCCTTAAATCGTGAAAAACCTTTGCCCTGTTCTGCTCCCCAAAGGTCAAATTTTGTTGCCCCAGAAGTTTTTCCCCATTTGATTATTTCCCATAAAAGCCCAGAAGAGGCCATAACTTCCTTATGCTCAAGAGCAGAAGCGCCATAGGCGTAATAAATTCTGTCATTAAATCTGAAAATTATATCCGCCGCCAAAATTTTATTTTTATACTTAGCTGTCCACAGAGTCGCCATATTGTTCACCCTCAGCGCATTCCACATTTGTTGATGATAATCTGGACCATGCATATATATTCCTTGCCTTTTCGCTGTTCCCAAAAACATTAGTTCTAAATATGCTTCCAAAGACTCTGCAGAGTTGTCCTCCTGGCAAATGACTCCGTGTTTTGCTGCAATTTTAATGTTGTATCTACCTTTCGGGTGCATCTTCGCTAATAGTTCCTCCTCTGAAAGGTTAAGGTCTATAACAAAAGTTTTCGGCTTAAACAGAGCTCTTCCTTGCGGCATGGTCAGCAAAGCATTGTTGTCTTTTTTCGACATAAAATCAGGTTCTATCCTCACAGCGATTGCCCCCATTTTCTTACCGATTATTTGAATTTGTTTAATATCACGGCTTGATGGATAGTTACCCATGGGAATGTATCCGATACAAAAAGGTGTTAGTTTTATTTTGGTCCACACGATTAAAAACGCATTTATCAGCTTGCCGTCTTTATAAACACCCAATCGGGAAATATCTTGTCGCTTAGATCGAAAATCTCCCCAGGCCCAGCTTTGTAATGGGTGGCCCACCAACTTATCCCAGGCCTCCCCCTCGTTTGGATCTTCAACAATTTTGTAATTTATTTTTTCTGTCATTTTTTCGTATTCTAATTATATCTACTCGTCAGGACTCCATCTCCACTCTCCGTTTTCATCAAACCCCCAGCCTTCAGAAACTATTTTTGCGGGTTTGATATTCACTTTCAAACTAAGTAATTCTTCAGGGATATCAGCAAGAAAACGAGAAACTGGATTTGCGTTCCGTTGTCCAAAATATAATCGCTTGCTTGCGCACGTCATATATAGTTTATCCTTTGCCCGTGTCATGCCGACGTAACACAGTCTTCGTTCTTCTTCCATATCTTCGTTATTCATTAGTGTCCGAGAGTGGGGGAATAGTCCTTCCTCCATGCCTACCATAAATACTGTTTTAAACTCTAATCCTTTTGCCGCATGCAATGTCATCAGTAAAACAGCCTTCCTGTTTGCATCATTCAAATTCACCCCATGGGATTTAGATTCGCGTTCTGTCAATGCAATTTGCTGCAAAAATTCTGACAGCTCAGGAAACTCCAAAGCCACGCTTCTGAGCTCTTTAATATTTTCAATTCTCATTGCATCTTCCTCGTTATTTATGTCTAAAAGATCCGTATATCCTGTTATTTTTAATACTGCATCTAAGACGCTCACTGTAGGCAAACTGGTATCCAATTCCAGCCTAGATTTTTCCAATTTACCCATTCTTATTTTCCCGATTTTTTCAGCCCTCTTCCTGGCAACCTCGTCACTTGGGTTAACCAAAATCTTCAAATATGCCAAAATATCTTTCACCTCTTTTCTTTCATAAAACCTGGTTCCGCCAAACAGAACATACGGCAGTCCGGCATGTAACATGGCCTCCTCAATTACTCTTGATTGAGCGTTAGTCCTGTACAACACAGCAAAATCTGACAAGTCCATACCGTTACTAAGCCTTTTCTTTATTTCGAAGAGTATATACGCTGCTTCGTCTAATTCACTTTCAGCCTGATAAATAGTAATCTTTTCTCCGTCATCTTTTTCTGTCCACAATTTCAATACAGGATGATTTTTATTTTTACCAATAATTTCATTCGCTGCTTTTAAAATATTTTGCGTCGAGCGGTAGTTTTGTTCCAAATTAAGAGTTGTGATTTCCGGATAATCCTGTTTTAGGTACAACAAATTTCGGTAGTCTGCTCCCCTCCAGGAATATATTGCTTGGGCAGCATCCCCGACGACAGTTAGGTGTTGATTGTGCACAGTTAACAGTCGCGTCAATTCGTATTGAGCTTTATTGGTATCTTGATATTCATCGACTAATACATATGAAAATATTTTTCTAACACTTTCTACAACGGTTTGATTCTCCTTCAGCATTCTTACGGTTTGCAAAAGCAAATCGTCAAAATCCAACGCATTGAATTTCTTTAGTAGTTTCTGGTATACCAAATAAACTCTAGCGGCAGTTTTCTGAAAGTCGCCCCTGGCATAACCACCGTATTCTGTCGGACCCACCAAGTTGTTTTTCGCATCAGAAATTGCGCCTAAAACTGATCCTGGTCTGACGGACTTTATATCAATGGCTAAAAGTTGCATTGCTCGTTTTACGGTTTCAATTTGATCGTTTTCATCAAACACTGAAAATGTCGGTTCCACGTCGATTATTGAACCGTATTTCCTCAAAATTCTTACGCAAAAACTATGAAAAGTTCCTCCCAGTAAGGGACTACCTTTTTGGTTAATCAGCCGTCTGATGCGGGAAAGCATTTCTCCAGCCGCTTTATTTGTGAAAGTCAAAAGTAATATTTCCTCAGCTGGAATTTTTTCATCCTCAATAAAATGTGCCGCCCGATAAGTTAGAACCTTAGTCTTTCCGCTTCCTGCCCCGGCGAGAATTATCAACGGCTTATTTTTATCGAAAAGCACTGCATCTTGTTGAATTTGACTAAGCTCGGAAAGATTTAACATTATTAATCTTGCAATTTATAAAGTCTGGTTTGTCCGGTTTCGAAAACTAATTTAGAAATTGATGTGAATTTATCTTCATTCAGGAACTTGTATTTTTCTCTTTCCATTTCTCCGACCAGTACATAAGTAACTCCGTATTTATTTATTAGTGTCCTAGCCGTCTCAGTATCTGAAGTCTCATAAATTATTCTTACATCATCAGCGCGGCTTGCAATCTTATCTTGTCCTCGCCATAACCACTCATGTACATACCATCCCGCCACTGTTGGAACTCCCGTAAAAGTGGACACCTGGTTATATGGTTTTTGCGACACTGCATCTTGATAACTGTCCCCCTGAGCCTCAAGAATTACAGTATCCTTTGCCAGCGGCTTTTGCTCATTTATCCAATTAATCACCTGCAGGTTTTCGGGAAAATCGTTCTTCATCCAGTTCAGACCCCATAAACCTTTATAGGTTGTTAATGATCCGAAGTAAGATCTGACAGCAAAAAAAGGAAAGATCATCACCAGAAAAATTAAAGGCAATCCTAAAAGAAAAAGTATTCTGGAGTACTTAATCTGTTTACGGTTCGATATCAGACTTACAATAGTCCAGCCCGCAATCAGCGACATTAAAATAAACACCTGGTATCCGAGTTTGAACATAGTATTGCTTCGAAAGTGCAGCGGATAAATATCTTTAAAGTAAAAAATTTCTGGGAAAATAACCAAAAGCAAACTTATGATGCAAATTGAAATCGCCAATTTTTTAATCTTAAAATCTTTCGGGATCTTCCTGTACATAACTATTCCCCAATACACAAAAAATCCCCACAATATAAACATCATCCACAATGGGGATCTTTGACATTTAGTTACATCTTCAAAAATTAATGGCCCAAAAGTTTTTCCAGCCAAAAAACCAGCCGGACAGTTCACGGCTACTCCGGAAACAAAAGGCTTAAACGTTATTAAAAAGGGGAGGACTGTAATAATAAATCCTATCAGAGCAACTATTATCGGTTTAAAAATCAAATTTAAAGTTAATTTTTCATTCCACCAAATAGTCAGCCACATCGCAACCCACAACATAAGATATATCGGCCCGTCAAGCGCATTTGTCATAAATGCCGTTCCCGCGACTATTCCGTATACCGCCGCCACCTGCGATTTATGGCGCAATTCTTCATTTTTCCATGCGGTAACTATCAAAGCGATAAGTAAAAGTGCAATGGGAATAGCCAAAACATGACCGTGAATATCTGAAACAACAAAAGAGTAGCTGGGGAATTCATGAATAGTGTAGGGGATAAACCTTGTAGCGTTTGGGTACCAATATCTATTCCACCCCTCACTTACAGCTGTGCTCTCTGTAATATTCGACCATATCTCCCAAAACGGCGGAGGGTTATCTGTCTGGTATCCAGTTGTAAATGCGTAAATGGTGTGCAAATTTCCTGAAAATGTTACAAGCGCGGCGATGAAAAGCGGTCCCAACACGCCTTTAAACCTACTTTTAATCGCCAGCATCTCTCTTCCAATAGCAAAAGACATCGAAAAGGTCAGCGCGCATAGAGTTGACAAAATCAACCCGAACCCGTAACTAAGATCAACGGTCGTAAGTTTCGAAAGAATTGCCACTAACAGGTGCCCAAAGTAGTAATAATTTACAGGCATGCCGGAAAACCACATATCAATGGGGGGAAAATATGTGCTGTTCGCGATAGATTGCATAAATCCGAAATCCATAAACTTTTCTAATCCATTAATCTCAGGAGCATGCCCCTTCACCCAACTCCAGGCTGCAAATATTGTTAAAAACACCAACTCGTCTTTAAACACCGACATCCAATTGGGTTGTAATGAACGAGAAAACTTTTTCCAACCAATTACACTTAAACCGACAAATATAACTACTAAAGTTTCAAAAGAAAATGGAACAATTTTCAACATTCCCCCCAACCACACAATATATCCAACCATCAACAACCCCACTATCTTTGCTAACAAATAGCCTTTATTTGTCCAATCACGAAATAATATCGCCGTCACCGGCCACGCCCCCATTCCCATAACAAATAAGCCCACCCACCATTTTCCGGCCATCACTATGTCATTCATGCCCTGCTATTATAGCTATTATTAACCGATACGTAAGTTGAAAAACGTCTCTTTTTGAAATTTTTAATATCAGGACTGTACGTTAGTTATAATTACCTGTAGTTCATGAAATACATATCTCGGATACACCTTAAGCCCGTACTGCTATTTTTGGTCCTGACAGGATTATTTGTTTTTTCTTTTTGGCTCATGAATCATACTTTTTCCTATTCCGCTGCTTCAAAAGAATTGCGTATCGCCTCAAAAGTGTACAGTGATTTTGGCAGCAACATTCCGCTCATCCGCTCGTTCTCCTATGGCTCCAACTGGCCTATTCATCATCCGCTATACCCGGGCGAACCCATCCGGTACCACTACCTATTTTATCTTTTTGTCGGGGGACTGGAAAAGATAGGCGTTCGGCTGGATTATGCATTGAACTCAACTAGTGCATTAGGTTTTTTCTTTTTATTGTACGCTGTCTTTTATTATGGAAGGCAAATCTTCAGATCAACGGCCGTCGGATTATTGTCACTCCTATTTTTCCTTTTAAACGGTTCACTATCGTTTCTTGATTTTTTTAAAGACCATCCATTGGGTCTCGGAACTTTTACGGATATTACTACAAATTCAGTTTTTGCATCTTTCGGTCCGTGGGACGGCAGCTTAATTTCAGCTTTCTGGAATCTGAATATCTATACCAACCAAAGACATTTAGGTCTCTCTTTCGCCATTTGTTTGCTTATAGTTATTTTGCTTCATAAAAAACGCAGTTATAAATCCAGTCTAATAGGTTTCCTAACGGGATCATTGTTACTAATAAACCAGGCTGGTTTTATCATAGCCTGTGTTTTTGTCCTTACCCAATTACCGTTTCAGCGCCCGTTTAAAAAATTCTTAGTACATTTTACTATAGGAACTATTCCCTGGATCATTGTTTATCTTTTTACGATTAATTCCGCCCCCGCATTATCTTTGCATCCCGGTTATCTTTTGCCGGAAGGAAGCAATATTATCAGCTTTATTCGCTACTGGTTTATGAACATCGGGTTGCACTTGTTTTTAATTCCCATAGGTATTTTAATTGCGCCGAAAAAAGCCAAACTTTTATTCATTCCTCTCTTATTGCTATTTATCATTCCCAACGTTTTTCAACTGTCAGCTGACATGATCAATAACCACAAACTGTTTAATTTCTTTTTAATTATGGGTTTGCCCTTCTCAGCGTATACCATTTTTCGTTTGTGGAAGGTTAATTTTTTGGGGAAAATTACTACTTTTATTATCGTCCCTTTTCTAATTTTTGGCGGCGTTGTAGATTTTTTCCCCGTTAAAAATGATTTTTTCCTTAATATTCAAGATATTGAAGCGGACCCGGCGGTTTCTTTCTTTTTCGAACGCACTCCACCTACTTCGATTATTCTTAATGACACCTGGTTTTACAATCCTGCGTCAATTGGTGGCAGATCAATATTTAACGGCTACCCGTATTTTACCTGGTCATATGGTTATGATCAGATCTCTAGAGAAAGAATAACTGCCGATATCTATTCATCCCCCGATAAGCAAACAGCTTGCACTCTTCTGATCAAGAATAACATCAACTATGTCGAACTAACACCACATTCCGAAGGGTTTTTAAATCCCAATTATGCACTTTGGCAAAATGATTTTAATATTGAATATCTGAATAAAAAAAGTGGATTGACTGTATATTCGGTTAAGACTAACTGCAGCATCTTATGAAAATGAAAAACAACCTACTATTGATCCTCGCTCTTATGATAGGGCTAGCATCTCGACTTATCGGAAACTCTTGGGACAATGGTTCCTTGCTCCATCCTGACGAAAGATTCTTGGGCATGGTAACACAGAATATTAAAATTCCAGACACTATTGGAGATTACCTTTCGACGTCTAAATCATCTTTTAATCCCAACAATGTCGGGTTCGACTTTTATGTTTACGGGACTTTTCCGATATTTTTCATAAAAATTATTAGTGGCATCTTGGGTCGGACATCAATAGTAGAACTGGTAACTACGGGCCGAATTGTGTCGGGTCTTTTAGACGTAAGCACTCTAATCTTGGTGTATCTGATCTCACGTCAGCTTTTTAAAAACAAGAAGATCGCAACATTGAGTACGTTGTTTTATTCTTTTTTAGTTCTACCAACTCAACTAGCCCATTATTTCACTGTTGATCCGTATTTAGTTTTTTTTCTTACACTTTCATATTTGCTTTTATTGAATATCAACCGAAAGACGTGCATTATTTTGGGAATTGTCTTTGGACTTGCAATCGCATCGAAATATTCAGCTGCGCTTTTTCTTCCGATAATAATTCTTGGGTTCTACATCAATTATCTAAAGGAAAGAAATCTTAAGAAATACTTATATATTACTGCTGTTTTCTTCCTCTCATTATTTATTTCTGTCCATCTATTTCAGCCATATCTATTTAAGGGCTTATTTAATTTAAATCCCCAGATTGTTTCAAATTTAAAGACACTAAAATCATTTGACAATCCTTCAGGCTGGTTTCCCCCCGCAGTGCAATGGATAAATCAAGCAAAAATAATTTTTCCAACGTTAAATTTACTTTGGTGGGCGATTGGTCCCATTGGTTCATTGGTAGTAGTGATATCTCCTTTCCTTGTTATTAGAAAAACTAGGGAGCATATCACAGCTGTGCCATCGCTTCTTTGGATATTGGGATTATTTATCTATTCCGGACTTAGTTTCTCTATGACCGGTAGATACTTTTATCCATTGTTTCCGTTTCTTGCAATTTATTCAGGATATGGTCTTTACTTGTTTAAGCAAAAGTTCGGATCCATATTTTTAATGATCTTACTAGTCATTTGTTCGGTGCCATTATTGGCATTTATGTCAATTTATCAACATGTTCACCCACGGGTTCAAGCGTCCGAGTGGATTATAAAAAACATTCCTTCGGGATCAACACTTACCTGCGAGATTTGGGATGACTGTTTACCTTTGGGCAGTAATCCAAACTATAAAATTATTGAACTAGAGATGTATGCTCCAGAAACAGAGCAAAAATGGGAAAAACTTTCTTCTCAACTATCTACGACAAACTATTTAGTTCTTTCCAGCAACCGAGTTTACGCATCTATATCTTCGGCTCCGCTTCTTTACCCTCAGACCAGTGCGTTTTACCAACGACTTTTTAGAGGAGAAACCCAGTTTAAACTAGTGGCAAGTTTTGCCTCCCGCCCAAACATTCCAATTCCGTTTATCAACATTTGCCTAATTCCTCCGCAGCTTGAATACGGAAAGATTTCTTTGCCAAGCTTTCATTGCTCAGACCAGGGGATTAGTTTCGTTGATGACTTTGCAGAAGAAGCTTACACAGTTTATGATCATCCTCAAGTATTTATCTTCGAAAAAATTTAAATCGAACGGATCAATTCTCTCCACTTTTCCAATTCTTTATTCGGATCAAATATCTTTTCAGATAACACCGTTAACTTTTTAAGTTTATCTTCGTTATCTAATGCCATCTCAATTTTTCTTGCCCAATCATCTGGATCATTGTAGTCGTTTACCAACACTCCCGCTCCTGTTAACAGCACTGGTACACGCACACCGGGCATGTTTGAAACAATGACCGGAATTCCAAATCGCATTGCCTCAACTTGAACAATACCAAAAGACTCAGTGGATACGTTTGATGCTAAAACGAAGAAATCAATTTTTTTTAAAAAAAGTTTTACCTCCTGATTATTCAACTTTCCATTTATTATTACCCGACCATTGCTTTGTTGGACCATTCTGTCTACTTTTAGAAAGTAATTCTCTTCACCTGGAATTCTGTTTGGTCCGGCCAACTCAAAACACACATCATATCGCCCAACTTTTTTAATTGCTTGAATCACAGTGTGCAGATTTTTTTCCTCCGATATCCTGCCTAGATATCCCAAAGTAATTTTTCCACGTTTATTTACTTTTGACTTTAATTTTATTGTAGGCAATCCCACGATTGGAAATATTTCTGTCAACTTATTCGTAAAAAACCTTAAGTATTTGATGCTGCTTGCGTAGTCCAACGAATTAACAACCACCCTATTACTGACTATTGCAGATACAACATTCGAAACCTTAGAAATAAAGGATATTATTTTTTCTAGTATTGATTTACCAATTGCAACATCACAATGCAGAACTGAAACAATTTTTTTACCCATAATCCTTGCCAATAATGCCACCATCATCCCTTCAGGATTTGGCAAATGAATTATGACAACATCATATCGTCCCATGTTTTGAATACACCAAACCACCAACTTCAATGAAAACGAAATTTTATTCAGTCTCATAATTGGTTGAAATCTGCGGATTTTAACACCCGCAATTATTTCATTCTCTAGACTAGAAGCATTCTGCTTATTACAAATAACTTCAACCTGAGTCTCGACGCTGTTTAATCCTTCAGCCAACCTTCTCGCATATTCACTCAGACCTGATATGTGGGGAAAATAATAACTCAGGTCAACTAATATCTTCATTTTCTCTCCTGATTTGTGCTAGTGCTTTTTCCAGAGAAGAGAATTTGCAAGAATATTCTCTGCCCTTATCTAAAAAGTTATATATCCAGAATACTTTTGTTGACGACGATGAGCACAGTTTTTGAACGATATCCCAATTGTCTTCGATATAGTAATCGAATGCTTCATTTGCAATAATCCTTTTTTTATAATCATGGGGTTGTTCTTGCTCTTCGTTAATATATATTTTCTCAAACGTTTTATCGATATTGTACTTTTTAATCCAATCATATGTTTGTTTTTTCACGAATTTATACCTTCCTGTTACCAAAACAAATTTATACTTTCCCGAACCAGCCATCTCTTTTAATAAATCAATTCCTTTAGCAGGCCACAAACTTGGAGCTACCACTCCTGCATAATAAACCAATTTTTGCCATTTTCCTTTCGGTACAAAAAAACTCAACTTCTTTATCCCCAATATCCGGTGTTTTACTCCAGCTATGATTGCCCGTGCAGCCCTTAGTGGATTTTGTGTCACTACTCCGTCAAAATCTACCCCAACTCTTATCAGCTTTCTCCTTCTTCGTTCCTCTATCACAATCAAAATTGTACCCTACCACGACCTCTTATACCACATTGCGCCGTAAACAAGCATGAAAGTTCCGACTAAAAGCATAATCAACGAATATTCTTCGGCACCAGAGGTGACCAAGTCTTGAGTCGGCGTTGGAGAAATAGTTATAACCGGATCCGGAGACCTGGTGGGTAAAGGGGTAGCAGTCGGTTTTGGTGTCGGTGCTGACGTTGCTATTACAACAACAGGCGTGGTGGGTACTGGTGTAGTTGTAGCGACGGGCTTAGATGTCGGTAGTGGGGCAGAGGAAGGACTGGCAGAGAAAGCCGGATCAAAACTCTCACCCACAGCATAAACAGTAAACGATCTGGAAACTCTTTTGACTACGCCGTTTACCACAGCGGAAATTGTAATAGTATGCTGACCGGGTTCAAGATTCTGCGGAACCGTATAAGAAAAACTTCCTGTTTCATCGGCGGTAGTCCTTCCAGTTATCAGTGACTCTGAATTTACGACCACCTCAATTTCTGTTCCGGCAGGAGCTGCTCCTATAATTATTGGTGTCGCCGAATTAACTTTTTCACCTGAAAACGGGGATAATAAGACAAGGCCGTTCAAGCCATCGGAACTCTCGGACAATTTTGATCCTTCACTCTCCTCATCTTTCTCCCCAGCGCCCATCGTAATTTCGTCAACAGGACTGTCTTGTCCTGTGGTGGTTTTCAAACTAGTTATTCCCCATATTCCTCCGCCATTTACTTCAATGACAATAGGAGTCGTTTGTTTATCGTATTCAAGATAAGATTTTAAGTCTGCCGTTCTGGCAGTCGAAAGCGGCACCGCGTATGAACCATTATTTTTAACAACTGTGGACAATCTGACTGCCCCGGCTAATTGGACATAAAGGAGCGCTCCCTCAGCCGGTTCGCCGGCTGGTGTTAGAACTTGTCCGTAGGCCACATCAGCCACTGGTTGTTCAACCAACACCGGGCCGGTGTGTACCATATACGGTAACTCGGAAAGGCCAAACGTTTGTTTACCAGAACCTATTTTAAATCCGTAAGTTGTCTCAGGCTTTAGACCCCTTACCGTCACATAATGCGTTAAATAAGCTGATATTTCGCCCAAATTTTGATCTCTATCATCACTCGCTGTTGTGGATAAATCAGTTTGTCCTTCACCGTATAATAAATACCCAGATATCGCTTTGTCAGTGACCCACGACACAGTAAACCCACTGTCAGAAATATTAGTGACAACCACTTCCTTGGGGATAATTTCTTCCGCAGCCTGCGTGGAATTTCTGATTTGGTTTTGTACCAACCACAAACCCGAAACCAAACCGCCGACGGCAACTAGCAAACCTAAGATGGTCGGAAACCTAATCTCCCTTTTTTTCATTTCTGTAAATCTCTCAATTTACCAAATAATTCCCTATTCAAAACAGGGTCAACTTGTTGCAGACTTTTTTCAACTTCTGCAGTCGTATTCACTTTAACATAAGCTCTGTAAACCTCGAAACCCACCCATGAAGTCACAGTAATTAACGTAGAAATAAGCAATATGACAATATCCCTATCAACTCCTCTTTTTTTCATTTTTACAACAAATACATTTCGGGAATGTAACTCGCCTCCCCCGATACAGTCAAGTTTAATCGACCATCCTTATCCTCTTCAATAGCCACGTTTGGAAATAATGCTAACCTTTTCATTTTTTCTATCATTTCCAGTGCGTTTGTAATCTGTTCTTCAGTCCCGATTGCCGATAAGCTAAACCGAATAGAAATTAACCCTTTTGGTACAAGTGAGGTAGCTTGAATCTGATCCGACACTGGTTCAATGGGGGATGTGGGAATTTTTTCAATCGAAACGGAAGTAATATCCAGCCCACTTTCTGTTGCAGCTTTATACAGTTCTCCCGCTAAAATATCCCAGTTCGGCTGATCAGGGATAGCATCAGATAAAACTTGTAGATCTGGCTCAACCGCTTCCATCTCGCTAATAGCCTTACGCAAGCTTAGGATTTTATCGTCGAGCCTTGCAGAAATAATCTCTTGTTGTTTGATCTGGCCAAACAACCCGGAAATAGTTACTAGTGTTGGCCGCAACGCCAAGACTAAAAGTACGATCAACAGGACTAAAGACATAATGACCCACATGCTGGCACTCCAAAGCGGCTGATTGCGCATCAGCTGTAAATATCTTCGGTATCTTCCCAAACTACTCTTATAATCCAATGCCATATTATTTTTTAGCAGATATAGTAAATTTTATTCCGCTCACCTTATCCCCAACCAACTCCGTCACATCAAGACTTTTCCATGTTCCTTCAGCGGACAAACTTGCCATAAATTGCCCCATTGCCTTATCACTGAGTGTCGCTGCTGCTAACACAATCTCTCTAGGCATAACCTCTTTTTTTCTTGATGTAATTTCTGGTAAAGACCTTTCCTGCAAGTAGAAAAATCCCTCAGTCGGTTGAGTTCGGTTATTCATCATGCTTGAGGCCAAATTAATTTTTTTCTGTAGGGCCCTGAACTTGATTTCTCCGGCAGACATGGACTGGAGCAAGCCTACCTGGCCGTTTATTTGCTCATTTATCCTTCTTAAGTCTTCATCCAATTTGAATCTCATTAAAAAGGCCACAATTACAACCATTTCCGTCAGTATAATCATGTATCTTCCCGTGGTTACCGCCCATTTCAGAAATTTACCCCAAAATCCCGACTCAAACTCCGACGTGGGAACCAAATTTACCTTAGCAGATCGGGCAGGCATACTATCAGTATAGCATCACCTTCGTTACTTCTTAATCAGTAAAGCTAGCCTGGATTTCAGCCTGGCTGCTTTATTCTTATGAACAATCTGACTCTTTACGGCTCGGTCTAACTTTGAAAAAACTGCTTTTAATAGCTTCTCCGAGGGTTTTTTACGCATGGCGGATATCGCCTGTTTCATAGCTGTCCGCGTCTTAACATTAACCGCAGACCGCCGTTTATCAGCCCTTAATTTTCTGATTGCATTCTTGATTATTGGCATAAGCCTCTGTTCTAACCGAATTTAGGCCATATAATATCACACATGAGGGAGCTTATCAAAAA